>DATCQX010000043.1:0-4562 GCA_036569285.1 Streptomyces sp.
GAGACCCAGATCCTGGGCGTCACCACCCTCAACATGCTCCGCATGGAGCAGCAGCTGGACACCCTCTCCCCGGTGACCCGCAAGCGCTACATGCACAACTACAACTTCCCGCCGTACTCCACCGGCGAGACCGGCCGCGTCGGCTCCCCGAAGCGCCGCGAGATCGGCCACGGCGCCCTCGCCGAGCGCGCCCTCGTCCCGGTCCTGCCGACCCGCGAGGAGTTCCCCTACGCGATCCGCCAGGTCTCCGAGGCGCTCAGCTCCAACGGCTCGACGTCCATGGGCTCGGTCTGCGCGTCCACGATGTCCCTGCTGAACGCCGGTGTCCCGCTGAAGGCCCCGGTCGCCGGTATCGCCATGGGCCTGATCTCCCAGGACATCGACGGCGAGACGCACTACGTCACCCTCACCGACATCCTCGGTGCGGAGGACGCCTTCGGCGACATGGACTTCAAGGTCGCCGGCACCAAGGACTTCGTGACGGCCCTCCAGCTCGACACGAAGCTCGACGGCATCCCCGCCTCCGTCCTGGCCGCCGCCCTCAAGCAGGCCCGTGACGCCCGCCTCCACATCCTCGACGTGATGATGGAAGCGATCGACACGCCGGACGAGATGTCCCCCAACGCCCCGCGGATCATCACCGTCAAGATCCCCGTGGACAAGATCGGCGAGGTCATCGGCCCGAAGGGCAAGATGATCAACCAGATCCAGGAGGACACCGGCGCCGAGATCACGATCGAGGACGACGGCACCATCTACATCGGTGCCGCCGACGGCCCGGCCGCCGAGGCCGCCCGCACCACGATCAACTCGATCGCCAACCCGACCATGCCGGAGGTCGGCGAGCGCTACCTGGGCACGGTCGTCAAGACGACCACCTTCGGCGCGTTCGTCTCCCTGCTCCCCGGCAAGGACGGCCTGCTGCACATCTCGCAGATCCGCAAGCTCGCCGGCGGCAAGCGCGTGGAGAACGTCGAGGACGTCCTCGGCGTCGGCGCCAAGGTCCAGGTCGAGATCGCCGAGATCGACTCCCGCGGCAAGCTCTCCCTGATCCCCGTGGTCGAGGGCGAAGAGGCCGACGACGACAAGAAGGACGACACCGACAAGTGACGTCGAGCAGTTCAGCGACGACGGCCCGCGCCTCCTCGAAGGCGCGGGCCGTCGCCCGTACCCAAACCCTGATCACCGGCGAGAACGGCATCGGTACCGTCCGCAAGACCACCCTCCCGGGCGGCCTGCGCATCGTCACCGAGACCCTCCCCTCCGTCCGCTCCGCGACCTTCGGCATCTGGGCGCACGTCGGCTCCCGCGACGAGACCCCGGCCCTGAACGGCGCGACCCACTACCTGGAGCACCTGCTCTTCAAGGGGACGGCCCGGCGCAGCGCCCTCGACATCTCCGCCGCGCTCGACGCGGTCGGCGGCGAGATGAACGCGTTCACGGCCAAGGAGTACACGTGCTACTACGCACGCGTCCTCGACACCGACCTCCCCCTCGCCATCGACGTCGTCTGCGACATGCTGACCGGCTCCCTGATCCTGGAGGAGGACGTCGACGTCGAACGCGGCGCCATCCTCGAAGAGATCGCGATGACGGAGGACGACCCGGGCGACTGCGTCCACGACCTCTTCGCGCACACGATGTTCGGCGACAACGCCCTCGGCCGCCCGGTCCTCGGCACGGTCGACACGGTCAACGCCCTCACCGCCGACCGCATCCGCCGCTTCTACAAGAAGCACTACGACCCCACCCACCTGGTCGTCGCCGCCGCCGGGAACATCGACCACAACAAGGTCGTCCGGCAGGTCCGCGCGGCCTTCGAGAAGGCGGGCGCCCTCAAGAACCTCGACGCCGTCCCGATCGCTCCGCGCGACGGGAAGCGGACGATCCGCACCGCCGGGCGCGTGGAGCTGACCGGCCGCAAGACCGAGCAGGCGCACGTCGTCCTCGGCATGCCGGGTCTCGCCCGCACCGACGAGCGGCGCTGGGCGCTCGGCGTGCTCAACACCGCCCTCGGCGGCGGCATGTCCTCGCGCCTCTTCCAGGAGGTCCGCGAGAAGCGGGGGCTGGCGTACAGCGTCTACTCGTACACCTCCGGGTTCGCCGACTGCGGCCTGTTCGGCGTGTACGCGGGCTGCCGTCCCTCGCAGGTCCACGACGTCCTGAAGATCTGCCGCGACGAACTCGACGAGGTCGCCCGCAACGGCCTCACGGACGACGAGATCACCCGCGCGATCGGCCAGCTCCGCGGCTCCACCGTCCTCGGCCTGGAGGACACCGGCGCCCTGATGAACCGCATCGGCAAGAGCGAGCTGTGCTGGGGCGACCAGATGTCCGTGGACGACATGCTCTCCCGTATCGCCTCGGTCACTCCGGACGACGTCCGCGCCGTGGCCCGCGACATCCTGGGACAGCGCCCGTCGCTGTCGGTCATCGGCCCCCTGAAGGACAAACAGGCGGCCCGTCTGCACGACGCCGTCGCCTGACCAACCGGCTGAAAGAAGCGAGAACATGAGCAAGCTGCGCGTGGCGGTCCTCGGCTCCCGGGGCCGTATCGGCTCCGAGGCCGTCAAAGCCGTCGAGGCCGCCGAGGACATGGAGCTGGTGGCCGCCCTCGGCCGCGGCGACAAACTGGAGACGCTGGCCGAGGCCGGCGCCCAGGTCGCCGTCGACCTCACCACCCCCGCCTCGGTGATGGGCAACCTCGACTTCTGCGTCCGGCACGGCATCCACGCCGTCGTCGGGACGACGGGCTGGACCGACGACCGCCTCGCACAGCTCGAGGGCTGGCTCGCCCAGTCCCCGCGGACCGGTGTCCTGATCGCCCCGAACTTCTCCATCGGCGCGATCCTCACCATGAAGTTCGCGCAGATCGCGGCGCCCTATTTCGAGTCGGTGGAGGTCATCGAGCTCCACCACCCGAACAAGGCCGACGCTCCCTCCGGCACCGCCACCCGCACGGCCCAGCTCATCGCCGAGGCCCGCCGCACCGCCGGCACGGCCCCGGCCCCGGACGCCACGGTGACGGCCCTGGACGGCGCGCGCGGCGCCGACGTCGACGGCGTTCCCGTCCACTCGGTCCGGCTGCGCGGGCTCCTCGCGCACCAGGAGGTCCTCCTCGGCGGGGAGGGGGAGACGCTGACCGTCCGGCACGACTCCCTGCACCACAGCAGCTTCATGCCGGGCGTCCTCCTGGGCGCCCGCCGGGTGGTGTCGGCCCCTGGCCTCACCTTCGGCCTGGAGCACTTCCTGGACCTCGGCTGACATGCGCGCCAAGCTCTCCTACGCCGTCACGGCCGCCGTCCTGCTCTTCTACTTCGCGCTGGTCGGCAGCCGTGGCGTCATGCTCATCCAGACCGGCACCCTCCTGACGGTCACCTTCGGCGTGGCCGTCCTGATCCTGCCGGTGATCGGCGTCTGGTTCCTCTGGAAGAACACCCAGTTCGTCCGCAAGGCCAACGCCCTCGCCGAGAAACTGGAGGCCGAGGGCGGCCTTCCCGTCGACGAACTGAAACGCACCCCGTCCGGCCGCATCGACCGCGACTCCGCCGACGAGGTCTTCGAGAAGCGCAAGGCGGAGACGGAGGCGGCCCCGGAGGACTGGCGCAACTGGTTCCGGCTGGCGGTGGCGTACCACGACGCACGGGACACGCCTCGGGCCCGGAAGGCGATGCAGCGGGCGATAGCGCTGCACGACGGGTCCGTGGGAGCCGGCTAGCGGTTCTCCGCCACCCACGCCTCCACCGTGGCCGAGGCCCGCGCGAACGCCTCACCTCGCGCCAGGAAGTCACCGTTGTGGCTGGTCAGCAACACGGCCGTCCCCTCGACACCGCGCCGCTCCAGCACCAGCGCCTGCCCCCGCACGCTCCTCGGCAACCCCAGCCACCGCACCGGCTGCCGCACGGTCCGCACCCCGCTCACGTCACTCCACGCGACAGTCCGGGTGACGAGGAAACCGACGTGCCGAAGCCCCCGCGCGCTCACCCACACCCCCATTCGCAGCAACCGCACCGCACAGGCGATGACGGCGCTCGCGGTCACGAACACCGCGAGCGCCTCCGGCACGGAGTCGGTCAGCGCGATGAGCACCGCCGCGAACAGCACGAACGACGAGACGAGCAGCCAGACGGCCGCCACCCCGACCCGCCAGGGCCCGGGACGGTAGGGCCGCCGCCACCGCTCCCGGTCCACGAAGGGCAGCGCCTCCGCGTCCGGCGGGTTCACCTGGTCGAAGGTGCGGTCGGCCGTCAGGAAGGGCAGGGGCACGACTGGTCCTCACTCGCTGTGCACAGGGGGTGACGCCGGTGAGGCTATCCGCCGCCGTCCCCGCTCTCCATCATCGAGAGCGCGTGCCGTGTGGTGTCCGCGGGCACAGATGTACGGATCATCCGAGCGAAGTGTCCGTATTGCGGCATTTAGCGAAGTTCATCTAGCCTGATCAAACGGACCCGGCACTGCTTGAACCCCCGAGCAGGCAGTGCCGGGCTCCACCTTTGTCATGACTTTTCCCCGCCCCGAGGGCAGACCACGCGATGTACACCGAGTAGCGTGTAACCCATGGC
>DATCQX010000044.1:0-18830 GCA_036569285.1 Streptomyces sp.
CACCGTCATCACCCTCGACACCCTCCCCCTCACCCCCAACGGCAAAATCGACCACACCGCCCTCCCCACACCCGACTTCACCACCACCTCCAGCCGTCAGCCCCGGACCCCCACCGAAGAGACACTGGCAGCCATCTTCCGCGACGTCCTCGCCCGCGACACCCTCGGCATCGACGACAGCTTCTTCGACCTCGGCGGCGACTCCATCACCTCCATCCAACTCGTCGCCCGCGCCCGCACCACAGGACTCCACCTCACCCCCCGCGACATCTTCCAGCACAGGACCATCGCCCAACTGGCCGAGAACATCAAGGAATGGGAAGAGGCGGAGTCGGACGTCTCCGGCAAGTCCCTTGTCGAGACGGACGAACGAGAAGCCGAGAAGCTGGCCCAGCTGCTCTGGATGGCGCGATGAAGCCCGCTTGGCTCGCGCCTTTGCGGCACAGGAGTTTCCGGTATTTCCTCATCGCCGCCGTGATCAGCATGGTGGGCGACGGGATGTGGATGGTCGCTCTGCCGTGGGTCGCCATCCAGGCGGGGGGCGACGGCTCCGATCTGGCGGTGATCTTCACCGCGGGCTCGGCCGGAATGATCTCCTGCCTGCTGGTGGGCGGGGCCCTCGCCGATCGCTGTGCGCGCCGGACGATCATCATGTCGGCGTACGCGGTGAGCCTGGTCGCCCTCTGCTTGCTGGCTTTCTCCTACACGCCCGGCCGGGACTCGCTGTGGAAGCTGGTGGCCGTCGAGTTCGTCCTGGGGGCCTGCGCGTCCATCAGGGCGCCGGCCACCAGCACCTTCGTGCCCGAGATCGTGCCCGAGAGCGATCTGCGGCTCGCCAACTCGCTGGGCATGATGATGCGTACCTTCTCGGCGGACATGGTCGGTGCGGCGCTGGGGGGCGTGGTCGTCTCCACGTTCAGCCCGGTCGCCGTCTTCCTGGCGGACGCGGCCAGCTTCGGTGTCGCGCTCTGTTTCCTGTCGGCGGTGACCTCGGGACGGCCGGCCGGGCGGGAGCGGCGGAAGAGGCCCGCCGGGGAGCACGTCTCCTACCGCGAGGCGCTCCGTTATCTGTTCGGGCAGCGCTGGCTGTGGACGATCATCCTGTGGTCGGCGCTCGGAGTGTTCCTGCGGGAGGGGCCGCTCATGGTGCTCCTGCCGTTCGTGATCAAGAACGACATGGGCGGAGGGGCTTCGGACCACGGTGCCTTCCTGGCCGTGGTCGGCGTCTGCGAACTGGCCGGTCCGCTGCTGCTGAGCTGGCGGCCCCCTCCGCGGGACGTCCGGAAGTGGGTCCTCGTCAGCCAGACCGCCGCGGCGCTGCCCCTGACGCTCATCGCGTTCGTGCCGTCGGTGTGGGTGCTCTTTCCCGTCGCGGTCCTGCTCGGCTGCTGCGGATCGGTGGGCTCCATCTACTGGTTCACGTTCCTGCAGACCAACGTGCCCGACACAGTCCGGGGCAGAGTCATGAGCTTCGACGGATTCGGCCCGCTCGCGCTCGTCCCACTGTCGATGATGCTGGCCGGTCTCGGAGCGGGAAACGCGTCCGCCCATTGGTACTTCGCATGCGCCGGCATCCTGCCCGGGCTGCTGGCTGTGGTGATCCTGCGGTGGACGCTCACCGGCACGGACCCCCTGACCACGGAAGCGCAAGGAGAGAAAGTTGGCCAGCAGTAGTCACCCCGCCGCAGCCGGGACTCTGTCCGAGCCCGGGGGCCATCCGGACTTCACGGCCCTGGACTTCACCGAACCGTCGACGTTCGTGGAGAACGACATGTCGCGGATCTGGCACGCCATGCGCCACCGGCAGCCGGTGTACCTGCACCCGGAGAACGGATCGGCCCCGGCGTTCTGGATGCTGACCCGGTACGAGGACATCGTCGGCGTGTACCGGGACAGCAAGCGGTTCACGTCGGAGCGGGGAAACGTGCTCCAGGCACTGCTCGCCGGGCAGGACTCGGGGGCGGGCCGCATGCTCGCGGTCACCGACGGCTCCCGGCACACCGAGCTGAGGAGCGTGCTGTCGAAGGCGTTCGCCCCGCGGAACATCAGCTATCTCGCCGACCGGATCAAGACCAACACCAGGAAGATATTCGAGGGCCTGCTGGAGACCGGGCAGTGCGACATCGCCCACGAGATCGCCGAGTTCCTGCCGATGAACACCATCTGCGACCTGCTCGGTGTCCCGGAGGCGGACCGGGCGCAGCTCCTGGCCGCGAACCAGTCGGCGCTCAGCTCCCAGCGGCCCGACCAGTCCGCGCTCGACTCCCAGACCGCGCGGAACGACATCGTGATGTACTTCGCCGACCTCGCCGCCCGGATGCGCCGGGCACCGGGCGACAACGTCATCGGCGTGCTCGTCTCGAACCCGGTCGCGAACCGGCCCCTGAGCGACATCGACATCGCCCTGAACTGCTACAGCCTCGTCCTCGGCGGCGACGAGACGAGCCGGCTGTCGATCATCTCCGCCGTCCTCGCACTGATCGAGAACCCCGACCAGTGGGCCCGGCTGCGCCGTGGCGAGGTCGACCTCGACCTCGCCACGGAAGAAGTGCTGCGCTGGGCGTCACCCACCATGCACTTCGGCCGCCGGGCACTGGAAGACGTCACGGTGGGCGGGCAGAAGATCCGGGCCGGCGACATCGTCACCCTGTGGAACGCCTCGGCCAACCGCGACGAGGAACAGTTCACCGACCCCGGGGTCTTCGATCTCGGGCGGACCGCGAACAAGCACGTCTCCTTCGGCATGGGCCGCCACTTCTGCATCGGGTCCGCCCTGGCCAGGGTCGAGATCCGGGCCGTACTCGAAGAACTAGGCAGATTCCCGTACGACATGCGCCTCGACGGTGTACCGGCCCCGATCTACTCCAACTTCCTCAACGGCTATTGCAGCCTCCCGGTGACCTTCACCGACCCGCAGACCGATGCGCGGCCGTGACGGCTGAGAAAAGCAGCGCGACGCACCGCTGATCCCCGGCCCCGACGCCCGGTGGCCGTTCCCGTGACATGCGATCGTGAAACGGGAACGGTCACCGGGCGATTGTCGTGCGGCCGGGGAGAAGACGACTGAGGAAAGGCCGGGGGAGTCCCCGGCCGCCCGGCCCTTCAGCCTCACCTCACAGCCCGGCGTCCCACTCCTGCTCCAGCAGCTCGATCTCCTCCTGGGAGAGGGCGAGCAGGAAGTCGGACGGCGTGTGCCCGCCCGCATCCGTGGCGGCGCAGTGCTCGACCAGCAGACGCAGCGCCCGGAACCAGGCGTGGGCGACGCCGTCCACTTCCTCCTCGGCCAGCAGAGCCGGCGCCCACGACCACGTCGCGGTCAGCCGTGGACCGTCGGCGCCGTCCTGGGTCACGGCACTCACCTGGACAGGGTGCGCCATGGGCGTGCCGGGATCCGCGCCGCCGCCGAGGATGTCGTCCTCGGGCGCGTGCGACCACGCCACCGTGTCGTGGGCGTCGGGCGCGGTGAACCGGCCGAGGTAGTTGAAACCGATCTGCGGTTCCGGCAGGCCCGCCAGGACCGGCGCGGTGTCCGGGTTGAGGTGGCGCAGGAGGCCGTAGCCGATGCCGTGGTCGGGTATCGCCCGCAACTGCTCCTTGACGGCCTTCAACGCCTGCCCGACGGCTGGGTCCGAGGCCCGCAGATCACCCCACACCACGAGTCCGGGGTCCAGCCGCACGGGGTAGCGCGTGGTGAACCAGCCGACCGTACGCGAGAGATCCACCGTGTCGCTGATCTGTTCACGACCATGGCCTTCGAGTCCGACCAGAACACCGGTCCCGGACCCTTCCACGACCGAACCACGCCTGTGCCGCCACTCGTTGACGGCAAGCGCCAGGGCCGTGAGCAGCACGTCGTTCACCTCGGCGTGGAACGCCGCCGGGACGGACGTCAGCACCGCCCGCGTCACGTCGGCCGGCAGCGTGAGCGTCAGGCTCCGGGACGCGGCGAGTGTGTCGCGCCGGGGATCGAGCAACAGCCCCGGGGCGACGCCGTGACCGGATCCCTCCTCCGCCATCGACACCCACAGCGGCAGCTCGGCGGTACGCGACGACGTGACCGCTTCCTGGCGCAGCAGCCGCGCCCAGGTCCGCAACGAGGTGGCGGCCGGCCCGAGAACCGGCTCCCGCCCTTGTACGGCCGCCTCGTACGCCGAAGCCAGATCCGCGAGCAGGATCCGCCAGGACACCCCGTCGACGACGAGGTGGTGGACGACGATCAGCAGCCGCCCGGCCCGCTCGGGCCCGGCGTCGAACCACACCACCCGGACCAGCCTGCCCGTCTCGGGATCGAGACCCTGACGGGCGCTCACCCCCTCCTCGGCCACCGACTCGGTGAGCCGTGCCGGATCGTCGTGACCGATGTCGACGCGGTGCAGGCACGTGTCGGCGCGCACGGTCCCGGGGGGCGATACGTGGAGCGCCCAGCGCCCCTCCTCGTCCACGACGAGCCGGGCACGGAGGGCGTCGTGGGTGTCGAGCAGCGCTTGCACGGAAACGGTGAGATCCCCGGCCCGTAGCCCGGCCGGCGTGTGTACCAGCACGGACTGGGCGAACGTCGTCAAGTGGTCGGGGGCATGCAGGCGTTGCCCCTCGGTCGTGGGCGTCGCGGGCACGAGCCCCAGCCCCGCGTCGGGCGCCTCGGCTGCGACCAGGTCGACGCTCCGGGCGTTCGCGGCCAGTTGGGCGATGGTTTTGTGCTGGAAGATGTCGCGGGGGGTGAGGTGGAGTCCTGTGGTGCGGGCGCGGGCGACGAGTTGGATGGAGGTGATGGAGTCGCCGCCGAGGTCGAAGAAGCTGTCGTCGATGCCGACGCTGTCGCGGGCGAGGACGTCGCGGAAGATGGCTGCCAGTGTCTCTTCGGTGGGGGTGCGGGGCTGACGGCTGGAGGTGGTGGTGAAGTCGGGTGTGGGAAGTGCCGCGTGGTCGATTTTGCCGTTGGGGGTGAGGGGGAGGGTGTCGAGGGTGATGACGGTGGTGGGGACCATGTAGGCGGGGAGGTGTTGTGCGGTGTGTTCGCGTACCTGGTCGGGGGTGAGGGGTTGTGTGGTGGTGATGTAGGCGGTGAGGTGTCTGGTGCCCGGGGTGGTTTCGTGGAGGGTGATGAGGGCTTCGGTGATGTGGGGGTGGAGGGTGAGGGTGGTTTCTATTTCGGCGGGTTCGATGCGGAAGCCGCGGATCTTGGTCTGGTGGTCGGTGCGGCCGTGGAAGTCGAGGGTGGGGGTGTCGGTACGGTGGGAGGCGAGGTCGCCGGTGCGGTACATGCGGGTGCCGGGAGGGCCGTAGGGGCAGGCCACGAACCGGCCCGCGGTGAGGCCCGGCTGGTGCTGGTAGCCGCGGGCCACCCCGGCTCCCGCGATGTACAGCTCGCCCCTCACCCCTGGCGGGACGGGGCGCAGGAACGCGTCCAGGATGTAGAGCTGGGTGTTGTCCATCGGGGCGCCGATGGGCAGGGCGCCGCCTTGGTCCAGGGTGTCGCGGCCGATGCTCTGGGTGGTGGCGAGCATCGTCGTCTCGGTCGGCCCGTAACTCGTCACGACCTCGACACCGGGATGCGTTTGGAGGATGCGGTCGACGGCGGCGGGGGAGACGGTGTCGCCGCCGGTGAGGATGGCACGCACCCCGGCGAAGGTGTCGGGTTTCTCCTCGGCGAGCATCCGGAACAGCCCCGACGGCGGGAACACCGCCGTGATGCCGTGCTCGGTGACGAGGGCTTGGATCTGGTCGCTGGAGGGCAGCCCGTCAGGGGCGACCACCAGCGTGCCGCCGTGCAGCAGAGGGACCCAGATCTCCGCCGTGGACGCGTCGAAGGAATGCGGGGCCTGCAACAGCACCGTGCGGTAGGCCTCGGCGTCGAAACGCCGGTCGGCGATCAGCGCCCGCACCCCGTGATGCGTGACCGCCACACCCTTCGGGCGTCCGGTGGAGCCGGACGTGAACATCACGTACGCCAACTGCTGGGCATCCCCGGCCACTTCGAGATCAGAGGCATCCCCCTCGGCGAGGAGGGCCTCGTCGACCACAGTGACAGGCAGGCCGGTTTCTTCGGCTTCGCTCGCCAGGGCTTCATCGGTGAGCAGGATCTGGCAGCGGGTGTCGGCGAGGATCATCTGCCTGCGGGCCAGGGGATACCGCGAATCGAGCGGGACGTAGTGCCCGCCCGCCTTGAGGATCGCCAGCAGGGCGATCACCAGGCCCGGGGAGCGCTGCATCAGCACCCCGACCCCGCTCTCCGGACCCACCCCCAGCCCGGCCAGGTGTCGCGCGAGCCGGTTGGCGCGCGCGTTCACCTCGGCATACGTCCAACTCCCCTCGCCGGACACCAACGCCACCGCATCCGGCGTCCGCACCGCCTGCCCCTCGAACGCCTCACTGACCGTGCCCACCGGCACCGGGCGCACCGTGTCGTTCCACCGCTCGACCACCAGCTCCCGCTCAGCCGCCGACAGCAACTCCAGCCCCGCCAACGGCACATCAGGCCTCACGGAGAAGACCTCGAAGACCCTCCGTAGCCGTTCGAGCAGGCCCTCGGCCGCGTCCCGGTCGCAGTGGTCCGCGCGGTAGCTCACCTCCAGTAGCAGCCGTTCGCCCGGCACTGCGACCAGGTTCAGCGGATAGTGGGTGGCGTCTTGACCGGCCGTCTTCGTGACCCGAAGCCCGCTGGCCGCGCAGGAGACGAACCCCTGTGACGTGTCCGGAAGGTTCTGGAACACCATGGTGGTGTCGAAGAGTTCACCGAGGCCTGCGTCGTGCTGGATGTCGGAGAGGCCGACGTACTGGTACGGCGTGAGCGCGGCCTGCTCGTCCTGGAGGCGGGACAGCAGGCCGGCGAGGGTGTCGCCGGGTGCCGTCCGTACCCGTACGGGCAGGGTGTTGATGAACAGGCCCACCATGGACTCGACGCCGGGCAGTTCGGCGGGGCGGCCGGCCACCGTGGCACCGAACACCACGTCCTGACGGTCCGTCAGCATCCCTAGCAGCAACGCCCAGGCGCCCTGTACCACCGTGTTGAGGGTGAGGCCCCGCGACCGTGCTGTGTCGGCCAGCGCCGTGGTCTGTGACTCCGTCAGCTCGGCCCGGACGCGCTGCGGCATCTGGGCGCGGCGTTCCACGGCGGGTGCCACGAGGGTGGGCCCGTCCAACTCGGCCAGTGCCTCGCGCCAGGTGTCCAGTGCGGCCTCGCGGTCCTGGCGGGCCAGCCACGCCAGGTAGTCGCTGAACGGCCGGACCCGCGGCGGTTCGGTGGCGCGGGCGTAGAGGTCGAAGAGTTCCTGGAAGACGAGCGGTTCCGACCAGCCGTCCCACAGAATGTGATGCGCTGTCAGCAGCAGGACGTGGCGCTCGGCGCCCAGACGTACCAGGGTCAGTCGTACCAGCGGCGGTTCCGCTATGTCGAACGGCTGGACGCGGTCGGCGTCGACGAGCTCGGCCAGTTCCGCTTCCTGGGCCCGCTCCGGCCGGCCGGTGAGGTCGACGTGGTGCCAGGCGGGCTCGGCCTCGGAGGGGATGACCTGGACGGTGCGGCCGGAGGTGAGCTGGCGGAAGCCGGCGCGCAGGTTGGGGTGGCGGGTGAGCAGGGTTCGGGCGGCGTTGCGCAGGTTCGCCTCGTCGAGGGGGCCGTCGAGTTCGAACATGGTCTGGAGGAGGTAGACGTCGGCTTCCCCGTCGTACAGGGAGTGGAAGAGGAAGCCTTCCTGAAGGGGGGTGAGCGGGAGTACCGCGTCGATGTTCTGGCCCTTCACTGCGTCCTCCGGTCGGTCGCGAGCTCGTCGAGTTCTTCAGCGGTGAGTGACAGCAGCGGGGCTCGGTCCGAGGCGGGTTCGGGCACCGTAGGTTCGAGGGGCCGTGCCGCTTGTGCGACCGCGGCGGCGCTGCGCCGGGTGAACATGTCCCGGACGGTGAACGCGAGCCCCAGCCGCCGGGCCTTGGCCACCGCCCGGGTGGCGAGCAGGGAGTCGCCGCCCAGTTCGAAGAAGTCGTCGCGGCGGCCGATCTTGTCGAGGGCCAGGACGTCGGCGAAGACCTCGCACAGCAGTTCTTCGTGTGTGTCGAGGGCGGTGTCGTCGGTCGCCGCGGACCCGAAGTCCGGGGCGGGCAGGGCGAGCCGGTCGGTCTTGCCGTTGGGGGTTCTCGGCAGGGCGCCGAGGAGCACCACGGTCGCGGGCACCATGTGCTCGGGCAGCGATGCGGCGAGGTGCGTGCGCAGTTCGGCGGGCGCGGTCTGTGGTTCGGCGACGGCGTAGGCGACGAGGCGCCGTACCTTCGCGTCGTCCTCGTGGGCGACCACCACGGTGTCGGCCACCTGCGGGTGGGTGCGGAGCGCGGCTTCCACCTCGCCGGGTTCGACGCGGAAGCCGCGGATCTTCAGCTGGTGGTCGGCGCGGCCGGCGTACTCCAGGTTTCCGTCGGGGCGCTGTCGGGCCAGGTCGCCGGTGCGGTACATCCGCTCGCCCGTGGCGCTGAACGGGCAGGCCACGAACCGTTCGGCGGTGCGGGCGGGCCGGTGGAGGTAGCCGCGGGCCAGGGCGGTGCCGCACACGTGGAGTTCGCCCGTCTCCATGGGGGCCACGGGGCGTAGCCGGGAGTCGAGGATGTGGGTGTGGACGCCGTCCAGGGGAAGGCCGATCGGCGTGTCCTCGACGGTGCACTCGCCGAGCAGGCCGTCCCCGGCGAACTCGGAGGCGCCGTAGTAGTTGAGGAGGCGGGCATGCGGGAGCACCTCGGCGAACCGGCGGGCGGTCTGCCGGGGGAGGTCCTCGCCGCTGGACACCCACTGTCGGCAGGAGACGAGAAGCGCGGGGTCGACAGTGTCGAGCAGGGCGGCCAGGAGGCTGGGCACCATGACGGCGCGCCGGATCGCGTGGGCGGAGATCAGCCGGCCCAGCGCCGCCGGGTCCCCGGCTTCCCGCGCGTCCGCCAGGACGACGCACGCACCGTGCACCAGGGCGCCCAGGATCTGCGTCGAGCCGTCCACGAAGCTGATGGAGCTGTGGGCCAGGACCGTGTCGCCCGGTGCCAGGGGGTGGACACGGCCGATGCCGGTGAGGTGGTTGACCTCGGCGGCGTGCGTGCCCACCACGCCCTTGGGGCGGCCGGTCGAGCCCGAGGTGTGCAGGACGTACACCGGATGCTCCGGCCGCAGCGGGCCGCCGCGGCCGGTGTCGCCCGGCGGCAGCGGGGCGGCCTGGTCGAGCCGTGCCGTGACGGCGGGGTCGTCCAGCAGGAGGCGGGGGAGCGCGCCCGTCGCCCGCGCCGCGACCGGCTCGGTCGCGCGTGTGCCGATCAGCAGCTCGGGTGCCGTGTCGGTGAGGACGTACGCGATGCGGTCGGCCGGATAGCCGGGATCGACCGGCACGTAGGCCGCCCCGCTCCTGACCACCGCGAGCAGGGCCACGACCAGGTCGACGGACCGAGGCAGCAGCAGCCCCACGAACCGTTCGGGACCGGCGCCCCGTTCGGCCAGCAGCCGGGCGAGCCGGCCCGCCCGCTCGTCGAGTTCGGCGTACGACAGCCGTCGCCCGTCGCACACGAGCGCCGGAGCGTCGGGCGAGCGGCGCACCGCCATGTCGAACAGATCGGAGAGCGTCCATTTCGCAGGGGTGTGCTGAGGAAACATGGTGTCGTTCCATTCGCCTGGGATCAGAGCCGGCTCAGGAGTGCTGAGGAATAGGGTTTCGGCAGCCGGGAAATGTCGCGGTCCGGGTGGTCCCGCCAGGCTCTCCGGCGGTTTGATGGGGGGTCAAGGCACCCGCGTGTGAACCGTCAATGTTGGCGGTGTCGCAGGTCGGGGGCACCACCAGGGTTGGCAGTTGTTCCAGGAGTCCCTTGACCGCCGTGGCGCGGCGCCCGGAGAATCCAGACCCGGCCGACCGGACAGAACTCGGCAGAAAAACGGCATCCAATTCCCCCTCGGGGTATCTCTGCATTCCTGTGGAATCGCGATGTGCCGCCGGGTTTTTGTGCCCGGCGGTCCGGCAGATCGCCGGACGGGCCCGAAACGGAGGCATGGTGAGTACTCAAGTCGGATCGACGCTCGCGGCGCACGGTCCGAGAATCGCCGGGGTGGCCACCGCGGTGCCCCCGCGCTCGTACACGCAGCGCGAGATACTCGATCTGTACGGCGTCACGGACCCCAGGCTGCGCTCGCTGTTCCTCAACAGCGCCATCCACAGCCGCCACCTCACCCTCGCGCCGGCCGCTCCCGGCGGCGGCCCCGCCTTCGAGAGCCAGGGCGAACTGCTGCAGAAACACCGCACCACGGGCCTGGAGATGGGGCTGCGCTCACTGCGCGGCTGTCTGGAGCAGGCCGGCGCGACCACGGACGACATCGCCTACCTGTGCTGTGTGACCACCACCGGCTTCCTCACCCCCGGTTTCTCCGCCCTGCTGATCAAGGAGGCGGGGCTCTCCACCGGTTGCTCCCGGGTGGACGTGGTCGGCATGGGGTGCAACGCGGGGCTGAACGGCCTGACCACGGTGGCGAACTGGGCCGCCGCACACCCCGGCAAGCTCGCCGTGATGGTCTGCATCGAGGCGTGCTCGGCGGCGTACGTCTTCGACGACACCATGCGCAGCGCGGTCGTCAACAGCCTCTTCGGCGACGGCTCCGCCGCGGTCGCGGTCAGGGCGGACGGCCCGGAGCAGGGCCCCGAGGCTCCGGGCGGTCCGCGGATCCTGAAGTTCGCCAGCCGGGTCATCCCCGAAGCGGTCGGCGCCATGCGCTACGACTGGGACGACCACCACGGCAAGTACAGCTTCTACCTGGAGCGCGACATCCCCTACGTGGTGGGCGGCGCCGTCGAGGAGGTCGTCGGCAGGCTGCTGGCGGGCACCGGCCTGCGCAGGTCCGACATCGCGCACTGGCTGGTCCACTCGGGCGGCAAGAAGGTCATCGACTCGATCCGGGTGAACCTCGGCCTGACCCGGCACGACGTGCGCCACACCACCAGCGTCCTGCGCGACTTCGGCAACCTCTCCAGCGGGTCGTTCCTCTTCTCCTACCAGCGGCTGGCGCAGGAGACGGTGGCGCGCCCCGGCGACCACGGCGTGCTGATGACGATGGGCCCCGGTTCGACCATCGAGACCGCTCTCGTGCGCTGGTAGCACTCCCGCTCCCGGCCGACCCCCCTTTCCCGCGACGACGGAGAGTCAACCATGCAGAATTCCCTGGCCGTTTCGCCCCTGGCGGCCTCGCTCGACCTCGGCCTTCCCCTGGGTGACCTGACCAAGGCGTTCACCGAGGCGGTGGCGCAGGCCGAGGACACCGGCGTCCGGGTGGCCGTCTTGTCGGTCACCGGCGGCGGTGACGGGCCCGGCGCCGCCGGCGTGCACGAGGTCAACGCCTGGGAGCGTGCCCTGCGCCGCTGGGAACGCCTCGACGCGCTCACCGTGGTGATCGCCGACGGTCCGAGCGGCGGACCGGCGCTGGAGGTGCTGAGCGCCTCGGACCTGCGCCTGGCGGGCGACGGGCTGCTGCTCACGCTGCCCGGCACGGCCGAGACCGGTTTCTGGCCCGGCACCGTCCTGCACCGCCTCACGCATCGCGTCGGCGCCCGCGCGACCCGGCGCCTGAGCCTGCTCACGGACCCCGCCACCCCCCTCACCGCGCAAGAAGCGCACTCCCTCGGCCTGGTGGACGAGGTGTGCGGCCCCGGACGGTGCGAGGAACTCCTGGCCGAGGTCACCGGCCGACTGCCGGCCCGGCTGGAACCCGCCCTGCTGCGCCAGCTGGTCTCGGACGCCGCACACACCTCGTACGAGGAGGCGCTCGGCGTGCACCTGGCCGCCTGCGACCGGGTGCTGCGCAGGGCCACCGCGGGAAGTGCCGCATGACCGTCCTGGAGCTGCCGGACACGACGGGCTTCGAGAGCGCCTACGAGCGCGTCGTCGACGCCGCCGAACGGCTGGAGGGCCGCCTCGCGGACCTCCCCGCCAAACCGGAGCGCACCCCGCGGCAGCAGCGCGACCTGGACCGGGACCTGGACGAGACGCGAAGGGCCCGCTCAGCCTTCATGGACGGCTACGCGCCGCGCGTGTACGACGAGCTGACGTCCGCCGGCCGTGCCCGCCCACGGCTGGCAAAGCTGGTGGCGGACGCGGCGGAGGTGTTCCCCGGGCTCGTGCCCACGGCCGCGCAGATGGCCGCCGAGGCCGGGCGCGCGCAGCGCGACAAGGACGGGCTGGAGATCGACCAGGCCATCTTCGTCCACGGGGTGCTGGGCGCGCGCTGGTGCGGCCACCACCTCCTGGACTCCATGCGGCTGCCCACCGACCGGGCGCTCGGCCTCCTGGCGGAGTTCCGCGACCGGGGGCGCGTGGACCTCGGCACGGTCGTCCTCGAACGCGCCGCCGGCGCCGCCTACCTGACCATGACGGACCCGCAGAGCCTCAACGCCGAGACCGACGCGCTGGTCGCGGCGATGGAGACGGCCGTCGACCTGGTCCTCCTCGACCCCGACGTGAAGGTCGGAGTGCTGCGCGGCGGGACAGTGACCCATCCCCGCTACGCCGGGCGCCGCGTGTTCAGCGCCGGCATCAACCTCGTCCACCTGCACCAGGGACGCATCTCCTACCTGGACTTCCTCATCGGCCGCGAGACCGGCCTGCTGAACAAGCTGCTGCGCGGCCTGCACCAGCCGGACCCGGCGGGGGACTGGGCGGTGCGCGACGTGCAGAAGCCGTGGATCGCCGCCGTCGACACCTTCGCCATCGGCGGCGGCATGCAGTTGCTGTTCGTCATGGACCGGGTGATCGCCGCCGGCGACGCCTACTTCAGCCTGCCGGCCGCCCGGGAGGGCATCGTCCCCGGCGCGGGCAACCTGCGGCTGCCGAGGCTGGCGGGCAACCGGATCGCCCGCCAGGTGATCCTGTCCGGCCGCAGCATCCGGGCCGCCGAGGCCGCCGCCGCCCTCGTCTGCGACGAGGTGGTGTCCCCGGCCGCCGTGGACGCCGCCGTGGACGCGGCCGTCGCCGAACTCGCAGCCCCGGCCGTGGCACCCAACCGGGCGATGCTCACCGCCGCCGAGGAACCGCAGGACGCCTTCCGCGCCTACATGGCGGAGTTCGCCCTCCAGCAGGGCCTGCGGCTGTACGCGGCGGACGTCATGGACAAGGTCTCCAAGTTCAGCGCCCGCTCCGGGGCCGCGACGGAGGCACGATGAACACCCTCACCCTGGACGCGCGGGGCCTGCACAGCGCGATCACCGACCCGGCGATCACCTCACTGGGCTTCCTCAACGAGGCGATGGGCCGCTACCCCGACGCCGTCTCCTTCGCCCCCGGCGCACCGCACGTCTCCTTCCTCGACGACATCGACCTCACCGAATGCCTCCGGCGCTTCACCGACCACCTCGAACAGGACCGCGGGTTCGACCCCGTCCGAGCCCGCCGGCTGCTCCAGGAGTACGGGCCGAGCCGGGGCATCATCAACCACCTGGTCGCCGGGGCACTGGCACGGGACCACGGACTGCCCGTGGACGACGCGCACGTCGTGGTCACCGCCGGCTGCCAGGAGGGCATGCTGCTCGCCGTGCGCGCCCTGTGCGCGTCTCCCGGTGACGTCCTGGCCGTGGTCGACCCGTCGTTCGTGGGGATCGTCGGCGCCGCCCGACTGCTGGGCGTCCCCGTCGTACCGGTGCCCGAGACCGCCGACGGCGTCGACCTCGCCGAACTGGCCCGGCGGTGCCGGGACGAACGGGCGCAGGGCCGCCGGGTGCGTGCGCTTTACGTCGCCCCCGACTACGCCAATCCCTCGGGCACGGTCCTCGACCGGGCGCACCGACTCGCTCTGCTGGACCTGGCCGAGCGCGAGGACCTGCTGCTCCTGGAGGACATCGCCTACGGGTTCACCGCGCCGCCCGGCCAGGACCTGCCGTCCCTGAAGACGCTCGACGAGCGGGGCCGGGTGGTGGTGCTCGGGACCTTCGCCAAGATCTGCCTGCCCGGCGCGAGGGTCGGCTTCGTCGTCGCCGACCAGCACGTGCACGACGAGCGGACGGGAGAGAAGAGACGGCTCGCCGAGTGCCTGGCCGACCTCAAGACGATGGTCACGGTGAACACTTCTCCCATCGCGCAGGCGGTCATCGGCGGCCTCATCCTGCGCTCCGGCGGTTCCCTCGCCGAACTCGGCCGGGCCAAGGCCGCGCTGTACCGGCGCAACCTCGCCCTGCTGCTGGACGCGCTCGACCGGCAGGTCGCCGGTACCGTGCCGGGTGTCACCTGGAACCGTCCGGCGGCCGGCTTCTTCGTCCGGCTCAGCCTGCCCGTCGAGGCCGATATGACGCTGCTGGAGCGGTCGGCACGGGAGTACGGCGTCCTGTGGACCCCGATGGCACCGTTCCACCTCGGCGGCGGGGGAGTGCGCGAACTGCGGCTGTCGTGCAGCTATCTCGACCCGTCCGACATCGACACCGGAGTGGCCCGGCTCGCCGCTCTCCTCGCGGACGCCGTCGCCCGGGAAGGGGCCACCGGATGAGCGGGCAGGACGCGCCGGACACCCGGCCGCGCGTGCGCTACGACAAGCGCGGACACGTGGCCCATGTGACGCTGGACCGGCCCGAGGTCCTCAACGCGATGGACCTGCGCATGCACGCCGAACTGGCCGACGTGTGGGACGACTTCGAGGCCGACGACGACCTGTGGGTGGCGGTGCTCTCGGGCGCGGGGACGCGTGCCTTCTCCGTCGGGCAGGACCTCGGGGAACTGGCCGCCCGGGTCCGCGAGGGCACCTCGGGGACAGCCACCTTCGGCAGCCGCGGCAAGCCGGGCTGGCCCCGTCTCACCGAGCGCTTCGCCCTGAGTAAGCCGGTCGTCGCCAAGGTACGCGGCTACGCCATGGGCGGGGGCTTCGAACTGGCCCTGGCCTGCGACCTCGTCATCGCCTCCGACGACGCCGTCTTCGCCCTGCCCGAGGCCAGGCTCGGGCTGATGGCCGGCGCAGGCGGCGTGTTCCGGCTGACCCGGCAACTGCCCTGGAAGACCGCGATGGGCCACCTGCTGACAGGGCGCCGCATGGACGCCCGCCGGGCCTTCGAACTGGGCCTGGTCAACGAGGTCGTCGCCGCCGACGCCCTGGACGCCTGCGTGGACGGCTGGATCGAGGACATCCTGCGCTGCGCCCCCCTGTCGGTGCGGGCGATCAAGGAGGCGGCCACCGCCTCCGCGCACCTGCCCCTGGAGGGAGCGTTCGCCACCCGCTACCCCTGGGAGGAGCGCAGGATGCACAGTGCGGACGCGCTGGAAGGGCCGCTGGCCTTCGTGGAGAAACGTGAGCCCAGGTGGCGGGCCCGCTGACGCCGCCTGCGCCCGGCCGGCCTCCCGCACCGACAGGAGGCCGGCGTTCGTCGTTCCCGGTCCCGGACAGGGCCGGACGCTCACACGCCGGCCGGAACGGTGCGCGCGCCGCGCTCCGAGACCCGGGCCAGGGCCTCGGCATGGGCCGTCGTCAGGGCCTCCCCGGCCGGGACCGCGATGTGCGGCTGAACGCCGGTGCCCTCCCAGTCGGTCCCGGTCAGGGGGTTGACCGAACGGCAGATCGGGATGCTGGCCTCCAGGTGCGGGTGCAGCCGGACCCCGGTCCGCGGGTGCGCGGCCCCCGCCGTGACCTCGCCGACCAGCGTCGCCCGGCCCGAGTTGCCCAGGTTGTACGCCAGTTCCTCGCCGCCGGAGAACGTCTGGCTGCTGGTCAGCACGTAGACGGGGCGCTCCGTCCCGTACACCGGGCCGGGAACGTGCGGCAGCGTCCAGAACTGGCGTGTGGTGTCGGTGGCGCGCTCGTAGACGTCGTTGACGTGAGTGTCGGGCGGCAGGAGGTAGGTGCAGAAGAAGGCGACGGAGCCCGGGTCACTGCCCAGGCAGTGGCGCAGATCGAGGATCAGAGCCTCGGTGTGCCGAAGGATGCGCATCGCCGCGGCGATCTCCTCCCCGACCAGACGCACGCCGAAGAGCGCCGGTTCGATCTCCAGCAGACCGATGTTGCCGGCCAGCCGCTCGACCCTGCCGATGCCGCTCATCGTGCTGCGGACCTGCCGCTCGACGAGTCCGGCCAGGGCCTGGCGATCGGGCAGATCAGGGATCGGATCGCGGTGATGGATCAGCCGCAGGTGCCGGTCGCCGTTGATCCGCTGGAGGTCTTCGGTCACGAGGCCGGCGAGCGTCTCGGGGGCGGCGTCCGCGTAGCGGCCCGCCGCATGGGCCCGGTCCAACTGGGCCGCGATGCGCTCGCCCGCCTCGGGATAGACGTACCGGGTGACGACCAGGTCGCGGACCTCCGCCACGATCCGGTCCGTCTGGGTGCGGTCCATGAAGCGCTCCGTTCTCGTCTCGCGAGGGGCCGGTGGTGCGAAGGCGCCCTTGGCCAGTAGACACCGCCGTTGACAAAAGCGTCAAGGTTTCTTGACACTTGATGGATGGCCGAACACCCCGAAGACGCGCTGCGGATCTCGACGCCTCAGCAGCACAAGGCGATGGGGCATCCGCTCCGGCAGCGACTGCTCTTCTGCCTCGGACAGCCCGCGACCACCAGCCAGTTGGCCACCGCCCTCGGGGTCGCCAAGGGCAGCGTGGGGCACCATCTGAAGATCCTGCGCGAGGCGGGCCTCGTCCATCTCGTCGAGACCCGGCAGGTCCGCGGCGGCACCGAGCAGTACTACCGGCGCACCGCGCGCCGCCTGGACATCGACGACCCGACAGGAGGCTCGACCGCCGCCGTCCTCGCCGGCTTCGCCGACGAACTGACCGCGGCCGAGGGACGCCCCCTGATGGCACTGCGTCACCTCCGCCTCACCGCCGACCAGGCACGGCAACTCGGCGCCGCACTGCGCGAGATCACTGAGAACGCCACCGACGCGGGCCCCGGACACGCCCGGTACGGCATTCTCGTCAGCGTGTACCGGCAGCACGGGGCGCCGGAGGACCCTTGAGGAGAACGGAGCCGGAGCCGGTACAGCCCCCTGTGGCCGAACAGGGGCCCCCGGCACACTGGTTGAGGCCGACGCGACCGCATCCGTCGGCTTCGTCGCGGACAGCTATGACTGAACTCTCGTCATCGATGTTCACGTACAGTGCTTAGGCAGTTGGTGGACGCTCGCTACATGACGGAAACGAGGTCGGTATTCCGACGCACGTAGCGGTCGAGCGTCCCGACGTGTCGGAAGACGCGCGGTGTGTTGCCTACAGCACTGTCTCCACGTCCCTCGCCCTGCGAAATGATCGCCAGCTGGGCGAGCTTGTGGACACTGCCGTACCACTTGGCTCCGGTATCGGCGGGAGGTCCGCGCTGCTGGAGGTCGGTGGGAAGCCGGTCTTCGTGAAGCGGGTGCCGCTCACGGATACGGAGCTTCTTCCGGAGCATGTGCGGTCCACGGCCAACCTGTTCGGGCTCCCCGCATTCTTGCCCAGTACGGCGTTGGCGGGCCGGGGCCGCTCACGCCCGGTTTCGGGGCGTGGTGGGAGCTCGCCGTGCACACCATGACGACGAACTGGGTTCTCGGAGGGCAGCACCAGGGGTTTCCGTTGATGTACCACTGGCGGGTGCTGCCGGACACGGCCGCGCTTACCGGGGAACTCCCGGATGTGGAGCGGGCCGTGGACTAGTGGGGAGGCGGTCCGGAGGTACGCCGTCGTTTGGAGGCCCTTCAGCAGTCCTCTGTGAGTCTGGCGCTCTTCCTGGAGTGCATCCCCCAGACGCTCCACGAATGGTTCGTCGAGCAGGTGCAGGCTGACGATGAGTCCGCCGACCAGGCTTGTTCTCTGGTGGAACGCGAGTTGGAGGCCGGCACGTCCTTCATGAACGCTCACGGGCTGCTGCACTTCGACGCCCATTTTCAGAACATCCTGACCGACGGCCGACGCCTGTACTTCGCCGACTACGGCCTGGCTCTCTCTTCCCGATTCGAACTGTCACCGTCCGAGACCAGCTTCTTCGAGCTGCACGGGACCTACGACCGCTGCTACACGCGCGGTTGGCTGGTGAACTGGCTGATCACGCATCTCTACGGCTACAAGTACGAGCGGGAAGAACGCTGCGCACTCCTTCGGGCATGTGCGGAAGGGGAGGACCCGCTGGGCGGACCGCAAGAGGCCAGGGCGATCCTCTCCCGCCATGCACTGCTCGCCGCAGTGGTGACGGATTTCTACGGCAAGGTCCAGGATGAGAGCAGGCAGATCCCGTACCCGTGGGAGGCGCTCGGCCGGGCCCTCGATGCGGGCAGGTCGCATCGCGGCTGAGCGGGAACGTGCGTTCGATGTTAAGTGGAGCATCTAGGTTCCGCGTGGGTCGGCGCCCAAGGAGACGGGACCAATAGGGTCAGGGAAAGCGGCCTCCGCTGCCCTCTTCGAGGAGTCCGTCACGTGGAGCAGCGGGTTGTGCACGATGCCGAAGAAGAGGGGCGCTGCTCTGAGCGCGTCGCTATGGTGGCGGTGCTGTGGGCCGGGGGAAGGGGCTGCTGGTGACCGGTGTCGGGGCGGCGGTCGGCTATGTGTGCGCGTGGTTGGCGCGCAGGGCGGGGCAGGCCGGCGGGGAGAACATCGGGGCGGACACGCCGCCTGGTCGACTGCACGATCTGCTCAGCCGTCGGCTCGGTGCGGATCCGGTGCTGGAGCGGGCGCGCGCGGAGAGCGGGCGGGGAGTGGTGACGGAGTGCACCCGGCGGTGGCTGGTGGCGTCCGTGGAAGCCGCTGCCGACGAGGACGAGACGTTCGCGACGGAGCTGGGGCGGCTCGTCGAGCAGACGCAGGCGGAGGGCACCGGGACGGAAGTACCGGCGGGGGATCACGTCGACTTCAAGTTCGGCGAGTTCGAGGGGCCTGTGCTGGGCAAGGGCACCCAGCACAAC
>DATCQX010000045.1:0-8116 GCA_036569285.1 Streptomyces sp.
CCCGCAACCCCGCCCGCCAAGCACACCGCCAGAACGAGAAATCCAGCACCACGACCGTATCGGCCCGCCGCAACCGCACCTCGGGAACGTCATAGGGCCCCAGATCACCGTCCATGATCCACCCGTCCGCACCGACGAGCCCCTCCTGCACGGCCGCCCACCGCCCCGCCGGCATCCCCTCCAGCCCATCACCCCAGAAAATCCGGTCCAGTTCGATCACCGGCAACCCGGTCAGCCCCCCGAGCCGCCGCGCGAAAACCGACTTGCCGGCCCCACCCCGCCCGAGAAAGACGATCCGCCGCACACGACACCCCCGCCTCTCCGGTGACCCCCCGTCAGGACGCCACACCCGCGAAGAGATCACGGTCACAGTTACACCGAGGGAAAGGTCACAGCCGCGCCCTCTGCTGTTGCCTCGTGCTGGTGTCCTAGCATCCCAGCATGACAGTCCTGCCTGACGACGGGCTCGAACTGGCCGGTGAGTTCCCTGACGTGTCCCATGAGCAGTGGCAACGCCTGGTGGCGGGTGTTCTGCGCAAGGCGGGCAAGGACGTCGAGGGCGAAGCCGCTGAGGAAGCCTTGTCCACCGCTTTGGAGGACGGGTTGCGTACCCGTCCCCTCTACACCGCCCGCGACACCGCTCCCGCTCCCGGCCTGCCCGGTTTCGCCCCCTTCACGAGGGGTTCGCGTCCTGAGGGCAACGCTGTCGGCGGCTGGGACGTCCGGCAGCGGCATACGGTCCCTGACAGGGATGCCGTCCTGACGGATCTGGAGAACGGCGTCACGTCCCTGTGGCTGGAGGGCATTCCCGCGGAGTCCCTCGCGGGCGTGCTGGACGGTGTCTACCTGGACCTGGCCCCGGTGGTCCTGGACGCCGGTGCGGACACTGACGCTGCCGCCCGGGAGTTCCTTCGCCTGTGCGCGGAGAAGGGTGTCGCGAAGTCGGCCGTACGGGGCAACCTGGGCGCCGATCCGCTGGCGTTCGAGGCGCGTACCGGCGAGCCCGCGGACATCCCGGCCTCTGATCTGGCGCGGCTGTGTGTGGAGGGGTATCCGGGTGTGCGTGCGGTGATGGTGGATGCTCTGCCGTATCACGAGGCGGGTGGTTCGGCGGCGCAGGAGTTGGCGTGTTCGCTGGCGACGGCGGTGGCTTATCTGCGTGATCTGACGGATGCGGGTCTGGATGTGGTGCAGGCTGCGGGTCAGTTGGAGTTCCGTTATGCGGCGAGTGCTGACCAGTTTTTGACGATCGCGAAGCTGCGTGCGGCCCGCCGTTTGTGGTCGCGTGTCACGGAGGTCTGTCGTGCCTCTGGTGCGGCGGGTCAGGTGCAGCATGCGGTGACGTCGTCGGTGATGATGTCGCGTCGGGATCCGTGGGTGAACATGTTGCGGACGACGGTCGCGGTGCTGGCGGCGGGGACGGGCGGCGCGGATGCTGTCACGGTCCTGCCTTTCGATGAGGCTCTCGGTCTGCCGGATGCGTTCGCGCGCCGGATCGCGCGGAACACGTCGGCGATCCTGGTCGAGGAGTCGCATCTGGCGCGGGTGGTGGATCCGGCGGGTGGTTCGTGGTATGTCGAGCGTCTGACCGATGAACTCGCCCATGCCGCGTGGGAGTTGTTCCAGGGTATCGAGCGTGACGGCGGTATGGGCGCGGTGCTGCGTTCGGGGCGTCTGGCCGGTGACCTGGCGGAGACGTGGTCGGCGCGTTCCGTGAGGCTGGCTCGGCGCCGCGAACCGATTACGGGGGTGAGTGAGTTCCCGCACCTCGCGGAGAAGCCGCTTACCCGGCCCCCGGCCCCGGAGCGGCTCTGCGGCGGCCTCCCGCGTGTGCGGCGTGACGATGCGTTCGAGGCCCTGCGTGCCCGCTCGGACGCCCACCTCGCCGCGACCGGTGCCCGTCCCCGCGTCTACCTCGCTGCCCTGGGCCCCGCCGCCGCGCACACCGCCCGGCTGACGTTCGCGGCGAGTCTCTTCCAGGCCGGCGGTATCGAACCCGTCACCGGGGGGTCGTTCGGGGAGAGCGGCGCGACGGAGGCGTGTCTGTGTTCCAGTGACGCCGTCTACGAGGAAGAGGCCGCGGGCACCGCCGAGGCTTTGAGGGCGGCGGGCGCGTCTCATGTGTTCCTGGCGGGCCGGGGCGGGTACGCCGGTGTCGATTCGTACGTCTTCGCGGGCTGTGACGCTGTGGCTGTCCTGTCCGCTGCCCTCGACCGTATGGGAGTGTCGTGATGGGGATCCCCGATTTCTCCGGGATCGGTCTGGGTGTGCCGGTGCCGGAGGGCACGGTCGCGGACTGGGGTGCGGCGCTGAAGCGTGCTGCGGGTGGTGAGGATCTGGTGTGGGAGACGCCGGAGGGTATTCCGGTGCGGGCGTTGTACACGGACCGTGATCTGGAGGGTGTGGATTTCCTGGGCACGTATCCGGGTGCGGCGCCGTTTTTGCGGGGTCCGTATCCGACGATGTATGTGAACCAGCCGTGGACGGTCCGCCAGTATGCGGGTTTCTCGACGGCGGAGGAGTCGAACGCGTTCTACCGCCGTAATCTGGCGGCGGGTCAGAAGGGTCTGTCGGTCGCGTTCGACCTGCCGACCCACCGTGGCTACGACAGTGATCATCCGCGGGTGACCGGTGATGTCGGCATGGCGGGGGTGGCGATCGACTCGATCTACGACATGCGGCAGCTGTTCGACGGTATCCCGCTGGACCGGATGTCGGTGTCGATGACGATGAACGGCGCGGTCCTGCCGGTGCTCGCGCTCTACATCGTGGCGGCGGAGGAGCAGGGTGTTGCGGCGGAGAAGTTGGCGGGGACGATTCAGAACGATATTCTGAAGGAGTTTATGGTCCGTAATACGTATATTTATCCGCCGGGTCCGTCGATGCGGATTATTTCGGATATTTTTGCGTATACGTCGGAGCGGATGCCGCGGTACAACTCGATTTCGATTTCGGGGTATCACATTCAGGAGGCGGGTGCGACGGCTGATCTGGAGCTGGCGTACACCCTTGCGGACGGTGTGGAGTACATCCGCGCGGGCCTCGGGGCCGGTCTGGATGTGGACGCGTTTGCCCCTCGCCTGTCGTTTTTCTGGGCGATCGGCATGAACTTCTTCATGGAGGTTGCGAAACTCCGTGCCGCTCGCCTGTTGTGGGCGAAGCTGGTCAAGCAGTTCGGTCCGCGGAACACGAAGTCGCTGTCTTTGCGTACTCATTCCCAGACGTCCGGCTGGTCTTTGACTGCGCAGGACGTGTTCAACAACGTGACGCGTACGTGTGTGGAGGCGATGGCGGCGACGCAGGGGCATACGCAGTCTTTGCACACCAACGCCCTGGACGAGGCTCTGGCGCTCCCCACGGACTTCTCGGCCCGCATCGCCCGTAACACGCAGTTGCTGATCCAGCAGGAGTCGGGGACGACCCGCGTCATCGACCCCTGGGGCGGGAGTGCGTACGTGGAGCGCCTGACCTACGATCTGGCGCGTCGTGCCTGGGGCCATATCCAGGAGGTCGAACAGGCGGGTGGGATGGCGCGGGCCATCGACGCCGGTATCCCCAAACTCCGTGTGGAGGAGGCGGCGGCTCGTACGCAGGCGCGTATTGATTCGGGTCGTCAGCCGGTGATCGGTGTGAACAGGTACCGGGTCGGGGCGGACGAGGACATCGAGGTCCTGCGTGTCGACAATTCCTCCGTCCGCGCCCAGCAGATCGAGAAGCTGCGCCGTCTGCGTGCCGGACGCGACGAGCGGGCCTGCCGGGACGCCCTGGACGCCCTGACCCGCGCCGCCGCCGGCGGGGGCAATCTTCTGGAACTCGCGGTGCGTGCTGCCCGGGCGCAGGCGTCGGTGGGGGAGATGTCGGATGCTCTGGAGAGGGTGTTCGGGCGTCATGCGGGCCGGGTGCGTACGATTTCGGGTGTGTACCGCAGTGAGGCGGGTGAGTCGGCGGGCGTGGAGCGTACCCGGGCTCTGGTGGACGCGTTCGCGGAGGCGGAGGGCCGCCGCCCGCGGATCCTGGTGGCGAAGATGGGGCAGGACGGCCATGACCGGGGCCAGAAGGTGATCGCGACCGCGTTCGCGGACCTCGGTTTCGACGTCGACGTCGGCCCTCTCTTCCAGACCCCGGCCGAGGTGGCCCGCCAGGCCGTGGAGGCGGACGTCCACATCGTCGGGGTGTCCTCCCTGGCGGCCGGCCACCTGACGCTGGTTCCCGCGCTGCGTGAGGAACTCGCCCGGGAGGGCCGCGGGGACATCATGGTCGTGGTCGGCGGGGTGATCCCGCCGCAGGACGTCCCGGTGCTGCTGGAGATGGGTGCTGCGGCGGTGTTCCCGCCGGGGACGGTGGTTCCGGACGCGGCGTTGGGTCTGGTGGAGCGGCTGGCGGCGGAGCTGGGGCTGGAGCTTGCCCGGTGACGGATGTCGCGGCTTATGTGAAGGGGGTGCTGGAGGGGAGGCGGGCGGTGGTGGCGCGGGCGGTGACGCTGGTGGAGTCGGTGAGTCCCCGTCACCGCGGTGCGGCCCGGGAGCTGCTGACGGCGTTGCTGCCGTACAGCGGCCGTGCGCGCCGTATCGGTGTGAGCGGTGTCCCCGGGGTGGGCAAGTCGACGTTCATCGACGCGTTCGGCACGCTGCTGACGGGTCTGGGGCACCGTGTCGCCGTCCTGGCGGTCGACCCTTCCTCGGCCCGTACCGGCGGTTCGATCCTGGGGGACAAGACGCGGATGGAGCGTCTGGCGGTGGATCCGTCGGCGTTCGTGCGTCCTTCTCCGGCGTCGGGCACGCTGGGGGGTGTGGCGCGGGCGACGCGTGAGTCGATCGTGGTGATGGAGGCGGCCGGCTATGACGTCGTCCTGGTGGAGACGGTGGGGGTGGGGCAGTCGGAGACGGCGGTGGCGGACATGACGGATTCCTTCCTGCTGCTGACCCTGGCCCGGACGGGTGATCAGCTCCAGGGCATCAAGAAGGGGGTGCTGGAGCTGGCGGACGTGATCGCGGTGAACAAGGCGGACGGTCCGCACGAGCGCGACGCGCGCACCGCGGCCCGTGAGCTGGCGGGTGCGCTGCGGCTGATGCACGGCCGGGACGCGGAGTGGAGCGTGCCGGTCCTGAGCTGCAGCGCCCGCGAGTCATCGGGCCTGGAGGCGGTGTGGGAGCGCCTGGAGCAGCACCGCGCGCTGCTGGACGCGTCGGGCCGTCTGTCGGCCCGGCGTCAGGAGCAGCAGGTCGCCTGGACGTGGGCGATGGTCCGTGATGCGCTGCTGGCCCGGCTGCGCACGGATCCGGCGGTCCGTGCTCTGGTTCCGGGTCTGGAGGAGGAGGTGCGGGCGGGTGTGCTGGCTCCGGGGGTGGCGGCGGAGCGGATTCTGGGGGTGTTCGGGGGCGGGGGCCGGGGTGAAGGGTGGTGAAGGGGCCGGGGGTTTTCCGGGCTGCTGTCCGGGCTGTTTCCGGGTGCCTGTGGCACATCCTCTTTCCGCGGGCAGGGGCGTTGTGAGGCCGGGTGCTGATCGAGGTTGCCGTCCGGGTGGGCGTCCGTGGGCGGCCCTCCGGACGGCGGTTGAAGATCGTCGGGCTGCTGTCGCAAGAGGAGCCTGGACGGCCTCGGCGCGGGGGTTTCGGCGGGTGGGGCGGCGGCTCATGAGGGTGATGGATGTCCACGGGATGTGAGCCTCGGTGCGGGACATCAGGCGCCGGCAGTCCCTCGCGTTGCGGCGGGCCCGCTTCGTCCACGAAGTCGGCCGTTCGGCACCCTGGCGTTTCGGCGGCAGGGCGAAGCTTTTGGTGTCCGTGGGGCGGGAGGCGGCCTTGGCGGTGATGCCGGGGGTGTCCTGTGCCGGGGTGGCGGGCTCCTCGCCTGTGTAGCCGTTGTCGGTCCGGGCGGGCGCGGTCTCGGGGTGCCCGGTGTGCGGGCGGGCGGGAAGGAGGGGGGCCGCATCGTGTTCCCGGACGTCGGCGGGGGTGACGAGGGGGTCCACGAGGGGGCCGTCCTGGTCGGCCCGGTCCTCCGGTCACCACCCCACGGGCCCCTGGGGACGGTACTCGGCCAGTGCCGTCACCACGTGCTGGAAACCTTCCGCTTCGCACGGTCCGGCCGTCTCGTCTCCGGCGGGAAGCGGGTACGAGCCCGGTGCCCGAAGCGGCTCCGCCGGCCGGCGGCGTGCGGGCTCACTCCTTGTCGGTCTGCGTGCGCCGTGTGTGCCGGGCCCGTTTGCGGCAGGCGGGAGAGCAGCAGACCGCTGAGACGAGGCGGTCGGCTCGGCCCCGCACCGCGGGTACTCGGCCCTCGCCCTGGCCGTCACCGTTTCGGTCCTTGCCCTTGTCCGCCGTGTCCGGCGCCAGTTCCTCGACCGGCAGGCCGGCGGACGAACACCGCCGTCGCCTTCGCCGACGGCATCAGCGGCATCCCGCCCCCACGGCACAAGGGCGGGCCCGCGTCGTGGTCCGCGGCGACGGCCGGCCGCAGCCGGGGAACTCCGTCCCTGCCCACGCGGCCACCGTAGGAACGAAGACAGCCGCCGGGAATCCCCATCGCACTGGCGATCGACTGTCCCCGGTGTCATGCACGGACAGCGGCCTCGCCGTGGTGGTCAGGCCAGATCTGTCAGGTCCTGTGCGAACACCTGCGACAGAGGCTGCGGTCCCACATACTGCTGGCAGTTGCACTGACCGGCCTCGTAACGCAGCGGTTTCTTGTTCTCATCCCAGGCCACCGGTACCTCGACACGCTCGTGGCACTGGCCCTGCCTGTCGTGTTTGGCGAGATGGTGCGTGCATCCGCACACCGGTTCCGGAGACTTGTCCGCTGCTTCGACGGCCAGACGTTCCTGTCTCGCCGCCTCCAGCAACTGCAACTTGCGCTCATGCCGATTGCGCAGTGCGGTGCGCACGTTGTCAGCTGCCCACGCGAAGCCACCCGTCCAGAAGACGATGAGAACCCACCACAACCAGTCCATCCGCTGTCCCCTCCCCCTGTGATGCCGCGGACCAGCATAGATGGCTCATCGGAAGGGCGTTCGCATTGTCATGGAGGCCTCAGACACAGCTTCTGACCTTGACTCTGTCGGGGATCTTGGAGTTTCCCGGTGCTGCAGCATGATCAACAGGCATGCTCGGGTGGTGCGATTTCTCAGTGCGGAGTCCGTGACTTTCTCGTGGTGATGTCACGAGGAAGCGCAGTTCAGAGCAGAGAAGTGGTGACTCTCTGGTGAGAAGCACTGTGACATGAAGTGAGATCTCTCAGCGCGTCAAGGTGAGAAGGCCATAGAGGAATGCTCCCTGACCTGGGGTTTCGTGTTCTGAGCTTAGCTTTAGGAGTGAGCATCTGGGATACCCGCCAGGAAGTCTTCGAGGTGTCATGCGCGGGGCATTGTGAGTCCAGTGAGGTAGACGTAGGCCGACCTCAGTGAGCTTCTTCAGCGTTGCAGCTCCAGGGTGAGGACGGCCTTGGCGATTGACGTCATGCGGTTGGGGCTGCATCGGGACCTGCTGAAGATCCGCCAGGACTTCAGGCGGGCGACTCCACGTTCGACGGGGGCTCGTGTGGCGGCCAGGGAACGGTTGCGGGTCTTCTCGGTAGGGGTCAGTTCCTTCAGGGGCCTGCGCTTGATGCCCGTGGTCAGCCACGGACCGGCGCCCTGGTAGGCGAGATCGGCCACGATGGGAACGCCCTGGCGCTCGCAGATCCGGATGATCCGGTGGGTGCGGGCAGCGGTCAGATCGCGGGTGCGGCCCGGCAGGGCGGGCGAGAGCCACAGCAGCCGGCCGTCGGGGTCGGTGACGACCTGCACGTTCACGCCGTGGCGCCGGTGTTTGTGGGAGTGGTCGGCCCGGCCGTCGCCGACCCGGTCGCACTCGGCGAGAGTGCCGTCGAGCAGGACGAAGTCGGGATCGTGCTCGCGCAGCGTCTTCAGCAGACCCGGTGCACGTTCAGCCGGCAGGTCGACGACCGCGCTGGTGGAGGCGTGGGCGGTGGACTCGCCGATCCCGAACCCGGCGGCGATCTTTGCGAGGGTGGTGTGTTCGCGCAGGTACACCAGTGCCGCCATCGCGCGCTGGGACGGACGGAGCTTGCAGCGCCGGTCGCCCTCACGGGTGACGATCAGCATGGTGACCCACTCCAC
>DATCQX010000046.1:0-3047 GCA_036569285.1 Streptomyces sp.
GGTGGTGCCTTCCGTCACGGGATGGACTCCTTCTTACTTCTTGGACGGGGACTTGGGCCGCTGCGGACCCTTGCGCTGTCCGGACTGGGCCTTGCTGCGGGTGGCGCTGCCGGGCTTCGGGGCGGCCTTCTCGGCAGCGGCGGAGGTGGTGCCTTCCGTCACGGGATGGACTCCTTCGTTACTTCTTGGACGGGGACTTGGGCCGCTGCGGGCCCTTGCGCTGTCCGGACTGGGCCTTGCTGCGGTTGGCGCTGCCGGGCTGCTTCTTGGCGGCGGGCTTGGCGTCCTCGGGCTCGTCGGCCTTGCTGAGCGAGGTCGGCTCCGACGCCTCGGTCTCACCGGCCGCCTTGGGGCCGCCCGACTGGCGCTGGGACTTGCTCTGCCGCTTGGGCTGCTGACGCTTGGGCGTGGCCCCGCTCGCCGGCGAACCGTCCTCGGTCTGGACCGCGGCCTGGGACTCGCTCTGGATCACGGTGCCGTCGGCCTGAGCCGCCAGACCGGCCTTGTTCAGACCGTTGATGAACTTGCGCTCGAACTCGTTGCGGTCCCGGCCCTTGGCGACGATGGCCTTGATGATGGTGCGCTCACTGCGCTTGCGGGCCTTGCCGTGGTTCATGACGTGCTTGGTGAGGCGCTCCAGGTAGGCGGCCTGGGCCTTGGAACCCGGGGTCGGGTTGTTGTGGATGACGTACATCTGCTGGCCCATGGTCCACACGTTGGTGGTCAGCCAGTAGACGAGGACACCGACCGGGAAGTTGATGCCGAAGACGGCGAACATGACCGGGAAGACGTACATCAGCATCTTCTGCTGCTGCATGAACGGCGTCTTGACCGTGGTGTCGACGTTCTTCGTCATCAGCTGGCGCTGCGTGTAGAACTGCGACGCCGACATCAGAATGATCATGACCGCGGTGACGACCCGCACATCGGTGACCGTGGCACCCAGCGCCTGGACGGTGGCGGAACCGTCCTTGAACTTCGCGGCCAGCGGGGCCCCGAAGATGTGCGCCTTACGGGCACTGGCCAGCAGCGACTCGTTGATGACACCGATGGTGTCGCCCGTCGCGATGCCGTTGAGCACGTGGTACAGGGCGAAGAAGAACGGCGACTGCGCCAGGATGGGAAGGCACGAGGAGAGCGGGTTGGTGCCCGTCTCCTTGTACAGCTTCATCATCTCTTCGGACTGACGCTGCTTGTCGTTCTTGTAGCGCTCCTGGATCTTCTTCATCTCGGGCTGGAGCGTCTGCATGGCCCGCGTCGACTTGATCTGCTTCACGAAGAGCGGGATCAGGCAGATACGGATCAGGATCACGAGAGACACGATCGACAGGCCCCAGGCCCACCCGGTGTCGGGGCCGAAGATGGCGCCGTACACCTTGTGGAACTGGACGATGACCCAGGAGACGGGTGTCGTGATGAAGCTGAAAAGACTGGCAATCGTGTCCACTAATCATGCTCCTTGGGCATGGGACGGAGTCTCTGCGGCCGGGCTCGAAGGAGTATGTCCCTCGGTGGCCGAGTCGGCGGCGGAGGGCCCGCCCCTGCGTGCACGCCAGGCGTTACGCAGCATTTCGTGCCACCGCGGACGCTTGCGCGGCGGGACATGGTCCACACCACCCAGCGACCACGGATTGCACCGCAGGATGCGCCAGGCGGTGAGTGCCGTTCCCTTGATCGCACCGTGGCGGTCGATGGCCTGGAAGCCGTAGTGGGAACACGACGGGTAGTACTTGCAGACCGGCCCCAGCAGCGGACTGATGGTCCACTGGTACAGCTTGATCAGCGCCAGCAGCGGGTACTTCATCGCGCGCCCCCTCCCAGCAGCCGCTGAACAGCGGCATCCAGGTCTCGGGCCAGTTGTTCATGATCGGCGTCGCCCGCCTCGGGCAGCGCTCGTACGACTACCAGGCTACCGGGGGGAAACAGGTCCACCCTGTCGCGCATCAGATGGCGAAGCCTGCGCTTCACCTTGTTGCGCACCACGGCACCACCCACGGCCTTGCTCACGACGAAACCCGCACGCGTCGGGGGAGCGCTCTCCCCAGGCGCGTGCGGGTTCGTGGCACCGCTACGAAGATGGACGACGAGGGACGGGCGTCCGGCCCGGCGCCCTCGTCGTACCGCGGTCGCGAAGTCCTCGCGCCGCCTCAGCCGGTTCTCGGTGGGCAGCACGACGGCATGACCTGACCGGGATCAGGCGGACAGGCTGGCGCGACCCTTGCTGCGGCGGTTCGCCAGAATCGCGCGGCCGGCACGGGTACGCATCCGCAGACGGAAGCCGTGGGTCTTGGCGCGACGACGGTTGTTCGGCTGGAAGGTGCGCTTGCTCACTCGGGGGCTCCAGAAATCAATCGGTGGTGGCGGGTGCCGTCCTGGCTGTCACCGTGCGCCCACGAGTAGCTCGCAGTTACGCCCGTGTGCACCGCTTCCCGATCACCTGACGTGACCTGTGCCCATCGGAGGCAGGCGGCAGCAGCCATCGACAACTCGACCTGGTTACGGTACGCGGGGCTACGCCATCCGGTCAAACCAGAGGCCACGGGGAGACACTGTCCACAGGCTGGGGACAACAACTTGAACCGCACCCGTCGCCCTGACTACCGTGGCTGAACTCCGATTCGTTCCCTTGACCCCTGTGTTTCGGCTCCACCCCATTTGAATCCCGACTCGTCCCACAACCACACGTTCGTGGGACCCGTGAGAGAGCGTGCCCTGTGGCTGACGTACCTGCCGATCTTGCCGCAGTGTGGCCACGCGTACTCGAGCAACTCCTCGGTGAGGGCCGCGTCCAGGGTGTGGAGGCGAAGGACGAGCACTGGATCCGCCGCTGCCAGCCCCTCGCGCTGGTCGCCGACACCGCCCTGCTCGCCGTACCGAACGAATTTGCGAAAGGCGTACTGGAGGGCCGGCTCGCCCCGGCCGTCAGCGAGACGCTGAGCCGTGAATGCGGCCGCCCGATCCGTATCGCCATCACTGTCGACGACTCCGCCGGCGAGCCCCCCTCCCCGCCCGCACCCCCGGCCCCCCGCTCCCAGCCCCGCTACGAG
>DATCQX010000047.1:0-3730 GCA_036569285.1 Streptomyces sp.
CCACCTCGGTGAGCGGCACGCCGGCCGACTCCACGACGTGACCCAGCGTCGAGACACCGTCGGCGTTGAGGGTGGTGCGGCGGACGAAGAGGGAGAGGGCGGGGGCGACGCGCAGGGTGATCACGAGGTCAGGATGCGGCCGGAACGCCGCTTGACTCAAGGGGTTCGAGGGGTTTCCTCACGACGTGGGAGGCCGTTCTCCAGGACGTCGAGCGCGCGGTCGACCAGGTCGAGGAGGTCGTCCCGGAAGTCGGTCTCGGCCCAGTAGATGGTGACCTCGGAGAGCCCGCCGATGATGGCCATCGTGTAGACGCGGGCCTCCAGACCGTCCCGCTCCAGGCCGGTGCGCTCGGCGATGGCGTCCGCGAGGAGACGGCCGGTGACCGACATGGTCTCCAGCATGCGCGACCGCACCGCCGGGACGCCCGCGAGGAGGCGCGACCGCATCTTGGTGGCCCGGCGCTCCTCGTCCGACGTACCCAGGCCGACCGCCAGCCGCATGATGTACCGCAGGGACACCACCCACGGCTCGTCGGCAGGCCGCTTGAGCAGCTCCGCCAGCAGGATCGGGTCGAGTTCGTCCGTGAGGACGATGTCCTCCTTGGTGGGGAAGTACCGGAAGACCGTGGACGGCGACACCTCGGCGCGCTCGGCGATCTGCTCGATCGTCGTCGCGTCGTACCCCTGCTCCTCGACGAGCGCGTACATCGCGCTGCGAATCGCCGTCCGGGTCTTGATCTTCTTCCGTTCCCGCAGGCTCAGCTGAGGGTTGTCGGTCAGGCCGGGGGAGTGGGGCGCCGTCATGACCTCATTGTCGGGCATCGGCCAAGTCGGCGGCCTCCGGCTCCACCGCCCGCGAGGAACCCGGCAGGAACGCCGCCGCCCCGAGCGCCGCCACCAGCGAAGCGACCCCGCACACCACCAGCGCGAGGTTCATCCCGTGGATGTACGCGCTGTTCGCGGACGCCGCCACCTGCGCCGCCCCCGTCCGCTCCGCCACGAGGTGCGCGGCGACGACCGACTCCCCGGCGGTGTGCGCGAGCGCGGACGGCAGGCCCGTCACGTCGAGGCGGTCGCGGAAGTCGCTCGCGATGAGGCTGCCGAGCAGGGCGATCCCGATCGCGGCGCCGACCTGCCGCAACGTCATCAGCAGCCCCGACCCGCTGCCGGCCCGCTCGCGCGGCAGGGCGCCCATCGCGCCGTCCATCGCCGGGACCACGGCGAACCCGAAGCCGAGGCCGGCGAAGGACAGCCACAGCGCGGTGAACCCGTACCCGGAGTCCACGGTCGTCCGGCTGCCGAGGAGCGACGCGAAGGCGAGGACGACGAGGCCCGCGCTGACGACCGAGCGGGCACCGAAGCGGGCCACCACCGGCTGGGCCGCGCGGGCGGCGACGAGCAGGCCGCCCATCATCGGCAGCAGCCGCAGCCCGGTGCCGAGTGCGTCGTTGCCGAGGACGGCCTGGAGGTACTGCGGCAGGACGAACATCAGCCCGGACAGCACGAACATCACCAGCGTCGCCGCGAGCGTGTTGAACAGAAAGCCGCGCTGCGCGAGGAGCGGCATGTCGAGCATCGGACGGCTCATGCCGCGCTCGCGCAGGACGAGCGCGGTGATGAGGACGACGGCTGCCGCGAGCATCGCCAGGATCAGCGGGTCGCCCCAGCCCCGCACGGGCGCCTCGATGATCGCGTAGATGAGGGCGCCGAGGCCGGTCGCGGTGAACGCGGTGGACAGCGCGTCGACCTTCGGGGAGGCGGGGTCGCGGGTCTCGGGGAGCAGGAAGACGCAGGCGGCGATGCCGATCGCGGCCATCGGGACGTTCACCAGGAACACCGAGCCCCACCAGAAGTGGTTCAGCAGCCAGCCGCCGATGACCGGGCCGAGCGGCAGCCCGAGCGAGCTGGCCGCCGAGATGATCCCGACCGCCTTCGTGCGCTCGTCGGCACCGAACAGGGACGGCAGGACGGACAGGGCGAGCGGGGTGACCAGCGCGCCGCCGATCCCCATGAACGCGCGGGCCGCGATGACCCAGTTCACGTCCCCCGCGAGCGCGCCGAGCAGCGATCCGGCGAGGAACAGGACCAGTCCGACGATCAGCATGCGGCGTCGTCCGAACCGGTCGCCGAGGAGGCCGGCGGGGAGCATCAGGGAGGCGAAGACGACGACGTAGGCGTCCGCCATCCACTGCTGCTGGCCGGTGTTCGCGCCGAGGTCGCCCGCCATCGTGGGCAGGGCGACGTTGAGGATCGTCGTGTCGAAGGCGAGCGTGAGCATGCTCGCGACCAGGGCGCCGAGCGCCCACCAGCGTCGAGGATCTGGAGTGACAGTTTCCATGAAATGAGAGTAGCTCTCAAAAGGTAGTGACCGTCAACAGGATCGGGGCGCGAAAAAGGGCCACGGCGCGCTGCCGTGGCCCTCGGTCGATCCTGCGAGTCGCTAGTGCTGGTACGCCACCAGCGAGATCCCCACGTAGTGGACGGCGAACGCCGCCAGCGTGAAGGAGTGGAACACCTCGTGGAAGCCGAACCAGCGGGGCGAGGGGTTCGGCTTCTTGATGCCGTAGATGACACCGCCCGCGCTGTACAGGAGGCCGCCGACGATCACCAGGACGAGGACGGCGATGCCGCCCGCCCGCATGAAGTCGGGGAGGAAGAAGACGGCCGCCCAGCCCATGGCCAGGTAGCAGGGGGTGTAGAGCCAGCGGGGGGCGCCGACCCAGAAGACCCGGAAGACGATCCCGGCGGCGGCTGCCGCCCAGATGCCCCACAGCAGCCACTGCCCCTTCGACCCCGGGAGCAGCAGCATCGTCAGCGGCGTGTAGGTGCCGGCGATGATCAGGAAGATGTTGGCGTGATCCAGCCGTCGCAGGATGCCGTCCATCCTCGGGCTCCAGTTGCCCCGGTGGTAGACCGCGCTCACGCCGAACAGCAGGCAGGCCGTCAGGACGTAGATCGCGCAAGCGATCCGGGCCTTCGGGGAGTCCGCGAGGGCCGTCAGGAACAGGCCCGCGATCAGGACGGTGGGGAACATGCCCAGGTGCAGCCAGCCGCGCAGTTTGGGTTTGACCGGCTCGACGAGGTGCGCGGCCTGCTGCTTGAGCTGGTGTGGCAGGGAGGGGGCGGTCATACGCGAAATCGTACCTACGGAGCCGTAAGTGACGCGTCAGTACGACGAGATGAGCGCCGGGGAGTGGCCATCGTCTCACGCGACCCCAGGCCTCCTCCGGGCGGCCGTCCGTGCCCTTCCGTGGTCAGGTGAACACGTGGCGATCCTCACGTTGCTCATATGTGACGCCCTCTGGACAGATGGGCTCACTCGGCGGATGATCAAATGAGTGCGGTCGGCACCGGATGAGCGGCTACGACGTTTCCGGGTCGGCGCCCCCACGGGGCAGAAGACAGCAAACCCTCACTTCGTAGGAGCAATCGTGGCGCGCGACAACGCGGCTCCCCCCACCCCCCACCAGGAGCTGGTCTCCTGGGTGAACGAGATCGCCGAACTGACCCAGCCGGACAGCGTGGTCTGGTGCGACGGGTCCGAGGCCGAGTACGACCGACTTTGTGCGGAGTTGGTCGACAAGGGCACCTTCAAGCGGCTCGACCCGGTCAAACGGCCGAACTCCTACTACGCCGCCTCCGACCCGACCGATGTCGCGCGGGTCGAGGACCGGACGTTCATCTGCTCCGAGAAGGAGGAGGACGCCGGTCCCACCAACCACTGGAAGGC
>DATCQX010000048.1:0-5960 GCA_036569285.1 Streptomyces sp.
CCGGCTGTCGAGGAGGTAGCCGCGTCCGCGCGTGCACAGCACGGTGGCGGGGGTGCGCGGCGCGCGGTGGGGTTCGAGGGCGCGCCGCAGGTTGGCGATGTAGGCGTGCAGCGAGGTGATCGCGGACTGCGGCGGCCGTCCTTCCCACAGCGCGTCGACGAGGGTGTCGACGGAGACGGGCTGGCCGACCTGGCTGACCAGCAGGACGAGCGCGGCGCGCTGTTTGGGTGCCCCGAGGTCGACCCGGCGGCCGTCCACGGCGGCCTCGACGGGGCCGAGGACCCGGAACTCGACGCCGGTGGCGGGAGCGGGCCGGGGCTGCGTCCGGTCCGGGTCCGGCGGCGCGAACCTCGCGCCCGGCAGGTCCGGGTCGAGGTCCCGGCCCGAGAGCCGCACGCCCGGCCGGTCCAGGTCCAGGCCCTGTCCGGCAGACCGTACGCCGGCCCGGTCCGTCCGCCGGGCCCCGCTGTCGAGGTCGAGTGCCTTGCTGACGTACTGCTTGAGTGTCTCGTTGGCGCGTCTCAGCTCGCGTACCTCGTGTTCGAGTTCCGCGATGCGCCGTTCACCGGTGCCTTCCGTGGTGGTGTCGCGGCGGACTTCTCTGTTCCTCGTCTCCGTCTGCATGGATCTGTCGCCCCCGTTGCTGTGTCTTCGTGCGTGCGGTGGCCTCTGCCACGGGGTGGGCCGTGGCAGAGGCGGTTTCACCTGCCGCTGTAGGCGGGTACCTGTCCGCTCTCGCCCGCCGGGCGGCCGGTGTCGTCGTGTCGGTGGAACAGCTTGCTGGGCCACCACATCCAGCGGCCGACGTCGAGGGTGAGCGCGGTGACGAGCACCGAGCGCACCACGAGCGTGTCGAGGAGGACGCCGAACGCGACGGCGAAGCCCAGTTCGACCGCGAAGACCAGCGGCAGGGAGGCCATCGCGGCGAACGTCCCGGCGAGGACGACGCCCGCCGAGGTGATGACCCCGCCGGTGGAGGAGAGCCCGGTGAGCGCGGCGCGCCGCGTGCCGTGCAGGGCGGCGTCCTCGCGGACCCGGGTGACGAGGAAGATGTTGTAGTCGATGCCGAGGGCGACGAGGAACACGAACGCGAGCAGCGGGAACGAGGCGTCGGCCCCGGCGAGGCCGAGGACGTGCTCGAAGACGAGACTGCTCACGCCGAGGGCGGCGCCGAACGACAGGAGGACGGTCGCCATCAGCAGCAGCGGCGCGACGACGGCCCGCAGCAGCAGGCCGAGGATGAGCAGGACGACGAGGAGGACGATCGGGATGATCACCTTCGAGTCGCGGGTCGCCGCGTTCTCCGTGTCGACCATGATCGCGGTGGAGCCGCCGACCTGCGCGTCCGCCCCTTCGATCGTGTGGACGGCGCTGCGCGCACGGCCCACGGTGTCCATCGCCGCCTCACTGCTCGGCTCGTCCTTCAGCTGGGCGAGCAGCACGGCCTCGCCGTCCTTGACGACGGGGTCGCCGACGCCGGTGATGCCGGGGACGGCCGTCAGCGCCGTCCTGACCTGGCCGGCGGCTTCCGCCTTGGCGACGACGTAGACGGGGTCGCCGGAGCCGGCCGGGAAGTGCCGGGCGCGGATCTCCTCGCCGACGGCCATCTGCGGCTTGTTCGTGAACTGGTCCTTGTTGGACAGCCCGGAGGCGTTGAGTCCGAGCGCGCCGAGGCCCATCGCGCCGAGCACGAGGACGGTCCCGGCCCACACCAGGCGGGGCCGCCCGGAGATGGCGCTGCCGACCCGGTCCCAGACGCTCTCCTTCGGCCGCGCCTCGACGCCGTACAGCGGCTTCTTCGGCCAGAAGATCCACCGCCCGCAGGCCACGAGGAGGGCCGGCATCAGCGTCGTCATGGCGAGCAGGCCGACGAGGATCCCGACCGCGCAGGCGGGGCCCATGCCCTTGGTGGAGTTGAGGACGGCGAGGGTCAGCAGCATGAGGCTGACGGCGACGGTCGCGGCGCTCGCGACGATCGCGGGCCCGGACCGGTAGAGGGCCTCGGCCATCGCCTCGTGCCGGTCCTCGTGCCGGGCGAGTTCCTCCCGGTAGCGGGAGATCAGCAGGAGCGCGTAGTCGGTGGCGGCGCCGAAGAGGAGGACGACGAGGATGAAGCTGGTCTGCTTGTTGACGACCAGTCCGGCGTGCTCGGCGAGCAGGTAGATGAACGCCTCCGCCGCCATCAGCGCGACCCCGACGGTGAGCAGCGGCAGCAGGGGAAGCAGCGGGCTGCGGTAGGTGAGCAGCAGGATCGCGACGACGACGAGCGCGGTGATCGTGGTGAGCGCGCCGCCTCCGCCGAACGCCTTGATGGAGTCGGCCCCGTACCCGGCGGGCCCGGCGACGTGGAAGCCGAGCCCCCCCGCGTCCTTCTTCCCGACCTCGGTCATCGCGTCGACGACCTTGCCGAGCCCTTCCCAGCCGGACTTGTCCTTGTGGACCTGGACGACGGTCTGGAGGGCCTTTCCGTCCTCGGAGACGACCGGGCCCTGAGGCTGGCCGACGACGTTGGGGATGCTCTTGAACGCGGTCGCGTCGGCGCGCGCCTTGGCCAGGTCGGCGGGGGTGGTCCCGGCGGCCCGGTCGTAGACGACGATCGCGGGCACGGTGTCGGCGGGCATCAGCTTCTGGGCGCGTTCGACGACGGCGGTGGACTCCGCGTTGCCGGGCAGCCAGGCCGAGTTGTCGTTCTCCTCGGCGTCACCGAGCTTCCCGGCGAGCATCAGCGCCGGGACGAGGACGACGGCCCAGATCGCGATGACGACCCACTTGCCCACCCTTCCGCTCGGCAGGGCGGCCAGTTTTCGCAGCATGCGTGGTTCTCCAGTTGTTGTTGTGGGGGACAGGGCTCACGTGTCCAGGAGGCGGGCCCGGACGTGTCCGAGGGCCAGCAGCACCGGGATGTCGGTGAGCAGCGGGAAGTGGTAGGCGAAGGGGCGGGGTCCGACCATGTCGGGCGGGCCGTCGTAGCCGCCGTCCGCCTTCTGCCGCTGAAGGAGCCAGGTGAGGGCTGCTCCGAAGGCGCGGGAGTCGTCGGCGTGGCAGAGGGTGATGAGTCCGTAGGCGGTGCTGATGTCGTCGCTGGGGTCGCCGGGGCGCATGCCCCAGCCGCCGTCGTCGTTCTGGGTGTCGAGGACGGTGCGTTCGACGCGGGCGGCCATGGCGCCGGTGCGCAGGTCGTCGGGGTCGGCGGTGCAGGCGGCGAGCCGCACGCGGAAGAGGCTGTGCAGGCGGCTGCGGCTCCAGCCCGGTTCGAAGCCGCCGTCCTCGTCCTGGTGGTCGGCGAGGAAGGCGAGGGCCTTGGCGCGCTGGGGTGCGGTCGCGGGGTGCGGTCCGAGGGCGCCGACGGCGGCGGCCGTCATGCAGGGTTCGGACGAGGCTCCGGCGACGTAGGTGGGGAAGCCGCCGTCGTCGCCCTGGACGGCGAGGAGCGCGGCGACCCCGGCGCGGACGGTCCCGGCGTGCGCCACGGGGTCGACGGCGTGCAGGAACTCCAGGGCGCAGGAGGTGTCGTCCACGTCGTTCTGGGCGACGAGCGGGGACATGGACCAGCCGCCCGCGAGGGGCGCGCCCCGGGAGAGGGACGGCAGGGGGGCGCCGCCGCGTTCGGCGGCGAGGGTGGACGCCATGCGGCGCAGGAGCGCGAGGTCGGCGCCGGCCGCGTGCAGGGCGAGGCCGCCGGTGGAGGTGCACCAGTTGTCCATCTCCAGGACGAACGGGAAGCCCCCGTCGGCGCGTTGGTGGCACAGGAGAGTGGCGAGGCCCCGGCGCACGGTCTCGTCGTGGCGGCCGGTTCCGGCGAGGGCGTGCAGCACCAGCAGGTGCATCAGCGCGTAGCCCTCCCAGACGGTGTTGCCCGGGTCGGTGGCGAGGAGAGTGGCGAGTGCGGCCTCGGTCGCCTCGCTCCGGACGTCGAGGGCGGCGGCCAGGATCAGGGTGATCGCGGCCTGCTGGACGGCGGCCCAGGAGTGCAGCGGGTCGGTGGGGACGCGTCCGCCGCCGGGGAGTTCCGCGTCGGCGGGCAGCGGGCAGCCGAGGACGGACAGCACCGCGTACACCATGAGGCGGCGCCGGGTGGAGATGAAGCCGGGCGCGGCGCCGAGGACGTTCGCGGCGAGGGTCCCGGCGAGGACGCTGTTGCCGCCCGCCGTGCGGCCGACGGCGCCTTCGACGGCGTGGGTGGCGAGGACGCGGTCGAGGGCGTCCGGGGATTCGAGGTGGCCGCGCAGATAGCCGAGGAGGCGTTCGCGGGCCGGGGTGGCGGTGCCGGTGCGGGTCATGAGGGCGAGGGCGAGGGCGGATTCCAGGACCCGGCTCTCGCAGCGTTCGCGTATCGCGCCGTCGTCGTCGGTTCTGGCGCTGATGTGGGCGGTCAGGCGGGCGGTGGCGCGGCGCAGTTCGGCCGGGGTGACCCCCTGGGGCAGGCGCAGCGGGGCCGGGCGCGCGAGGTCCGCGATCTTCATGTCGTGCTCCTGTCTGGTACGGCCTGGTCGGCGGAGTGCGGGCCCGGTCCCGGCCGGGGCCGGGCCCTGGGGGTCAGCCCACGCTCTGGGCGAACCGGAAGAACCCGTACGGGTCGTACTTCCGCTTGATGCGGGCCAGCCGTGCGTAGTTCTCGGCGTAGTAGGAGGCGCGCCAGTCGGGCAGCCGAGGGTCGATGAAGTTCTGGTAGGTCTCGCCCTGCGAGTAGGGGTCGATCGTGGCGAAGCCGGCGTCCACGTACTCCCAGGCGGCGGCCTTGGCCTCGGCGCCGGCGGAGGCCGCGTTGGAGGTGAGGTAGCTGACGGAGAAGAGGCTGTCGCGGTGGACGTAGGCGGTGGCGTCGCGGGCGACGGTGTTGGCCCGGCCACCGAGCGCCGAGATCTGGAGCTGGCGCATCTGCCCGCCCGCGAACCTGTTGCCGTTGAACGTCTCCAGCGCCTTCGCCCAGCCGTCGCGCGGCATGCCGCGCTCCTTGAAGAGGCGGCTGCGCCAGGCCCCGAACGCCGGGCGCTGGATCTTCCCGTCGGGCGAGGTGTCGGCGCGGTGGCACTGCTGTGCGGTGAGGTCGGAGCACTGGTAGAGCTGCATGAGGATCGTCCGGTAGGGGGCGGTGAACTTCTGCTGGTAGACCGGCAGGCGGCCCACCAGGGAGATCAGGCGGGCGATCTCCGCGTCGAACCCGGCGCCGGTGTCGACCGAGCCGAGGAACACGGACGCGGTCGGCACACCGTTCGGGCCCGCGTCGGTGAGGGTGACGTTGACGCCGCTGCCGATCGTCCAGGGCGCGTCGGGCAGCCACCGCGTCCAGCCGTCGAGCATGTCGAGGGCCTGGTCGAAGGTCCAGACGAGGTTGATGGCGGCGACGTTCGTCAGCGGCGACGGCGTGATGTCGTACGAGGTGACGATCCCGAAGTTCCCGCCGCCCCCGCCGCGCAGCGCCCAGTACAGGTCGCTGTTGCAGTGCGGTGAGGCGGTGACGGCACGTCCGTCCGCGAGGACGACCTGCGCGGCGGTCACCTTGTCGGAGGCGATGCCGATGCTGCGGGTGAACAGGCCCATCCCGCCGCCCTGGAGGAACCCTCCGGCGGCGACGGTCGGGCAGTAGCCGCCGGAGATGCCGAGCCCGGCCGGGGCGAGGGTGTCGGCGATGTCGACGAGCTGGGCGCCGGGCCCCATCCGCACCGAACCGTCGCCCAGGGTGATGGAGTTGAGGCGCGAGACGTCGATGATCAGGCCCTGCGTGGTGGAGTACCCGGCCGCGCTGTGGCCGCCGGAGCGGGCGGCGACGGGGATGCCGTGGGCGGCGGCGAACCGGACGCAGGCGGAGACGTCGGCGGCGGACGCGCAGTAGGCGACGGCCTGCGGGGCCGCGCTGTCGAACTGGACCTGGTAGAGCTGCTTGGCGCGCTGGTAGTCGGCGTCGGCGGGGAGCACGAGACGCCCCTGGAGCCGGTCGGCGAGCGCGCTCCAACGGCCGC
>DATCQX010000049.1:0-4376 GCA_036569285.1 Streptomyces sp.
TCACCGCCCGGCGCCTGCGCCCCACCGACCGGCTGCCGTCCCTGGAGGGCTGGGCGCTGGCCGACCGCGGGCTCGGCCCGGTGTGGACCTGGTTCCTGCTGGGCGGCACGATCTTCACCGCGTACACCTTCACCGCCGTCCCCGGTCTGGTGTACGGCCACGGCGCGTCGGCCTTCTTCGCGGTGCCGTACACGGTGCTCGTCTGCCCGCTCGCCTTCGTCCTGCTCGGCCGCCTGTGGACGGTGGCCCGCAGGCACGGCTACGTCACCGCCGCCGACTTCGTGCGCGGGCGGTACGGGTCACCGCCGCTGGCCCTCGTGGTCGCGCTGACCGGGATCCTCGCGACCATGCCCTACCTGGCGCTCCAACTGCTCGGTATCCGCTCGGTGCTGACGGCCGGGGGCGTGTACCCGCGGGGCGCGGCGGGGGACCTGGTGCTGGTGGCGCTGTTCGCCGGACTCGCGGTGGCCACCTACCGGCACGGGCTGCGCGCGCCCGCGGTGATCTCCGCGCTCAAGGCGGTCGCCGTCTTCGTGTCCCTCACCGCGGTCACCTGGCTGGTGCTGGAGCGGCTCGGCGGCCCGGGTGCCGTCTTCCACGGGGCGGCCCGGCGGATCGGCGGCGACGCGCTGCTGCTGACCCCGCATCAGCAGCCCGCGTACGCCACTCTCGCGCTGGGGTCGGCGCTCGCCCTGCTCATGTACCCGCACGTCCTGACGGCGGGGTTCGCCGCCGACGGACCGGACACCCTGCGCAAGGTCTCGGTGGCGCTGCCCGCCTGGACGGGGCTGCTGGCCCTGTTCGGGTTCCTCGGCGTCGCCGCGCTCGCCGCCGGGGTGCGGGTGCCGGCGGGCGAGGCCGAGACGGCCGTCCCGATGCTGGTCGACCAGCTGATGCCGGCGCCGCTGGCCGGGCTGGTGTTCGGCGCGATCACCGTCGGGGCGCTGGTCCCGGCGGCCGTGCTGTCGATCGCCGCCGCCACCGGCTTCGTCCGCAACGTGTACGTCGAGTACCTGCATCCGACGGCCACGCCCAAACGGCAGGTCCGGATCGCCAAGGCCGTGTCGCTCATCGCGAAGGCGGGCGCGGTCGCGTTCGTGTTCGGGCTGCGCGACCAGGACGCGATCAACCTCCAGTTGCTCGGCGGAGTGTGGATCCTCCAGATCTTCCCGGCCGTGGCCGTCGGGCTGTACACCAGCCGGCTGCACCCCCGGGCGCTGCTCGCCGGATGGGGCGTGGGCATGCTGGCGGGCACCCTCATGGTCGTCCGCGAAGGTTTCTCCGCCGTCGTGCCCCTCGGCTCCGGGCGGCTGGAGGTGTATGCCGGGCTCGCCGCGCTGCTGCTCAACCTGGCCGTGGCCGTGGCCGGCACCGCCGTCCTCGAACGGCTCGGCGTCCCGCGCGGCGCTGATCTGACCGACCTGCCGTCCCGCCTGACGCTCAGGCGGCCCCCCGCGACGGAAGCGAACCACCGATGAGACGCACCTACCCGATACCGGTGCCGAAGCCGCGCACCGAGCCCCTGGCACCGGTGCCGGCCGACCCGGCGGAGCTGGAACGCGAGGCCGGGCTCGCCCGGCTCTTCGAGGCGCACTACACCCCGATGCTGCGGCTGGCCATGCTGCTGGGCGCGGACGACCCGGAGAACGTGGTGGCCGAGGCGTACTACGAGATCTACCGGAAGTGGCGCAAACTGCGGGACGCCGGGGCGGCGGAGGCGTATCTGCGCTCCACGGTCTGCAATCTCACCCGGATGCGGATCAGGCACCTCCAGGTCGCCCGCAAGCACGTGGAGAGCCCGGCCGAGGAGACCGTCGTCTCCGCCGAGAGCGCGGCGCTGCTCCGCGACGACCAGCGTGTCCTGATCGGCGCGCTGCGGCAGTTGCCGGCCCGGCAGCGTGAGGCGCTCGTGCTGCGGCACTGGCTCGGGCTGAAGGAGAGCGAGATCGCCGCCGCGATGGGGATCTCCGGCGGTTCGGTGAAGACGCACACCGCGCGCGGGCTCGCCGCGCTGACACAGGTGATGGAGGCCCGGCGATGAACGACACCGACCCCGGCCGCACGGAGCGTGAGCTGGCCAAGGCCCTGGCCGCCCTCGCCGGGGGGATCCAGGGCGCGCCGGACGCCTACCGCACGGCCCGTGGCGGGTGGCTGCGCCGGGAGCGGCGGCGGCGGTTCGTCGTCGCCGTGGTCGTCGCCGTCGTCTTCACGCTGGCCACGGTGATCGGGCTGTGGGTGCTGAACCGGGCGCCGGCGCACTCGGGGGTGATCTACTCCGGCCTCGGTCCGATGGGATGAAGGAGACGCCAAGGTCACATCGTCAAAGTCCCTGGCAGGGACGTAGAGTCACCACGGGAGGGGAAGAATATGCGGCACAGAAGATGATCAGGACATATCTGCGGCCGAAAGACACTCCATGTACTTTTTCATACTCGGTCCGTTGAAGGTAGTAGCAGGCGACTCCGCCGTCTTCCTCACAGGAGCCCACCAGCGCACAGCCCTCGGAATGCTGCTCCTGCGCATCAACCGCGTCGTCACCACCGACAGCCTCGTGGCCGCTCTGTGGAGGAACAACCCTCCCGCGACGGCCGTCAAGATGGTGCACAAGGCGATGGCCAAGCTCCGCGCCCTGCTGGCCTGTGCATCGTCCTCCGACGCCGGACCGGAACTCGTCACCGGCGAGGGCGGCTACACGCTGCGTGTCGACCCCGCGCGGCTCGACAGCACACGCTTCTTCGCCCTGGTCACCCGCTCCCGGGAGGCCTACCTCACCGGATCCCCGGACGCGGCGACCCGCGCCCTCACCGAGGCCCTGGCCCTGTGCCGGGGGCCCGTACTGGAGGATCTCGCCGAATCGGGCATGTCCTGGCCCGAGTTGCGCGCCCTGGAACACCGGCGGCAGACCGTCCTGAAGGACATCTTCGAGATCGCGCTGTCCTGCGGACGGCATCGCGACATCGTCTCCGACCTGGTCTCCCTGACCGAGGTCCAGGTTCCCAACGAATGCCTGGCCGGTCAGTGCATGGTGGCCCTCTACCGCTGCGGACGGCAGCTCGACGCCCTGGCCGTCTACCGCCGCACCCGGCTCGCGCTCGTCCGGTGCCTCGGCCGGGAACCGGGCGACGACCTGCGGGACCTCTATCTGCGCATCCTCAATCAGGACGCCTCACTCGACTGGAACCCGGACAGCAGCCTCAAGTCGGCCGCCGGTACCGGGTGATCCTCCGCGAGGCGGGACGGGGCGACGAGCCTGAGGGTGTCCGGGACCGCCCGCGGCTCCGGGACGAGGTGGAGCCGGACGACGCCGTCCTGTGTGTTCGGCACCAGGTGCCCCAGGCAGGAGCAGTCCTCCTCGGTGAACCCCGCCAGCCGGTAGGTGATGTCCATCATCCTGTTGCGGTCGGTGCGGCGGAAGTCGGCCACCAGATGCGCACCGGCCTCATGGGCCTGGCCGATGAGCCAGTTGAGGACGGCGCCGCCGATCCCGAAGGACACCACCCGGCAGGACGTGGCCAGCAGCTTGAGGTGCCACACCCGCGCCTGGGTCCGCAGCAGCAGCACGCCGATCGCGCCGTGCGTCCCGAACCGGTCGGTCAGGGTGGCGACGAGGACGGCGTGGCCGGGGGCGTCGATGAGCGCGCGCAGGTCGCCGTCCGCATAGTGCACCCCGGTCGCGTTCATCTGGCTCGTCCGCAGCGTGAGTTCCTCGACCCGGGCGAGGTCCTCGGCACTGGCGTGACCGATGCGCAGTTCCATGTCCAGGGTGCGCAGGAAGGCGCTGTCGGGACCCGCGAAGTCCTCCTGCGCGGCCTGCCGCCGGAAGCCCGCCTGATACAGGGAGCGGCGGTGGCGCGCGTCGGCGGTCGTCCGGGCCGGGGTGAACTCCGGCAGGCCGGGCAGGGAGAGGACCTGGTCGTCCGCGTAGCAGCGGACCTCCGGCAGGTGGAAGGCCACCTCCGCGCGCTCGGCCGGCCGGTCGTCGACGAACGCCAGAGTGCTGTGGGCGAACCGGAGTTCCTCCGCGATACGGCGGACCGACTCCGACTTCGGCCCCCAGCCGATCTTCGGGACGACGAAGTAGTCGGCGACGCCCAGTTCTTCGAGGCGGCTCCAGGCCAGGTCGTGGTCGTTCTTGCTGGCGACGGAGTGGAGTATGCCGCGTTCGTCGAGACGCTCCAGGACGTCCCGTACCGCGTCGTCGAAACGGACCTCGGCGTCTTCGAGCAGCGTGCCCCGCCACAAGGTGTTGTCGAGGTCCCACACCAGACACTTCACCAACCCGGACATCGCCTCTCCCCTCGCTCCTGAGTTCCTGTCACCGGGACAGGGCGTGCCGGCCGAGGATCAGCTGGCAGATCTCGCTGCTGCCCTCGATG
>DATCQX010000050.1:0-5664 GCA_036569285.1 Streptomyces sp.
CGACCCGCACGACCAACTGGCCGCCCTGCGCCGGGAACTGCCCGCCCGGGTGGAACTCGTCGAAGGCGGCTACCAGCAGGCCGTGGACTCCGCCCACACCCTGATGTCGGACTTCGAGGAAGCGCGTCGCCTGCGCATCCAGCTGGGAGAGGAAGCCCTCCCGGCCGAACAGCGGATCGAGTGGATGGAGAAACTGACGAAAGCCCGAACCGCTGCCCAGGCCAGCATGACGACACTCGAACAGGTGGAAGCGCTGATCCTGCAGGTCTGACCGGCACACCGGAAAACCGCTTCGAGCGTACCGGCGGGCTTCTCAAGACAACCGAGAAGCCCGCCCGAAGCGGAGTGCGCGACAGACTTACCACGTGCCGGAACCAACTCGACGAGCCCAGACGATTGCAGGGGCGGCGAGAACGCCCGGCCGTCGCTGAGACGAGCCCACCTCCTTTGGTAAGTGATCTTGAACGTCTGTCGTTCCGCTCACTGGATGGAACGAATCCACAGCTTGGCTCGGGCGCCTCTAGGACCCCTTTCCGGAAGGTGCCTGTGCGCGGTTCAGTGGCTGCTGGCGACGATTCACGTGGGTGTAAGCCCGAGAGTTCGGCGGCGATCACTGATCTATGGGGAGACTGCGCCACTCCTCAGGGGCATCTGGGGCGTCGACGTCGTCATACGCGGCTCTGTACGTCTTGAGATGGGTGGCGTAGTGGGCACGACCGGCATCGGTCACGTGCAGAATCGTCAAGTCCTTGGGGAAGAGGGACCGAATGTGCCTGTTGGGTGGGTACAACCCCGGGTGGACTTTCGTTTCTGCGGCCAGCGGGCCACCAGGGTGCTGGAGCAGCTTGGAGACCGCGACGGTGCTGCGGGTGATCCGGCTCGCCTGGGTGTTGGTGATGCCGGAAGGCAGCGCTGTCAGACCCTCCGGCGGGCCGCCCCAGGTTCTCCAGTATGCGCTCCACTGCTTCCGGAGCCACAGCTGTCCGTCCAGGTCGTTGCGGATGATGGCGGTCAGGAGCAGGAACGCCGGGCGGGTGAGGAGCCCCCGGGGCTTGCGCACCTTGTGATCATCGAGGCTGTTGTGAGCATCCTCGGGCAGGACCTCGGGAACGGGCGCTTCGACGTCCGGCCACAACTCGGCGTAGCAGCGAACGTGTCGCTCATAGTGGGCCCGGCCGGCATCGGTCAGAAAGACCCGGTACTCAGTGCGATAGAGGATATGCCCGGACCCTGGCGGGTGTGCCTCGTAGGTTTCGCCGGTGCGGACGGGCTTGGTCTCCGCCAGCCGGCCCTCCCTCCGGGACATCTCAAGGAAGTGAAGGGCCTTGTAGGAAGGCGCACGCTCCTCATAGGGGGTGCCGCGTGGCGACTCGCTGGGCCTCCCATCTGGCCCGGCACGGTAGAGGCGGACGAGGTTGGACCACAGCCACTCGGACAGTAGGCCTCGCGGTGGCGACTTCGGGGCAATGTGACCCAGACCCGCACGTGCGGTAGCGCGCCCCAGGGTGGTCAGCTTCACGCGGACCCGGGGAATCAAGCCGATCATGGTCCGGACGAAGTCGTTCGTGACCTCGATCAGCTCTCGGCGGCGCAGCGCGGCGAGTGTCGATCCGGCTCCCTGGTCGTGCGCGTCCTTGCTCGCGAGGGCGTACTGGATGGCTGTGCGGCCCACGATCTCCGGCGAGGCTTCGAGACTGAACGTTTGCCATCGCCATTCGCTGGCCGGTGGTCGCTTGCCCCAATCGAACACGCCGCCTTTCTGGTTTTCCTCCGCGGCTTGGTCAGCGTTGTAGATCACCGTGAGGTACGTCTGTTGGCGGGCATTCAACTTGCCCCACAGGTCGGCAGGTTGAGGACGTGGCATCTCAGCACCGTACCCGCGGGCACCGACAACGCGATGAGGGCGTTCTACGCGGACGCGACGCTGAGAGGTTGAGTCGGGCACTGGCCGGCGGCTGTCCCTGCACAGGACGGTTTCCCTCCTTACAGAAGGCAGCGCACCTGACCGCCTCCCTTTGGACTTCGAACCTCCCCCGCGTCGCCGGCATCGACGACACAACCAATGCTGGCCGGTGCATCGCGGCGCGAACGGCATCTGTACGTTCACCGCGCAGACTGACGCGAAGAAGGAGACTGCGGTGACCACCAGCGCCGGCTTCAGCTGCCCCTGTCGGTACTGGTTGAGGCCCGCGTGCGCTGCACGTTGCAGCTCGGTCTTTATGGGCGTGATGCCGGCAGAGGAAGCTCAGCGTTCTGTTCCGGCATGCGCGTTGACCGGTGGCCGTGCGACGGTGTGAGTGGGGCTACTGGCTTGTACTCACGATGAGTTCGCCGGTCAGGAGTGCGCGTACCGCTTCTTCGAGGATCGCTGTGTGCCGCCTGAGTTCGTGGTTCTCCTGGACCAGGGGATTGTCGCGGTCAGGATGCGCGGCGAAGGCTTCGTCCATCTCGCGGAGACGGAGTTCAAGCTCCGCCTGCGGTTTCTGGCCGGCGGCCACGGCCGTCCGGGCGGCTCGTCGAACGGCGAACCACGCGAGGAGGTCCCGCTGTCGTTCAGTGAGTTCTGTGTCGTCGGCGGGGTTCTCGTTGTTCTCGTCCATTCGTTCTTCCTCCTTTACGTTCCCGGCCTCCTGCGTGGCCTGGGGGGAGAGCCGTGCTGCTGGTTGCGGTCGTGGTGTGCGGGGTCGGTCTGCCGACGGCGGACGGAGGCGTCCGCCTGTGCGCCTGGTGGGATGCGCGTGGGGCCGTGCCGGGCTCGTTCGCTGTCGCGGTGGCTGCGGATCTCGTCCAGACGCTGCTGGACGCGGGAGCGCTGGAAGAGCGTCATGGCCTCGTGCAACTCGGTCCACCGCTCGCGTTCTTCGGCCTCATCAGGAGTCTCCCCCAAAGGCTCGTCGGAGTCGATCTGGTTCAGCATCCGATAGGCGGTGAGCGCCGCGACGAGTTGCTGCCACTGTTCCTGCTGGGCATCGTCGTCCGCATCGGGGGCGGGGATGTGCTCGACCCACTCCTCGACCGGCTCTTGCGTGTCCAGTGCCCGCCGCAGGGCGAGTTCGGCGAATGCCGCGGCGGCAGCCGATACGGCTCGCCGGTCGTCCGGCTCGGATATGCGAGTGTCGAGCAGCCGGTAGTGGATGTTCTCGGCTGTGCGGGCGGCAATCCGGATTCCGCTTGACGGTTCGTCGGGCCGGTGCCGTGCGGCGGCGGAGGCGCGGGCGCGTCGACCGATGTCGGCGATACGCTGCTGGAAAACCGTCCAGGCGTGGGCGTCACGGGGATCGGCCGGCTGTTCGCCGAGGCCGGGGACGTCGTCGGCCACGGAGCGCAGGGTGCGCCACACGTCAGTCACTGCCGCCGTGCGTTCCCAGTGTTCGCGGAGCTCTGTCCCCGTGAGGGGGACCGGGCCCAGGACCTGGGCCCACGGGGGAGGGGCCTGAGCCAGGGCGCGTCCTGTCTGTTCCAGGCGTGCGGACAGAACGATGCGCCGCTCGACCAGGTGTTGGCGCCAGCCCTCCGGGGTGTCGGTGTCCCGCACGGCGGCGGAGGGCGCTATCCAGTCGGGCAGTCGGCCGACGGCGTCCGGGACCGGGGCCGGTGCGTGCGGGAGTTCGTCGCGCAGCCGCTGTTCGGCCCGGATCCTGGCGGCGATGAGCTGGGCGCGCTTGAGGCGTTCCCGGGCCGTGTCCTGGCGGTGCAGGTTGGCTGTGCGTTCGGCGCGGGTGGTTTCCAACGGCTGACGGGCGGTGTGGCTGGCGCCGGGGGTGGGTTCGCGCTGCCAGTCCTCACGCATCCGTTCGCGTACGGACATCTCCTTGCGCAGCCGCTGTTCGCGCCGCAGCAGGACGTGTTCCGCGGCGGCGGTCCGCTCGGCGGCGTGGTCGCCACCGTACTGCGCGCGGCGGATCGTGGCGCGTATCCGGGCGATGGCCGCGGCGAGTCCGGCCCGGGTGAGGTGACCGCGTGCGCGGTCGGGCCAGGAGGGATGGGGAAGCCCGTTCGCGGTGACCGGCCGGGGCTGGCTGTCGACGGCGGCGTCCGCTCGCAGCAGTTCGTCCAGGGCGGCCTTGCGGTGCTGCTCGGCACGTTCCAGGAGGAGAATGAGGTGCTCCGCGCTGAGCGTCTGCAGCGGGCGGCTCCTGCCCGGTTCGGTCTCCTTGCGCGCGGCGCGTTCGGCTGCCTGCCGTCCGGCCTTGACACGGTGGTCGATGCGCCAGGCCAGGACGGCCGCCGGGTCGTCCACGTCCTTGAAGTCCCGCTCGCCGAAGGCGCTGGGCAGGAGCAGGTCGAGATTCCAGCCTTCGGCTTCGGCGGTGCGCAGCGACCGCTCGGCGACCTCCCAGGCGTCGGCGGCGATGAACATCTCGGCTGCGGGCCCCAGGACACGGCGGGTGAGGCTCTGGAGACGCTGGCTGGTGGCTCGGGCGTAGACGTCGGTGTATTCGGCGACGAGCTGGCTGATGCTGGAGGAGCGTTCCTGCTCGGCCTGGATCATCTCGTGGGCGGAGACGGACGCCTGACTGCTGCGGGCCACGGTGTCCAGCACGTCACGCATGTTCTGCGCTTCGTCGGTGACGGCATAGATGCGGTTGGAGAGGCTGCCACGAGTCGCCTCGACGTAAGCGGCTTCGCGCGAGGTGCGCGCGGTGACCAGGCCGTGGGAGGTCTCGACGGTGACGCCCTGGGCGCGGTGGGTGGTGTATGCGTACCCGAGTTCAGCGTGCCGCCGCAGGTAGCCGTGCGTGAGGACGATCCGTCCGCCGTGGCCGGTGTGGCGGGCGTGGATATTACCGCGCCGGTCGATCCTCTCGACCTGCCACCGGTCGCCGTTCTTGACGTAGTCGCGGCCTCCGAGCAGAGAGAGTCTGCGCTGGTTGCGGCGGGTCACGATGATGTCGCCGACTGCGGCGTGGAGTTCGTCGCGCAACCTGGCGGTCCGGCTCAGATCCAGCAGCCCGGAGGCGAGCTGGAGGGCCTGCGCCCGCAGGTTGAGTTCGCGGACCATGTCGGCGTCGTCGGCCACCATGAGCGCCTGGCGACCGGCCTCGGTGTCGCACTGCCACCCGGCGAAGACGGCGTCGATCATCTCCTCGCGGCTGCCGCCCACGACCCGCCCCTGGTCCAGATGCCAGCGCCAGGCATCGGCCGGATCGCCGTCGCGCAGGACGAGCGTCGCCTCGCCTTCGCCCTCGGTCCGGAAGCGGTGGAGTTCTTCCAGTTCCACCACCCCGACGGTGCGCGCGAGTTGCCGCAGTATGCCTCCCGACTCGATCGCACCGAGCTGCGCGGGGTCGCCGATGAGCCGGACCAGGGCACCGGCGGACTCCGCCTCGGCGACCACGCGCGCGAGGTTGCGGGTGCCCGCCATGCCCGCCTCGTCCACCACGATGACGTCGCCCGGGCGCAGCGCGTACTCCTCCTCGGCGGTCCTGTGACGTCTGCCGTTGCGCTGTTTCGGGACACGGTGGACGACGCTGCCTTCGGTGAGCTGGTCGCGCTGGGCGAGCCAGCCGTGCAGCGTGTGCGCCCTGATGCCGAGATCGGCCTCGATGACCTTCGCCGCGCGCGAGGAGGGGGCGAGAGGTATGAGCCGCCGGCCCGCGGCGGCCATCGCGTCGCGTACGAGCTGCAGCGCGGTGGTCTTGCCCGCGCCGGCGGGGCCGACGC
>DATCQX010000051.1:0-7088 GCA_036569285.1 Streptomyces sp.
GGGACTTCGGCGTGGTGGTCGATACCCAGGGCGGTGGAGGCGTTGCCCTGCGGGTCGAGGTCGACCACCAGGACACGGCCGCCGTGCAGAGCCAGGGACGCGGCCAGGTTGACGGTCGTCGTCGTCTTGCCGACGCCGCCCTTCTGGTTGGCGACCACGATGATGCGGGTCTGCTCGGGTCGGGGCAGGCCCTCACCGGCACGGCCCAGTGCCTCTACCGCCACTTGGGCAGCACGACCGATCGGGGTGTCGTCCATCGGGGGCGGTGTTTCACGTGAAACATCGTCCCCCAACGGTTCGGTACGGGGACCGGGGACCGGATCGGTCATCGGTCCCGCGATGTTGGCGTCGGACCGCAAGGATTCACTCTCCTCGACATCAGGCTCGCTATGCACAGAGCCTCCCATGCCTTCGGGGTCATGAACCAGTGAGGTCTGGTCTTCTGTGGAGAAATCCACCTCTGTGGACAACTCCGTTCCCTCATCGAGTGAACCGAGAGGCTTACGGTCGCGGGGTTCGGCCGCGGCGCGGCCACGGCTGATGATGCCGTGCAGCAGGGAGCGACGTTTCACGTGAAACACGATGCCGAGCGCTGAGCGCCGAACGGCCGCGACACTCCGTCAGATAGGCACTCAAACGCCGCGCCCTGCCTCAGACGCCCACCTCAGCCGCCTACCTCCGGCGTCGGACCCGCCCCGTCCGCGCCGCCTTCGCCCGCTTGGCCGCGAACCGCACCCCGCCGGGGCTCTCACCGACCTCGACCTTCACGACCGTCGAGAGCGGATCGACGATGCCTTCACCGACGTGGAGGATCGACGTCCCGACCGCGCCCAGCTTGGTCAGAGCGGTCGCCGCGCTCTTCAGCTCCTCCTCGGCGGTGTCGCCCTTGAGCGCGAGCATCTCGCCGTAGGGGCGCAGCAGGGGGATGCCCCAGGTGGCGAGGCGGTCGAGGGGGGCCACCGCACGGGCCGTCACCACGTGGACGGGCTGGAGCTTGCCCATGACCTCCTCCGCGCGTCCCCGCACGACGGTCACGTGGTCGAGGCCGAGCAGCTCGACGACCTCGCTCAGGAAGTTGGTGCGGCGCAGCAGCGGCTCCAGCAGGGTGATCTTGAGGTCGTCCCGGACCAGGGCGAGCGGGATACCGGGCAGCCCGGCGCCCGAGCCGACGTCGCACACCGTCACGTCCTCGGGCACGGCCTCGGAGAGCACCGCGCAGTTGAGCAGGTGCCGCTCCCAGAGCCGGGGCACCTCGCGGGGGCCGATGAGCCCACGCTGCACGCCCGCCTCAGCCAGCAGTTCGGCGTAGCGGACCGCGTCCGCGAAACGATCGCCGAATACCTCGCGAGCCTCCTCGGGCGCAGGGGGGAGTTCCGCTGCCTCCGTCACGGGGACCGTCCTTCCGTACCGCACCGGCGCACCGAGCGCCGACCGAAACCACCAGGCTGACAAAAGACCGGCCCCGTCTGCACGACTGGACAGACGGGGCCGGGAAAACGCGTAGACCGAACCGGGGTTCTACCAGGTTCAGTGGGGCAGCACGACGACGAAGCGCTGGGGCTCCTCGCCCTCGGACTCGCTGCTCAGGCCGGCCGCCTTGACCGCGTCGTGGACGACCTTGCGCTCGAACGGCGTCATCGGCTTGAGCTTGACGGGCTCGCCCGAGTTCTTCGCGTCGGCCGCGGCCTTGGCGCCCAGCTCGGAGAGCTCGGTGCGCTTCTTGGCGCGGTAGCCCGCGATGTCCAGCATCAGCCGGCTGCGGTCACCGGTCTCGCGGTGCACGGCGAGGCGCGTCAGCTCCTGGAGCGCCTCCAGCACCTCGCCGTCCCGGCCGACCAGCTTCTGGAGATCGCGGCCACTGGAGTCGCTGATGATCGACACAGAGGCACGGTCGGCTTCGACGTCCATGTCGATGTCACCGTCGAGATCGGCGATGTCGAGCAGACCCTCAAGGTAGTCCGCCGCGATTTCGCCCTCCTGCTCCAGGCGGGTCAGGGTGTCTGCACCCTCGGCGGCGGCGGAGGTGGTGCCTTCCGTCACGGGATGGGCTCCTTCTTACTTCTTGGAGGGGGACTTGGGGCGCTGCGGGCCACCCTTGCGCTGCCCGGACTGGGCCTTGCTGCGGCCGGCACCGGCACCGGGCTTGGGTGCGGCCTTCGGCTGGGCGGCGGCGGGCGGGGTGTCCTGCGGCTCGTCGGACTTGGTGAGCGACGTCGTCGGAGCGGAGTCGTCGGCCGTCCTGGCGGCGGGGCCGCCGGACTGCCGCTGGGACTTCGACTGGCGCTTCGGCTGCTGGCGCTTGGGGGCACCGGCGGGCGTCGTCGTACCGTCCTCGTTCTCGATGACCTGCGCCTCGCTCTTGGCGATGCTGCCGTCCGCCTGCGCGGCGAGGCCCAGCTTGGACAGGCCGTTGATGAACTTGCGCTCGGCCTCGTTGCGGTCACGGCCCTTGGCGACGATCGCCTTGACGATGGTCTTCTCGCTCCGGCGGCGGATCTTGCCGTGGTGCGTGACGTGCTTGGTGAGCCGCTCCAGGTAGGCGGCCTGCGCCTTCGAGCCCGGCGTCGGGTTGTTGCGGATGACGAACATCTGCTGGCCCATCGTCCACACGTTGGTGGTCAGCCAGTAGACGAGGACACCGACGGGGAAGTTGATGCCGAAGAAGGCGAACATGACCGGGAAGATGTACATGAGCATCTTCTGCTGCTGCATGTACGGCGTCTTGACGGTGGTGTCGACGTTCTTCGTCATCAGCTGGCGCTGCGTGAAGAACTGCGAGGCCGACATCAGGACGATCATGACGGCGGTGACGACGCGGACGTCGGTGATGTCGGCGCCGAGGTTCCTGACCTTGTCCGCGCCGTCCATGAACTTCACGGCCAGCGGGGCACCGAAGATGTGGGCCTGTCGCGCGCTCGCCAGGAGGTCGTTGTTGATGACGCCGATGGTCTTGCCGGAGGCGATCGCGCTGAGGACGTGGTACAGGGCGAAGAAGAACGGCGACTGGGCGAGGATCGGAAGGCACGAGGACAACGGGTTGGTACCCGTGTCCTTGTACAGCTTCATCATTTCCTCGGACTGGCGCTGCCGGTCGTTCTTGTAGCGCTCCTGGATCTTCTTCATCTCGGGCTGGAGCGTCTGCATGGCGCGCGTGGCCTTGATCTGCTTCACGAAGAGCGGGATCAGGCAGATCCGGATGAGGATCACCAAAGACACGATCGACAGGCCCCAGGCCCACCCGGTGTCAGGGCCGAAGATGGCCCCGTACACCTTGTGGAACTGGACGATGACCCAGGACACAGGTGTCGTGATGAAGCTGAACAGGCTGGCAATCGTGTCCACTAATCATGCTCCTTGGGCATGGGACGGGGGCTCTGCGGCCGGGCCCGAAGGGCTTGCGCCTTCGGTGGCCGGTTCGGCGGCGGAGGTCCCGCCCGTGCGCGCACGCCAGGCGTCGCGCAGCATTTCGTGCCATCGCGGTCGTTTCCGCGGGGGCACGTGGTCCACACCGCCCAGGGACCACGGGTTGCAGCGCAGGATGCGCCAGGCGGTGAGCGCCGTTCCCTTGATCGCGCCGTGCCGGTCGATGGCCGTGTATCCGTAGTGGGAGCACGACGGGTAGTACTTGCACACCGGCCCGAGCAGCGGACTGATCGTCCACTGGTACAGCTTGATCAGGGCCAGCAGCGGGTACTTCATCGCGCGCCCCCTCCCAACAGCCGTCGAAGGGCGGCATCGAGGTCCTGGGCCAGTTGTGCGTGGCCGACGTCACCCGATCCGGGCAACGCTCGTACGACTACCAGGCTACCGGGGGGGAGCAGGGCGATCCGCTCGCGCATCAGGTGGCGCAGTCTGCGTTTCACCGTGTTGCGGACGACCGCCTTGCCCACGGCCTTGCTCACGACGAAACCCGCACGCGTCGGGGGAACGCTCTCCCCAGGCGTGTGCGGGTCCGTTGCATCGCTGCGAAGGTGGACGACGAGAGTCGGGCGTCCAGCCCGACGGCCTCGCCGTACCGCGGTCGCGAAGTCCTCGCGCCGCCTCAGCCGGTTCTCGGTGGGCAGCACGACGGCATGACCTGACCGGGATCAGGCGGACAGGCGGGCGCGACCCTTGCTACGGCGGGTCGCGAGAATCGCGCGGCCGGCGCGGGTACGCATCCGCAGGCGGAAGCCGTGGGTCTTGGCACGACGGCGGTTGTTCGGCTGGAAGGTGCGCTTGCTCACTCGGGGACTCCAGAAATCAAATCGGGGGCGGCGGGTGTGCCGTCCTGGCTGTCACCGTGCGCCCACGAGTAGCTCTCGCTTACGCCCGAGTGCACCGCTTCCCGATCACCTGACGCGATCTGTGCCCATCGGAGGCAGGCGGCAGCAGCCATCGACAACTCGACCTGTTTACGGTACGCGGGGCTACGCCATCCGGTCAAACCAGGGGGCCGCGGGAGACACTGTCCACAGCCTGGGGACAACAACTTGAACCGTACCCCGCGCGCTGACTACCGTGACTGGACTCCGATTCGTTCCCTTGTCCCCCACCCCACCCGATTTACATCCCGCACCGTCCCGAGATCACACGATCGTGGGACCTTCGAGAGAGCGTGCCCCTGTGGCTGACGTACCTGCCGATCTTGCCGCAGTGTGGCCGCGAGTACTGGAGCAGCTCCTCGGCGAAGGTCGCGGCCAGGGGGTGGAGACCAAGGACGAACGGTGGCTGCGGCGCACCCAGCCGCTCGCGCTGGTGGCGGACACCGCGCTGCTGGCCGTGCCGAACGAGTTCGCGAAGAACGTCCTGGAGGGGCGGCTCGCGCCGATCGTCAGCGAGAGTCTGAGCCGGGAGTGCGGGCGGCCGATCCGGATCGCGATCACCGTCGACGAGTCCGCGGGTGAGCCGGCGGCTCCGCCGGTGGCGCCGTCCCGGTACGACGAACCCGAGCAGCAGTCGTCGTACGAGAAGCCCGCCGCTTACGAGCCTCCGCACGAGGACCCCTACGAGGGCGGATACGGCCGGCGTCGGCCCGAGCCCTCCGGTGAGCGGCCCCTGCCCAGCGTCCGGCCCGCCTACCCTGCCGAGTACCAGCGGCCCGAGCCGGGCGCGTGGCCACGTGCGGACCGGGCAGATCGGTCCGATCGGGCGGACGAGTACGGCGGGTGGCAGCAGCAGCGGCTCGGCTTCCCCGAGCGTGATCCGTACGCGAGCGCGCCTCAGGAGTCGTACAGGCAGGACGGGTACGGGCAGGAGTCGTACGGCAAAGAGGCTTATCCGTCCGCGCCCGAGCGGCGGCCCGCACCTGAGCCGTACCGGCCGCAGGCCCCGGAGCGGTCCTCGTACGAGGCGCCGGACCGGGCCGGGTACGACGCGTCCGAGCGGCCTCCCTACGAGGCGTCCTCCCGACCCGACTACGACCAGCGGGATCCCGTGCGGCGGGAGCTGCCCGAGCCTTCGCACCGGGCCGAGTCCCCGCACCGGCCCGAGCCTTCCCAGCGGCCCGGGGGGCCCTCGCCGTCCTCCGGTGGGGGGGCGCCCGCCGGGGCCGGGGGGCCCGGGGAGCCGACCGCCCGGCTGAACCCGAAGTACCTCTTCGACACGTTCGTCATCGGCGCGTCCAACCGGTTCGCGCACGCCGCCGCCGTCGCCGTCGCGGAGGCGCCCGCCAAGGCGTACAACCCGCTGTTCATCTACGGGGAGTCCGGGCTCGGGAAGACGCATCTCCTGCATGCCATCGGGCACTACGCGCGGAGCCTGTACCCCGGCACGCGCGTGCGGTACGTGTCGTCCGAGGAGTTCACGAACGAGTTCATCAACTCCATCCGGGACGGCAAGGGGGACAGTTTCCGCAAGCGGTACCGGGAGATGGACATCCTGCTCGTCGACGACATCCAGTTCCTCGCGGACAAGGAGTCGACGCAGGAGGAGTTCTTCCACACGTTCAACACGTTGCACAACGCGAACAAGCAGATCGTGCTGTCCAGTGACCGGCCGCCCAAGCAGCTCGTCACACTTGAGGATCGGTTGCGGAATCGGTTCGAGTGGGGGCTCATCACGGACGTCCAGCCGCCCGAGCTGGAGACCCGGATCGCGATCCTTCGCAAGAAGGCTGTGCAGGAGCAGTTGAACGCGCCGCCGGAGGTGCTGGAGTTCATCGCCTCCCGGATCTCGCGGAACATCCGGGAGCTGGAGGGGGCGTTGATCCGGGTGACCGCGTTCGCCTCCCTCAACCGGCAGCCTGTCGATCTCGGGCTGACGGAGATCGTGCTCAAGGACCTCATCCCCGGGGGGGAGGACTCGGCTCCCGAGATCACCTCCACGGCGATCATGAGCGCCACCGCGGATTACTTCGGGCTGACCGTCGAGGATCTGTGCGGGACGTCTCGGGGGCGGGCCCTGGTGACGGCTCGGCAGATCGCGATGTATCTGTGCCGGGAGCTGACGGATCTCTCTCTGCCGAAGATCGGGGCGCTGTTCGGGGGGCGGGACCATACGACCGTCATGCACGCGGATCGCAAGATCCGGAACCTGATGGCCGAGCGGCGGTCCATCTACAACCAGGTGACCGAGCTGACGAATCGCATCAAGAACGGGTGATTCGCGGACGACGGTGAGGGCGCCCTTCCCTGGTGGGGGGCGCCCTTCGTCTTGCCCGCCGGGGCTTCTCCACAGCCTGTGAGTTTCCTCGCCCCCGCCGCCCCTACCCGTCCCATCCCCAGGGGCTGCCGCCCCTTCGACCCCGCAACACCAGGGGCTCCGCCCCTGGGGCTTGGGTGGGTGGGGGAGATGGGGACGACTGGCTGTCGGTGGGTGGTGATTGGCCCTGAAAGGGCCTCGTCCTCAAACGCCGGACGGGCTGGAGGGTGCTCGGCGGGCGGGGGCGGGTGTGGGAGGGCGTCAGGGCTTCGTGGGTGAGTGGCAGCGTCTTCGTTCCTGTGGGTCGGTCTGTCGTGTCAGGGGTTGATCGGCGGACGTTTTGGGTGGTGTGTCTGGGCGTCCGGTGGTGGCACGTGCGCCATGGCGTGGGGACAGAACCGGTGCCGGGCGGGGGTGGGGTGTTCGAATTTTGGTGGGGTTACGGGGGGCGTCCACAGATTCGGGGG
>DATCQX010000052.1:0-2818 GCA_036569285.1 Streptomyces sp.
GGTGCGGTTGATTGTTTCATAGTGTTTCGGTGGTTATAGCGTGAGGGAAACGCCCGGTTACATTCCGAACCCGGAAGCTAAGCCTCACAGCGCCGATGGTACTGCAGGGGGGACCCTGTGGGAGAGTAGGACGCCGCCGAACAATTCTTAGAAAGACCCCGCATCTCTGATGCGGGGTCTTTCGTTTTTTGGGCCCCTCCGGGAAGGAGGGGCCTTTTTTCGTAGCTGCCCTTTCTACAGTCGACCCGCAGCCTTCAATGCCAGATACGCATCTGCCAGCGCCGGCGCCAATTCGTCGGGCGTCGCGTCGACGACAGTCACCCCGTGGCGCCGGAGCTGTTCCGCAGTGCGGTGGCGTTCCGTCTGGGCCTGGGCTGCCGCTGCCGCTTCGTAGACCGCGTCGACGTCGCCTCGGGCTGCCGCCATACGGGCGATGTGCGGATCCGCGACGGAGGCGACGAGGACGGTGTGGCGCTGGGTGAGCTGTGGGAGGACGGGCAGGAGGCCCTCCTCGACGGGGGCCGTGTCGAGGGTCGTGAGGAGGACGACGAGGGCGCGTCGTGGTGTCGTCCGGAGGATGGTGGAGGTGAGGGCGCGGGTGTCTGCCTCGACCAGTTCCGCTTCCAGTGTGGCCATGGCGTTGACCAGGGAGGGCAGGACGTCTCGGGCGGTGCGGCCCTGGACCAGGGCGCGGACGCGGCGGTCGTGGGCCAGGAGGTCGACGCGGTCGCCCGCGCGGGAGGCCAGGGCCGCGAGGAGGAGTGCCGCGTCCATGGCGGCGTCGAGGCGTGGAGCGTCGTCCACGCGGCCGGCGGAGGTGCGGCTGGTGTCGAGGACCAGGAGGATGTGACGGTCGCGTTCGGGGCGCCAGGTGCGCAGGGCGACGGTGGTCTGGCGGGCGGTGGCGCGCCAGTCGATGGAGCGGGTGTCGTCGCCGGGGACGTATTCGCGGAGGCTGTCGAACTCGGTGCCCTCCCCGCGCGTGAGGACGCTCGTTCGGCCGTCCAGCTCCCTGAGGCGGGCCAGTTTGGCGGGGAGGTGTTTGCGGCTGGTGAACGGGGGAAGCGCGCGGAGTGTCCAGGGCACCTTGTGGGCGCCCTGTCGGGTGAAGAGGCCGAGGGGGCCGTACGAGCGGATGGTGACGCGGTCGGCCTGGTGGTCGCCGCGGCGGGTCGGTCGTAGGCGTGTCGTGACGCGGCGGCGTTCGCCGGTGGGGACCGTGACCGGGTGGCGGTCGGTCTCCGGGGCGGTGCTGGGGGGCCAGGCGTCGCGGAGGTCGGCCTTGAGGGGGCGTCGGGACGGGTTGGTGACCGTCAGCGTGACGTCCGCCGTCTCGCCCAGGCGGGCTGTCGTGTCGCCCGCGCGCGTGAGCGTCAGGCGTCGTACCGGGGCCGCGAGGGCGAAGTCGCAGGCGCACGCGAGCGCCAGCGGGGCGTTCACGGCGAGGATGCCCGTCCAACTGGGGTCCCAGAGGCCGACGGGGAGGGAGCCGAGGGCGGCGAGGAGGGCCGCGCGGCCGGTGAGCGCCATCAGCGGGGCACGGGGACGTGGGCGAGCACGGAGGTGATGACGGAGTCGGCCGTCACGCCTTCCATCTCGGCCTCGGGACGCAGTTGCACGCGGTGGCGGAGCGTCGGCAGGGCGAGCGCCTTCACGTCGTCCGGGATGACGTAGTCGCGGCCCGTCAGCCACGCCCACGCGCGGGAGGCCGCCAGCAGGGCGGTCGCCCCGCGCGGGGAGACGCCGAGGGTGAGGGACGGCGATTCGCGGGTGGCGCGGCAGATGTCGACGACGTACGCGGTGATCTCGGGGGAGACGGCGGTTTTCGCGACGGCCGCGCGGGCGGCTTCGAGGTCGGCGGCGGTCGCGACGGGGCGGACGCCGGCGGCGCGCAGGTCGCGGGGGTCGAAGCCGTCGGCGTGCCGGGTGAGGACGTCGATCTCGTCCTGCCGGGAGGGCAGAGGGATCGTCAGTTTGAGGAGGAAGCGGTCGAGCTGGGCCTCGGGGAGGGGGTAGGTGCCCTCGTACTCGACGGGGTTCTGGGTCGCGGCGACCAGGAACGGGTCGGGGAGGGCGCGCGGAGTGCCGTCCACGGTCACCTGGCGCTCCTCCATGGCTTCCAGGAGGGACGACTGGGTCTTCGGCGGGGTGCGGTTGATCTCGTCGGCCAGCAGGAGGTTGGTGAAGACCGGGCCGGGCTGGAAGGAGAACTCGGCGCTGCGGGTGTCGTAGACGAGGGAGCCCGTGACGTCGCTCGGCATGAGGTCGGGGGTGAACTGGACGCGCTTGGTGTCCAGGTCGAGGGCGGCGGCGAGGGCGCGGACCAGGAGGGTCTTGGCGACGCCGGGGACGCCTTCGAGCAGGACGTGGCCCCGGCACAGCAGGGCGACGACGACGCCCGTGACGGCGGGGTCCTGACCGACCACGGCCTTGGCGATCTCGGCGCGCAGGGCCTCCAGGGAGGCGCGGGCGGCGTTCGGATCGCCGGTGTTTCCGGCGTTGTCAGTGGTCGGGTCCATCATGGACGGCGTACCTCACTTTCGAGGGCGTCGAGTCGGTCGGCGAGGGCGGTCAGGGCCGCGTCGTCGCCTGGCGGGGGGCCGAAGAGGAGGGGGTGCAGGGTCTGTCCGTCGGTGTGGAGCCGGTCGGACAGGGCGGGGATCAGCGTCTCGCGTGTGTGGGCCTGGGAGGCGGGGAGGCCGAGGAGAGGGGCGAGGCGGATGCGGGTGGCGGAGCGCAGGGCGTCGGCGGCGCGGTCGCGGGCGTCGCCCTTGCGGTAGAGGCGGGCGCGGCCTTCGACGGTCTCGGAGGCCCGGAT
>DATCQX010000053.1:0-3666 GCA_036569285.1 Streptomyces sp.
CCCCCAACCCTGAGAGCATCCGCATGACCACCCAAGATCCCGGTCTCCTCTCCCCCGTCCGCGCCGGTACTCCCGCCGAGGCGGCCACCGACGACACCGCCTGGCTCCAGGCCATGCTGGACGCCGAAGCGGCGCTGGCGCGGGCGCAGGTCGTCGTCGCAGTCGTCCCCGCCGGGGCCGCGGCCGTCATCACCGAGGCCGCGCGGGCCGAGCGGTTCGATGTTCGGGCGCTCGCGCTGCTGGCGCGGGAGACGGCGAATCCGGTCGTCGGGCTCGTCGGCGCGCTGAGCAGGGCTGTCGCCGAGGTCTCGCCGGAGGCCGCCCGGTACGTCCATCACGGGTCGACCAGTCAGGACGTCTTCGACACCGGTGCGATGCTGGTCGCCACGCGGGTGCTCAGGCTGATTCACGCCGACCTCGAACGGACCGCCGTCGCGCTGGGTGAGCTCGCTGTGCGGCACCGGGACACGGTGATGGCGGGGCGGACGCTCGCGTTGCACGCCGTGCCGACGACCTTCGGGCTGAAGGCGGCCGGGTGGCGGCGGCTGGTGCTGGACGCGCGGGATCGGGTGGGGGCGCTGCTCGACGGGGGGTTGCCGTTCTCGCTGGGCGGGGCGGCGGGGACGCTCGCCGGGTACGTGGAGGCGGGGCCGGTGGGCGGGGTCGAGGCCCTGCTCGACGCGTACGCCGTCGAAACCGGGCTCGCCCGGCCCCCGTTGCCGTGGCACGCGCTGCGCACGCCGGTCGCGGATCTGGCGGCCGTGCTGGCGTTAATCACCGGAGCCCTGGGGAAGCTCGCCGTGGACGTGCAGTCGCTGGCGAGAACCGAGGTGGACGAGGTCGCCGAACCGTCGCCCGAAGGGCGGGGCGCGTCGTCCGCGATGCCGCACAAGCGCAACCCCGTCCTGTCGACCCTGCTGCGCAGCGCCGCGCTCCAGGTGCCGGTGCTCGCGGCCGGCGTGACGCAGTGTCTGGTGTGCGAGGACGAGCGGTCGGCCGGGGTGTGGCACGCAGAGTGGCAGTTGCTGCGGGAGTGCCTGCGGCTGGCCGGGGGCGCCGCGCACACGGCGGTGGAGCTGGCCGAGGGTCTCGTGGTCCGGCCCGACCGGATGCGGGCGAACCTGGAGCTGACCGGCGGCCGGATCGTCTCGGAGCGGCTGTGCGCCGCGCTGGCCGGACCGCTCGGCAAGGCGCGCGCCCGGGAACTGCTGAGCCAGGCCTCCGATCCCCTCGAACTTCCCGAGATCACCGCACACCTGACGGCGGATCAGATCTCCCGGCTGCTGGATCCCGGGGAATACACGGGTGCCGCCGCTCTTCTGGTGGACGCCGAATTCCCCACTCTCTGACAATCGTTCTCCGAAAGGCCGGACATGCCCATCCTCTGCAAGCCCGCCGTGCGCGTACCGGAATACGTCATCACGATGGAACAGACCCTGGATTTCGCCCGGAAAGCACACGCGGGAAAGCCTCAACTCCCGCTCGCCCTGCGTCTGATAGAGAACACCGGGGTGAAGAAACGACACTTGGTCCAGCCGATCGAGAAGACCTTGTCCCACCCGGGATTCGAAGAGCGCAACCGTATCTACGAGTTGGAGTCGAAGAAGCGCTGCCCGGACGCGATCGAGGAGGCGCTGGCGAACGCGCTGCTGCGGGCCGAGGACATCGACGCGATCATCTACGTGTCGTGCACCGGCTTCATGATGCCCTCCCTGACGGCCTGGCTGATCAACACGATGGGCCTGCGCTACGACACCCGCCAGCTCCCCATCGCCCAACTGGGCTGCGCGGCGGGCGGAGCGGCCATCAACCGGGCCCACGACTTCTGCGCGGCGCACCCGGACAGCAACGTCCTGATCGTGTCCTGCGAACTGTGCTCCCTGTGCTATCAGCCGGACGCGGACGACATCGGCTCGCTGCTGTCGGACGGCCTGTTCGGCGACGCCGTCGCGGCGGCCGTCGTGCGCGGTCGCAGCGCCGAGGGCGTCACCGGCGTCCAACTCCGGCGCAACGCCTCGTACTTGATCCCGAACACGGAGGACTGGATCTCGTACGCGGTGCGGGACACCGGGTTCCACTTCCAGCTCGACCGCCGCGTGCCGGGCACCATGGAGCCGCTGGCGCCGGTCCTGCGGGACCTCACGGCGAGCCACGGCTGGGACGCCGGGGACCTGGACTTCTACATCATCCACGCGGGCGGCCCCCGCATCCTGGACGACCTCGCGAAGTACCTCGGGGTCGACGGCTCGGTGTTCCGGCACAGCTGGGGGACGCTCACCGAGTACGGCAACATCGCCAGCGCCGTCGTCCTGGACGCGCTGCGCCGCCGGTTCGAGGAGGGCCCGCTGCCCACCGGCGCGACCGGCCTGATCGCCGGTTTCGGCCCCGGCATCACCGCCGAGATGGCCCTCGGCACGTGGATCGACGACCACCACTCGACGGGGAGGACCTCATGACCAGCACACCCGCATCCGACCGCGTGATGCGCCTGATCAACGGCTACTGGGCGACCGGAGTCGTGGGCACGGCCGCGACGTACGACCTGTTCACCCACCTCGACGACGGCGCCGGCACCGCCGGGGAACTCGCCGAGCGGGCCGGGATCGCACCGCGCGGGGCGCAGGCCCTGCTGGACGGCCTGGTCGCGCTGGAGCTGGTCGAGGTGGCGGCCGGCCGCTACCGCAACTCCCTTGAGGCGTCGGCGTTCCTGGTCTCCGGCAAGCCCGCGTCGCTGGCCGCGTTCGCCCGCCTCAAGATGGGCCACCTGGGCTCGCTGGCCGCGCTGCCGGACGTCGTGAAGGCGGGCGGGCCGGTGTCGGACGCGGTCGTGGAGGTCGCCGACAACCCGCACTGGGAGAACCTCGTCCAGGCGATCGCCGCCCAGTCCGTGCCCGTCGCGCACATCGCCGCGGCGGAGCTCGGCCTCGCGGACGCCGGGAAGATCTCGATCCTGGACGTCGGCGGCGGCTCCGGCGTCTGCTCGGCCGTCTGGCTCGGGCTGAACCCGGACGCCCGCGCCACCCAGATCGACTGGGCGCCGATCAACGCGATCGCCCGCCGGCTGCTGGCCGAACAGGGCGTGGGCGAGCGGGTCGAGCACGTGGACGGCGACTTCCACACCGTCGGCTTCGGGGACGGCGAGCACGACGTCGTCATGTACTCCAACATCGCGCACCAGGAAGGGCCCGAGGACAACCGGGCGGTGTTCGCCCGGATCCGCCGGGCCCTCAAGCCGGGCGGCACGCTCGTCGTCTCCGACTACGTCACCGACGACGACCGCAGCGGGCCGCCGTTCGCGCTGACCTTCGCCGGGGAGATGCTCCTGAAGAGCCGGCACGGCTCGACCTGGCGGCGCGGCGAGTACCGGGCGTGGCTGGAGGACGCCGGGTTCGAGGAGGTGCGGTTCGTTCAGACGCCTTCTCCGACGACGCTGATACTGGCCCGCTGAGACCGGTGCGGCGGCGCTCCCCGGCAAGGCTCTCCCCAAGCCCCAAGAAGGCTCTCCCCGAAAAGCGGTGGCTCTCCCGGACGACCGGAAGAGCCACCGCACGGAAACCTCAAGTCCCGTCACGCGGGACCTCAGGACGCCCGAGCCCTCTCCAGCTCCGGCGCCTGCCGCAGAATCTCCAGCTCCAGATGCTGCAACGCCGGACTCGGCGAGATCCC
>DATCQX010000054.1:0-3973 GCA_036569285.1 Streptomyces sp.
CCACCCGGCCCTACCCCACCGCCTCCCGAACCTCCCCCGAGATCCGCTCAGCCGCCTCCCGCAACCCCCGCACATCAGGCCCGAACCTCAACACCCCCCGACTCACATTCGGCACCACCCGGGAAACCACGCTCCCGAACACCCGGGGCAGATCGGCGGGAGTGGCCCCCTGAGCCCCCACCCCGGGCGCCAGCAACGGACCACCCATGTCGAGGTCGTACGCGGAGAGGTCCCCCAGAGTCGCCCCCACGACGGCCCCGAAGGACCCGAGCGGCTCCTCCCCGGCGTTCTCGGCCCGAAGATGCGCCAGCATGGTCGCCCCGACGTTCACCCCGTCGGAACGCACCGCGTGCTGCACCTCCCCGCCCTCGGGATTGGAGGTGAGAGCGAGCACGAACAACCCGCACCCGTTCTCCCGCGCGAGAGACACGGCCGGCGCGAGGGACCCGTACCCGAGATAGGGCGAGACGGTCAGCGCGTCGGAGAACAGCGGCGAGTCCTTGGACAGGAACGCCTCGGCGTAGGCGGCCATGGTCGACCCGATGTCCCCCCGCTTGGCGTCCATGACGACCAGCGCTCCGGCGTCCCGGGCCTCCTGCACGGACCGCTCCAGCACAGCGACCCCACGCGACCCGAACCGCTCGAAGAACGCGCTCTGCGGCTTCAGCACGGCGACCCGCGAGGCGACCGCCTCGACGACGGTCCGGCTGAACCGCTCGAGCCCGGCGACATCGTCGTCCAGCCCCCACTCCGCGAGCAGCGAGGCGTGCGGATCGATCCCCACGCACAGCGGCCCCCGCTCGTCCATCGCCCGGCGCAGCCGCGCCCCGAACCCGTTCATCCCGTCTTCCTCACGTCGGCGCCGACCGCGTCGGCGAGAGTGGCGTACGGACTCGTGCGCAGCCGCGCGGCGAGCCCCTTGTGGAGCGCCCGGTTCCAGAACGGCCCCTCGTAGATGAACGCGCTGTACCCCTGGACGAGCGTGGCGCCCGCGAGGATCCGCTCCCAGACGTCCTCGGCGTTCTCGACGCCTCCGACACCGACGAGGGTGATCCGGTCGCCCACGCGCGCGTACAGGCGCCGCAGGACCTCCAGGGAGCGTGCCTTGAGGGGCGCCCCGGACAGCCCGCCGGTCTCCTTCACGAGCGCCGGCTCGGACAGCAGCCCGTCCCGCGCGATCGTCGTGTTCGTCGCGATGATCCCGTCGAGCCCCAGCTCGACCGCGAGATCGGCGACGGCGTCGACGTCCTCGTCCGCGAGATCCGGCGCGATCTTCACGAGCAGCGGCACGTGCCGACCGGGAACGACCGTGTCGGCCGCCTCGCGCACGGCGGTGAGAAGCGGTCGCAGATGATCAACCGCTTGCAGATTCCGCAACCCGGGCGTGTTGGGCGACGACACGTTGACGACGAGGTAGTCGGCGTACGGCGCGAGCCGCTGCGCGGACTTCACGTAGTCCCCGGCGGCCTCCTCCTCGGGGACGACCTTGGTCTTGCCGATGTTGACGCCGACGACGGTCCTGAACACCGCCTCCCGGGAGGCGAGGCGCGCGGCGACGGCCAGCGAGCCGTCGTTGTTGAAGCCCATGCGGTTGATGAGCGCCCGGTCGGCGACCAGGCGGAACAGCCGCTTCTTGGGGTTCCCGGGCTGCGCCTCCCCGGTGACCGTGCCGATCTCGACGTGGTCGAAGCCCAGCATCGCCATCCCGTCGACCGCGACGGCGTTCTTGTCGAACCCGGCCGCGAGCCCGAACGGGCCATGCATCCGCAGCCCGAACGCCTCGGTGCGCAGCTCCTTGTAGCGGGGCGCGAGGGCCGCGGCGACGAAGGTGCGCAGCACGGGCACGCGCGCGGTGAGCCGGATCCACCGGAAGGCGAGGTGGTGGGCCCGTTCGGCGTCCATGCGCCGGAAGATCAGTCGGAAGAACAGTTTGTACATGGCTCCCCAGAACGACCCCTCGTGGAGGGGTCCCTCATGAAGAGGGGGACACCGTCCCCGGTGTCCCCCTCGTGGCTGCTGACTAGTCCCTGGCCGCGGTCAGATGTTCCGCGTGTTCCTGGAGCGAGCGCACGCCCACCCCGCCGTGGTTGAGCGCGTCGATGCCCTGGACGGCCGCCGCGAGGGCCTGGACGGTCGTCAGGCAGGGCACGGAGCGTGCCACGGCCGCCGTGCGGATCTCGTAGCCGTCGAGGCGGCCACCGGTGCCGTACGGGGTGTTGACGATGAGGTCGACCTCGCCGTCGTGGATGAGCTGGACGATGGTCTTCTCACCGGCGGGGCCCTCGCCCTCGCTGAGCTTGCGGACGATCGTCGCGTTGATGCCGTTGCGCTTGAGGACCTCGGCCGTCCCCGACGTCGCGAGCAGCTCGAAGCCGTGGGCGACGAGTTCCCGCGCCGGGAAGATCATCGAGCGCTTGTCGCGGTTGGCGACGGAGATGAACGCGCGGCCCTTGGTGGGCAGCGGCCCGTACGCGGCGGCCTGCGACTTGGCGTACGCCGTGCCGAAGACGGAGTCGATGCCCATGACCTCGCCGGTGGAGCGCATCTCCGGGCCGAGGACGGTGTCGACGCCGCGTCCGTGGATGTCGCGGAACCGCGACCACGGCATGACGGCCTCCTTGACGGAGATCGGCGCGTCCATGGGCAGCTCGCCGCCGTCCCCGCGCGCGGGCAGCAGCCCCTCGGCGCGCAGTTCGGCGACGGTCGCGCCCAGCGAGATCCGCGCGGCGGCCTTGGCGAGCGGCACGGCGGTCGCCTTCGAGGTGAAGGGGACCGTGCGGGACGCGCGCGGGTTGGCCTCCAGGACGTACAGGATGTCCCCGGCCATCGCGAACTGGATGTTGATCAGACCGCGTACGCCGACCCCGCGCGCGATGGCCTCCGTGGAGGCCCGCAGCCGCTTGATGTCGTGGCCGCCGAGGGTGATCGGGGGCAGCGCGCACGCCGAGTCGCCGGAGTGGATCCCGGCCTCCTCGATGTGCTCCATCACACCGCCGAGGTACAGCTCCTCGCCGTCGTACAGCGCGTCGACGTCGATCTCGATCGCGTCGTCGAGGAACCGGTCGACGAGGACCGGCCGCGAGGGGCTGATCTCGGTCGACTCGGCGATGTAGGACTCCAGGCGGGCCTCGTCGTAGACGATCTCCATGCCGCGCCCGCCGAGGACGTAGGAGGGCCGGACGAGGACCGGGTAGCCGATCTCGTCCGCGATGGCCTTGGCGCCCGCGAACGTCGTCGCCGTGCCGTGCTTGGGGGCCGGCAGGCCCGCCTCCGCGAGGACCTGCCCGAAGGCGCCCCGGTCCTCGGCCGCGTGGATCGCCTCCGGGGACGTCCCCACGACCGGCACACCGTTGTCCTTGAGGGCCTGCGCGAGGCCCAGCGGCGTCTGCCCGCCGAGCTGCACGACGACGCCCGCGACGGGACCGGCCTGCGTCTCCGCGTGGACGATCTCCAGGACGTCCTCCAGCGTGAGCGGCTCGAAGTAGAGCCGGTCGGAGGTGTCGTAGTCGGTGGAGACGGTCTCGGGGTTGCAGTTGACCATCACCGTCTCGTACCCGGCGTCGGACAGCGCGAAGGAGGCGTGGACGCACGAGTAGTCGAACTCGATGCCCTGCCCGATGCGGTTGGGGCCGGAGCCCAGGATGATGACGGCCGGCTTCTCGCGCGGCGCGACCTCGCTCTCCTCGTCGTAGGACGAGTAGAAGTACGGCGTCTTCGCGGCGAACTCGGCGGCGCAGGTGTCGACGGTCTTGTAGACCGGCCGCACCCCGAGCGCGTGCCGGACCTCACGGACGACGTCCTCGCGCAGGCCCCGGATCTCGGCGATCTGCTGGTCGGAGAAGCCGTGCCGCTTGGCCTCGGCGAGGAGGTCGGCGTCGAGGCGCTCGGCGGCGGCCAGTTCGTCGGCGGTCTCCTTGATCAGGAAGAGCTGGTCGACGAACCAGGGGTCGATCTTGGTGTACTCGAAGACCTC
>DATCQX010000055.1:0-3163 GCA_036569285.1 Streptomyces sp.
GCGGCCGTGTCGACGTCCGCCTGCCAGAAGCAGCCCGGGTCGTCGTTGTCGGCGGTGCCCATCATCCCGGAGTCGCCGTAGCGCCCGGCGCCGCCGAGCAGCCGGACGTCGTCCACCCCGAGGGCCCGCATCGCCTCGGCCAGCTCCTGGCGGCGGTGCGCGCCGAGGGCGGGCCCTGACAGGTGGGCCAGCTCAGGGGGGATGACCTCGCCGCGCTCCCCGAGCGTGCAGGTGACCAGCGTCACCCGCACGCCGTCGGCCGCGTACCGGGCCATGGTCGCGCCGTTGTTGATCGACTCGTCGTCCGGGTGCGCGTGCACCAGGAGGAGCCGTCGGGAGGGGAGATCCGTCATGGGGGCCAGCCTACAAACTGCTCCCGGCGAGCCAGGACTGATCGGCCCCGATGAGGGAAGTCGGACATGGAAGAGGGGCCCCGGGCGTGGCGTGACCGGAGCCGGGACGGAAGGACGTCAGAACTTGAGGCTGCCGATCATGTCCGCCACGTTCTTCGTCAGATCGCTGATCGTCGGGGCGATGGTGGAGGACGCCAGATAGAAACCGAGCAGAACGCAGACGACGGCGTGGCCGCCTTTCAGACCCGACTTCTTGATCAGCAAGAAGACGACGATCGCCAGCAGCACCACCGCCGATATCGAGAGTGCCACGGCGGCTCACCTCCAAGGACCCGGGTACCAGGGGAACAGAGCGGGAGAACGTGTAAATCCATACAACAGCCAGCAGGTTCATACCCACATAGCGGTAGTGATCATAGCTACGGATATGCGCGCATCCTTCGGCGCACGGACGCGCAAGGGGGCGCGCGGCCAACATGCCTCGTAGGGTCGGCCCATGACCAATGAGAGCGGTTCTCCCGCCGGCTCCTTCCCCCGCCGACACGCCCGTACCCAGCGATTCACCCTCGGCGCGCCGCGTTCGTTCACCGCCGCGCCGGGCGGAGAGCGTGTCGCGTTCCTGCGTTCGTCGTCCGGATCGGACCGCGCGAACGCCCTGTGGGTCCTCGACCCGGCGGACGGCTCCGAGCGCCTCGCCGCCGACCCGGGCGCCCTTCTCGGCGGCGCGGACGAGGATCTTCCGCCCGAGGAGCGGGCCCGCCGCGAACGCACCCGCGAAGGCGGCGCGGGCATCGTCGGCTACGCCACCGACGCGGCCGTCGAGTTGGCCTCTTTCGCCTTGTCAGGGCGGCTTTTCACGGCCGACCTGCGGGCCGGGACGGCACGCGAACTCCTCGTCCGGGGGCCCGTGATCGACCCCCGTCCGGCACCCGACGGACGGCACGTCGCGTACGTCGCCGGAGGGGCCCTGCGGGTCGTCGGCGCGGACGGGGACGGTGATCGCGCGCTCGCCGAACCCGAATCCGCGTCCGTCACGTACGGATTGGCCGAATTCATCGCCGCCGAGGAGATGGACCGGCACCGCGGTTTCTGGTGGTCGCCGGAATCGGACCGGCTGCTCGTGGCGCGTGTGGACGACACGCCGGTGAAGCGGTGGTGGATCTCCGACCCGGCCCATCCGGAACGTGAGCCACAGCACATTCCGTACGCCCAGGCGGGCACCGAGAACGCGATCGTACGCCTGTTCGCGCTGGGTCTCGACGGGTCCCGGACGGAGGTCGTCTGGGACCGTACGCGTTTCCCCTATCTGGCACGTGTGCACTGGTCAGCGGCGGGTGCACCGCTCCTGCTCGTACAAGCGCGCGACCAGCGAAGCCAGTTGTACCTGGCCGTCGACACCACCTCGGGGACGACCCGGATGGTGCACGCCGACGAAGATCCGATTTGGCTTGATCTTTTCCACGGCGTGCCCTGCTGGAGCCCCTCCGGACAGCTCGTGCGCATCGCGGACGAGGGTGGCGCGCGCGTCCTGGCGGTCGGTGAACGTCCGCTGACGACAGCGCAGTTGCATGTGCGAGCGGTGCTGGACGTCTCCGACGACGACGTCCTGGTGTCGGCCTCCGCCGGGGAGGAGGCGGCCGACCCCGAGACCGGCGAGGTGCACGTCTACCGCGTCAACGAACTGGGCGTGCAGCGGCTCTCGGAGGGGCCCGGCGTCCACACGGCCGTGCGCTCCGGGGACGTCACCGTCCTCGTCTCCGCGACCCTGGACCGGCCCGGCGCCGTCGCGCGCGTCCTGCGGGACGGGAAGCCCGTCGCTACGGTCGCCTCCTACGCCGAGGATCCCTGCCTGTCCCCGCGCGTCCAGCTCACCCAGGGGGGCGCACGCCGGATTCCGTGCGCCGTGCTTCTGCCCCGGGACTACGACGGTGGCGCCCCTCTGCCGGTCCTCCTCGACCCCTACGGCGGGCCGCACGGGCAGCGCGTGGTCTCCGCGCACAATGCCCACCTCACCTCCCAGTGGTTCGCCGACCAGGGGTTCGCGGTGGTCGTCGCCGACGGACGCGGGACGCCGGGACGGTCGCCGGCCTGGGAGAAGGCCGTCCGCGACGAACTCGCCGCCGTCGTCCTGGAGGACCAGGTCGACGCGCTCCAGGCGCTCGCCGCCGACTTCCCCCTCGACCTGAGCCGCGTCGCCGTCCGGGGCTGGTCCTTCGGCGGCTACCTCGCCGCCCTCGCGGTCCTGCGCCGCCCCGACGTCTTCCACGCGGCCGTCGTCGGCGCGCCCGTCACCGACCTGCGCCTCTACGACACCCACTACCAGGAGCGCTACCTCGGCCACCCCGCCGAGCAGCCCGACGTCTACCGCCGCAACTCCCTCGTGGACGACGCGGGGTTGGTCGACGCGGCACCCGAGCACCGGCCGATGATGATCATCCACGGGCTCGCGGACGACAATGTCGTGGTCGCCCACTCCCTGCGGCTCTCCTCGGCCCTCCTGGCCGCCGGCCGCCCCCACGAGGTCCTGCCGCTGTCCGGGGTGACCCACATGACGCCCCAGGAGGAGGTCGCGGAGAACCTGCTGCGGCTTCAGCTGGACTTCTTGCGGCGGGCGTTGGGGCTTGAGAGGGGTTGACCTACGGCAACGGACCGGGACGACATGGCGCGTCCCGGTCCGTTTACGGCACCCGCACGGCCGTACGTTGTTCAGATTGACCCGTCCGTATATCGGAACCGGGTCAAGTAAGTTGCCTGCTTGTTAACGCGATTACTGTGCGTTTGCGTTGTTATGGGGTTCCGTTTCCTTGATC
>DATCQX010000056.1:0-3633 GCA_036569285.1 Streptomyces sp.
GAGCCCTGGAACGAGCTGCTCTGGTCCTCCATCGACGTGGTGGGGTTGGACTCCGTCCTCCTCGACTCCATGGTCATCCACCTGACGGCGCGCACCATGCCGGGCAAGCGGCTCGCCGTGGAACGGGAACTCCGCTGGCGCATCAAGCGGGCGTTCGACGCCGCGAGCATCCAGCTGGTGGGCGGCACAGCGGCCCCCGCCGACGAGCCCCCCACCGACCCCTCCGACACCATCGCGGCCCCGTCCGCCTTCTCCAACTCGGAGTCGCCGCAGGTGGCGGCTACTACGCCGATCACGTCTGCGGTGAGGCAGACGCCGAAGTAGCCGTAGAGGCACCACTGTGGTGGCGGAGCGGGAAAAGGAACGGGCACAGGAGCCACAGCCGGACCGGCTGCGGCTCCTCCATGTGACGTGAGGTCACCTCGTCCCGAGCCGTCCCCGCCGCTCGTCGATCACCATCCGGTACTCCTCGTACCAGTCCGCGTCCTCCGGCAGCAACTCCCCACAGCGGCAGGCACATCACCGAGACGAACGCCACGGCACGATCACCCTCCTGGCCGCCAGGTCCCCTTCGGCCCGCGCCAGTTCCCTCATGTCTTTGGCGGCCCAGAAGGGTGTGACCGCTGATTGGAGAACCGTGGCGCCGGACACTGACACAGGTGCGGCCGGATTGCCGGTCAGAACGGTGACGGTCCACTCGTCGACCCTGTCCGGGGAACCCTGGTGCCGCGCTCCCCAGTCCCCTGGACACCCCCTACGGGCAACCCCGAAGAACCCCCCACCCCGCCCCCATAAGGAACCGAACACACGCTCCCGACGTATTCATGGGCAGAAGGTTCAAGCGCAGGTGGTGACACAAACCGATCAAGATCCAGTGAAGCGCGGTGCGCGGGGAAGGCCGGGGCGGTGATACTTGCGGCGCGGACGGGAGTACGGGGGAGGGCGGCAGTGGGGAAGCCGAAGGCGGACGGCGGGAACGGCGGCGCCGTGAGTGGTGGTGGGCGCAGGACCGCCTGGGCGGAGAACAGTGAGCGGCTGAGGCGCGCGGCGACGACGGAGCCGGGCCGGCTCAGGATCATCGGCGCGCTGCTCGCCCTGCTGGTCGTCGCGTTCGGCGCCGTCACGGCCTGGCAGATGACGGACCGTTCGAACGCGGCGGACGACGTGCTGCACAAGAGCCAGCAGCTGACCTCCGACGCCGCGGACATCTACCGCGCGCTCGCCGAGGCGAACACCGCCGCGTCCAGCGCGTTCCTCTCGGGCGGCCAGGAGACCCCGGAGGCCCGCAAGCGGTACGAGGAGAACATCGCGCTGGCCGCGGAGAAACTCGTCACGGCCGCGGGCAGCGCGGAAAAGGACTCCCCTTCGGCGAGAGCGCTGACCACCCTCAACACCGCCCTGCCCGTCTACAAGGGCCTGGTCGAGCGCGCCCGCACGTACAACCGCATGGGCTTCCCCGTCGGCGGCGCCTACCTCCGCTACGCCAACCAGAAGATGCAGGACGAGATGCTGGTGGCGGCCCAGAACCTGTACACGCAGGAGAACCGCCGCCTCGACGCCGACTACGCCGCCGCGAAGCCTTATCCCTGGGCGGCGATGGCCCTCGGCGTCCTCGCCCTCGCCGCCCTCGCGGCAGCGCAGGTCCGCGAATACCGGCGTACGAACCGCGTGTTGAGCCACGGCCTGGTCGCGGCGGCCGGCGCCACCGCCGTCGTCATCCTCTGGCTGGTCGCCGGACACAGCGTCGCCCGCGCGGAGTTGACCAAGTCGTACGACCACGGCGTGCGTTCGCTGGCGGCCCTGCACGACGCCCGGATCGCGGCGCTGAAGGCGCGGGGCAACGAGAACCTGACCCTGATCTCGCGGGGCGCGGACAGCACGAAGGTAGGCGACCAGATCAAGGACACGTACGACGTGAAGTACGGGGACGACATGAAGACGCTCGTCGCCCAGCTCGACAAGGCGGGAGGCTACGCAGACGACGCTCGGGGCGAGGCCCCGGTCCGCGCCGCCCAGCAGAGCGTGACCGAGTGGAAGTCCCGCCACACCGACGCCCGTTCGGCGGACGAGAACGGCAACTACGCGGACGCCCTGAAGCTGGTCGTCGGCCCCACCGGCACCACCGGCCAGTCCTTCGACGCCGTGGACGACAGCCTCGGCAGCGCCCTCCACCACGAACAGGCCGAGTTCAAACAGGCCGCCACCGACGGCCGCAACGCCTTCACCGGCCTCCCCCTCGGCGCCGGCGTCCTCGCCGTCCTCGGCGCCGCGGGTGCCGTCCTCGGCATCGGCCGCAGACTGTCGGAGTTCCGATGAGCGAGGGAGGAGCCATGCGGATCCGGGGCGAAGACGTCGAGGGCAGCGACATCAACGGCAACGACATCACGGCCATCGGCGTCGAAAGAAACGGCCTCAAGGACAGCGGCGTCAAGGCCGGCGGCGCCAAAAGCACCCGCGTCAAAGGCTGGGGCGGCGTAGGCGCGATGGCCGTCCTCGTCGGCGTCCTGGCGCTGGCCGTCTCACTGCTGCTGCCCCTGGCCAGGGAGCACCGCGACAGCCGGGTGGCCCCCGGCGGCCAGGGCGCGCAGGGCACCCAGGCCGCCGCCGAGACCTGCGACAGGCCGGAGGCCCAGACGCTGAGGCCCTCCACGGCGGACGGCCCGACGATCGCGGCGATCAAGGCGAAGGGCAAGCTGGTCGTCGGCGTCGACCAGAACAGCTACCGCTGGGGCTACCGCGACCCGAACAACCAGAGCGCCCAGCTCGAAGGCTTCGACATCGACTTGGCCCACCGCATCGCCCAGGACCTCCTGGGCGACAGCAACGCCGTCCAGTTCAAGGCGATCCCGACGAACGAACGGATCGCGGCGATCCAGAACGGCCGGGTCGACATGGTCGTCCGGACGATGACGATCACCTGCGACCGGCTCAAGGACGTCGCGTTCTCCGCGCCCTACTTCAAGACCGGCCAGCAGGTCCTGGCCCCCAAGTCGGCCCTGGAGATCTCCGGGTTCGACAAGAGCCTCGCGGGCAAGACGGTCTGCGTGGCGAAGGGTTCGACCGCCAAGGGCATGCTGGACGACAACAGCCAGGGCGCGAGGCTCCTCGTCGTCCCGAACCAGCTCGACTGCCTGGTGAGGCTGCAGCTCGGCGAGGCGGACGCGGTGATCACGGACGGCGCCCTCGCGGCGAGCCAGGCGGCCCAGGACCCGACGATCGGGCTGAGAGGCAAGCCGTTCACCACCGAGTACTACGGGGTCGCGATGAAGAAGGACGCGAACGACTTGGTCAGCCGGGTCAACCAGATTCTCGCGGAGTACCGTTCGGCCGACTGGCAGAAGTCGTACGAGAAATGGCTGGCCCCGACGCTGAACGACAACTTCGCGCCGTACCTGCCCCCGTCCCCCAGCTACCTCCGCACCCGTTAGACCGCCCCACGGACAGGGAAGATCGACCGCACCGGCAACCGCAGGCAGACAAGACGTGAACGACGACAAGAGGTGATCGATGGGCGTCGCGGGACCCCCTGGTCCGGTGATGGACCGGGACGAGGTGGACCGTGCGCTGGCGCGGCTCGGCCAGGAGCACGAGGCGATCGAGACCTCCTTGCTGGCGCTCCAGGACCACGCGGGC
>DATCQX010000057.1:0-19501 GCA_036569285.1 Streptomyces sp.
CTGCAAGGCCTACGCGGGAGCGGCGGACGGCACCGGCTGGGGCGAGGGCGTGGGCCTGCTGCTGGTCGAGCGGCTCTCCGACGCCCGCCGGGGTGGACGCCGGGTCCTGGCCGTCGTCCGGGGCACCGCGGTGAACCAGGACGGCGCCAGCAACGGGCTGACCGCCCCCAACGGGCCGTCCCAGCAGCGTGTCATCCGGGCCGCCCTCGCCGACGCCCGGCTCACCACCGCCGACGTCGACGTGGTGGAGGCGCACGGCACCGGCACCCGGCTCGGTGACCCGATCGAGGCCCAGGCGGTCATCGCCACCTACGGTCAGGGGCGCGCCGAGGACCGCCCCCTGTGGCTCGGCTCGCTGAAGTCCAACATCGGCCACACCCAGGCCGCCGCCGGGGCCGGCGGCATCATCAAGATGGTGCAGGCGATCCAGCACGGCACCCTGCCCCGGACCCTGCACGCCGACGAACCCACCCCGCACGTCGACTGGTCGGCGGGCGCGGTCGAACTCCTCACCGAGGCCCGGCCCTGGCCCGAGACCGGCAACCCGCGCCGCGCCGCCGTCTCCTCCTTCGGCGTCAGCGGCACCAACGCCCACGTGATCATCGAGCAGGTCCCGGCGGAGGAAGAGGCACCGGCCCCCGACGGCGACCGAGGCCCGGTGACCCCCTGGCTGCTCTCCGCCCGCACCGAGACGGCTCTGCGCGACCGGGCCGCACAGCTGCTGGCCCTCGCCGACGAGACGGCTCCCGCCGGTGCCGGACCGTCGCCCTGGGCCTGGGACGCGGCGTACTCGCTGGCCGCCACCCGGTCCCGGTTCGACCACCGGGCCGTCCTGGTGGCCGGCGCCGGCGAAGTGCCCCGGGCCGCGCTGGAGGCCCTCGCGCAAGGCGGACAGGCCGCGGGCACGGTGACGGGCCGGGCACGGCAGGAGGACGGCCGTACGGTGTTCGTCTTCCCCGGGCAGGGCTCGCAGTGGGCCGGGATGGCCCGCGAACTGCTCGACACGGAGCCCGTGTTCGCCGAACGCGTTAAGGAGTGCGCGCGGGCCCTGGACCCCCACACCGACTGGTCCCTGCTGGACGTGCTCCGGCAGCGCCCGGACGCGGCCTCGCTGGAGCGCGTCGACGTCGTCCAGCCGGTGCTGTTCGCGGTGATGGTGTCGCTGGCCGCGCTCTGGCAGTCCTGGGGGGTGCGCCCGGCGGCCGTCGTCGGCCACTCGCAGGGCGAGATCGCCGCGGCCTGCGTCTCCGGGGCCCTGACGCTGGAAGACGCGGCGAAGGTCGTCGCCCTGCGGTCCCTGGCGATCCGGCGCATCGCCGGCCGGGGCGGCATGGTGTCGGTGCCCCTGACGGCACAGGACACCGAGCGGCTGCTGGAACCCTGGCAGGGGCGGATCACCGTCGCCGCCGTCAACGGCCCGGCCTCGGTGGTCGTCGCCGGCGACGCGGGCGCGCTGGAGGAGTTCCTCGCCGAATGCGCCGAGCGGGAGGTGCGGGCACGCCGCGTCCCGGTGGACTACGCCTCGCACTCACCCCACGTGGAGGAGCTGCGCGAGACCCTGCTCGACCTGCTGGCGGACATCCGGCCCCGGACCTCGCGGACCGCCTTCCACTCCACCGTCCTCGGCGAGCGGATCGACACCGCCGTCATGGACGCCGAGTACTGGTACACGAACCTGCGGCAGCCGGTGCTGTTCGAACAGACCGTCCGGGAGCTGGCCGGACCGGACGCGGACATCGCCGCGTTCGTGGAGATCAGCCCCCACCCCGTGCTCGTGATGGGCATGCAGGGCATCGTCGAGGACGCGGACGGCGAGGCGATCGCGGTGGGCACGCTCCGCCGCGACCAAGGCGGCCTCGACCGGTTCGTCACCTCCGCCGCCGAACTGTACGTCCACGGCGTCGGCGTCGACTGGGACCGCTGCCTCAGCCCCGCCAAGACGGTGCCCCTGCCCACCTACCCCTTCGAACACCGGCGTTACTGGCTGGAGCCCGAACGCCTCGTCCTCGGTGACACGGCGGGCGGGCACGGCACCGGGCACCCCCTGCTGGGCGACGCGCTGGCACTCGCCGGCGGTGAGGAACTCGTCTTCACCAGCCGGATCTCCGTGGAACGGCAGCCCTGGCTGGGGGAGCGCAGGCTCCTCGGCTCCGTGGTCGTCCCGTCGTCCGCGCTGGTCGAGTCGGTGATCCGCGCGGGCGACGAGGCCGGGGTGGGCTCCGTGACGGAGCTGAGCCTGCTGGAACCCCTCGTCCTGCCCGACAGCGGCACCTGGCTCCTTCAGGTGCGGGTCGGCGCCCCCGAGGAAGGGGGACGCCCGGTCACGGTGCACGGCCGCCCCGAAGGGGCCGAGCAGCCGTGGACCGCGCACGCCGCAGGCACCCTCGGCACCCCGGCCCCGGCCGGTCCGGGAACCGACTGGCCGCCCGCTCCCGCACGTCCCGAGCAGGACCCGCCGCTCGACGCGCTCGCCGAGCAGGGCTACGCCCACGGCCCCGCCTACCGCACGGTGACGGCCGCCTGGCGGCACGACGACGCGTGGTACGCCGAGATCGCCCTGCCGCCGCAGGACGGCCCGGACCCGTCGGGGTACGGCATCCATCCGGCCCTGCTCGACGCCGTCCTGCACCCCTGGCACGCGGACGGCGAACTGCCCCGGCTGGAGGCCGAGTGGCGCGGAGTGCGGCTGCACGCCACCGGCGCCACCTCCCTGCGGGTCCGGCTGGCCCCCGCCGACGCGGCGGACTCCTTCTCCGTGGAGGTGCGGGACCTCACCGGCCGGCCCGTACTCAGCGCCGACTCCGTACGCCTGCGGCCCGTGACGGCCGCGGAACTCGCCGGCAGCCGCCCGACGCACGACTCCCTCTTCGAGACGGAACTCGTCCCCGTGACCACCGGCGCCCCGGCGGCGCCGCGCCTGGCGGTCCTCGGCGTGGTGGGCGACGACATGGCCGCCACCCACGGGCCCGTCCACGCCGATCTCGACGAACTCGTGAAGGCCGTCGAGGACGGGGCCGCGTACGACGCCGTCCTCCTCCCGCTGCCCGTGGAACCCGTCGGCGACCTCCTGACGGACACCCGCACCACGGCGGGCGCCGCACTGGACGCGGTCCAGAAGTGGCTCGGCACCGAGGCCCTGGCCGCCACGGCACTCGTCGTGACCACGCCGAGCGGCGCCCCGAGCACGGCCGCGGCGGCGTTCGTCCGGTCGGTGTGGGCGGAGGAACCCGGACGGGTCGTGCACCTCGCGAGCGACGCCACACCCACCCCCGGCGAACTGGCGGCGGCGCTCGGCGCGGCCGAACCGGCCCTCGTCGTCCGCGACGGCCGCGTCCTCGCCCCGAGGCTGGCCCGCGCCACCACCGGCCAGGACACCCCCTGGACGGCGGACGGCACCGTCCTGATCACCGGCGGCACCGGAACGCTGGGCAGCGCCCTCGCCCGGCACCTGGCCGCCGAGCACGGTGTACGACGGCTGCTGCTGGTGAGCCGCAGGGGCGCCGACGCCCCCGGCGCGGACATGCTGCGGGCCGACCTGGAAGGCCTCGGCGCCGAGGCGACGATCGTCGCCGGTGACGTCGCCGACCGGGGCTTCCTGGCCGGGCTCCTCGCCGAGCACCCCCTCACGGCGGTGGTCCACGCCGCCGGGGTCAACGACGGCGGACTGGTCGCGGACCTGACCGCACAGGACCTTTCGACGGTGCTCCGGCCCCAGGCGGACGCGGCCTGGCACCTGCACGAACTGACCCAGGAGGCCGGGCACGCGCTCACCGCGTTCGTCCTGTTCTCGTCCGCCGACGGCACCCTCGGCTGGGCCGGGACCGGTCCCGCCTCGGTCGCCGGGGCCTTCATGGACGAACTGGCCGCGCACCGGCGCGCGCTCGGGCTGCCGGTGACCGCCGTGGCCTGGGGGCTGTGGGCTGAGGAGACCGGACGGGCCGCGTCGATCGACGAGGTCGGCCGCCACCGGCTCGCCGTGCGCGGCTTCCGCCTCCTGGAGCGGACCGAAGCGCTCGCGCTGTTCGACGCCGCCGTCACCGGACCCCCCGCGGTACTCGCCGCCACGCTCGACCTGGCGACGATCCGCGACAGCGGAGCCGTCCCACCGGCCCTGCGCGCCCTGGCCGGCACCCCGGCGAGGAGCACGGCCCGCACCGACGGTCCCGAGGCGCTCGTCCGGCGGCTGGGAGAACTCCCCGAGGACGAACGGCGCTCCCACATCCGGGAGATCGTCCTCACCGAGGTCGCCACGGTGCTGGGCCAGAGCGACCCCCAGCGCATCAAGGCGGACGTGCCGTTCCTGACGCTCGGCTTCGACTCCCTGATGTCCGTGGACCTGCGCAACCGGCTCACCGTGGTGACCGGCCGCCGCCTGCCCGCGAGCGCCGTGTTCGACCACCCCACCGCCGCCGCCCTCGCCGACTTCGTCCTCACCGAACTCCTGCCGCAGGCCCCCAGCGCGACCGACTCGCTCCTGGGCGAACTGGAGAGCCTGGAGGCCACCTTGCTGGCCTCCGCGTACGAGCCCGGTGACCGGCTGGTCATCACCACCCGCCTCCAGACCCTCCTGTCCAAGTGGTCCGAGAGCGCGGACGACGGCCCGGACACGGCCGGACAGGAGGAACAGCTGGACGCCGCCTCCACGGACGAGCTGTTCGCCTTCATCGACGAACAACTCGGACGGTCGGGCCGCTGAACCGCCCGGTCATCTGTCACTCACCGCGGCGCTGAACTGCCGGTGACTCCGCGGTGAGTGACCCTGGATAGCGTTTTCGATCATCCCCGCCCAGCAGTCACGGACCGGCGCTCCGCCGCCGGTCCGCATGCTCTTGAGGAGTGAAAACATGTCTCCCGACTCGACCACCCAGGCGCACCCCGCTCCGGAAGAACTGGTCGCCCGCGCCCGGGCCCTGCTGCCCCTCCTGCGGGCCAACACGGCGCGCACCGAGCAACTGGGCAACCCGGCACCGGAGAACCTGGCGGCGCTGAAGGAGGCCGGTCTCCTGCGGGTCACCAACCCCGTGGAGTACGGCGGGACCAGCACGTCGATGCGCACGCAGCTGGAGATCATCTCCGAGGTGGGGCGGGGCTGTGGCTCCACCGGCTGGATCACCGCCAACCACATCGGGACCGTGCCGTTCACCGGCCTCCTCCCGGAGAAGGCCGTGAAGGAGATCTTCGACGGGAACCCGGACGCCGTCGTCCTGTCCGCCGGAGCCCTCAGCGGCACGCGCGCCGACAAGGTCGACGGCGGCGTCAGGATCTCGGGCCGTTTCCCCTTCGCCTCCGGGTGCGAGATCTCCGACTGGGCGCTGCTCGCGCCGATCCCGCTGATGGAGGGCGACCGGCAGACCGGGATGGTGGACGTCCTCGCGCCGCTCGTCCCGCTGCGCAACATCGTCATCGAACAGACGTGGAAGGTCGCCGGCCTGTCCGGCACCGGCACCCACGCGATGGTGGTGGACGACCTGTTCGTCCCGGACCACTTCATCCTCTACGCCGAGCAGGACCCCGACGGCCGCTGGGAGAAGGCCGTCTCCCCGACCGAGCTGGTGCAGGGCAACACCCACTCCCTGTCCTCGCTGGTCGGTGCCGCGCGCGGCGCCCTCGACCTCGTGCGGGAACAGCTCGACAAGCGCAAGCCGCTGAGCTACACGACCTACGCGCACGCCGTCGACTCGCCGGCCGTCCAGCTGTGGTTCGCGGAGGCGTCGCACCTGGTCGACACCGCGGTGCTGCACATGCTCGCCATCGCCGACCAGTTCGACGCGCACTTCGCTGCCCACCCGCACACGGAGCTGCCCTGGGAGGAGCGCGCGCGCATCCGCATGCACCAGGCCACGTCCCTCCAGCGGGCCAAGGAGGCGATGCAGAAGATGCTGGACATCGCCGGCACCAGCGGGTTCGCCCTCGCCAACCCCATCCAGCAGTACTGGCGCGACCTGGAGATCGGCAGCCGCCACGGCATGCTCTACCAGCCCGCCATCGTCGAGGACTACAGCCGCTCCCTGCTGGGCATCGGCCCCACGATCTCGCTCTACCACTGATCCACACCTCCACCCCGGCCTCCGCGGAGCTGTCTGCCGACAGCTCCGCGGTGTTTTCGCGAGCCTCCAGACAAGACAGGGAAGAACATGTCCTCAGTAGTCATGACCCGCGAGGAGCGAGAGGCGTTCCTCTCCGAGGTGCACATCGGAGTGATGGCCGTGGAGAGGCCGGGCCGCGCCCCCCTCTCGGTGCCGGTCTGGTACGACTACACCCCCGGCGGTGACCTGATCGTCCTGGTCAACAACGACTCCCTGAAATACGGGCTGATCCGCGCGGCGGGCCGGCTGACGCTGGTCGTCCAGCAGGAGGAAGCGCCGTACAAGTACGTGTCGGTGGAGGGTCCGGTCGTCAGCGGCGCCGACGAGGTCCCCAGCGACGAGGTGTCGATGCGCGTCGTGGGGCGGTACATGGACGAGCCGGACGCGCGGAAGTACGTGGACGAGGCGCTCGCCCACGGCCGGGCCCGGCTGATCCGGGTGCGCACCGAGCACTGGCTGAGCAACGACCAGAACAAGGCCGAGGCGTAGCACCGGCGACGGCCTCCACGGGCCCGGACAGGAAGGTGCCCCACCGGAGAACCGGTGGGGCACCTTCCTCGTACCGTGCGTCAGCGGGCGCAGTCCGAGGCCGGCGGCGGGAAGTACCCGGCGTCGATGAAGAAGTCGACGTACCTCTCCAGCACCGTCCGGTCGACGTCCGGAGGCGTCACCCCGGTGCCCGCGAGCGCGGCCTCCGTGGCGGTGACGTCCATCCGCGCATAGCCGGGGGAATCCGGGTCGCTGAAGCTCTGGAACACGTCCAGCAGCGGGTTGAGCGCGTTGTCGCTGTCGGACTTCACGAGGTCGAGCCAGTCGGGCCAGTCCGTCTCGGGAAGCTCGTAGCCGCGAGCCCGCAGGCACGCGATGATCTGGTCGAACTCGACAGGATTGCGGTTGGCGACGTTGAACGTGCCGCCGATCTCGTCCGGCTTCCCGGAGAGCCCGACGATCACGGAACTCACGTAGTCCACCGGGGCCAGGTAGAAGGTGCCGGACAGACCGCGCGGAACGGCCCCCGACTGGAGGATCCCCTTCACGCCGAGCCACACGAAGTCACGCGTCTGGCAGGCGCCGTTCTCCCGGTCACCGGAGATGGTGTCGACCCGGTACACCGAGACGGGAAGCTTGCGCTCCCGGCCGAGCGCCACGACCTGCTCGGCCACCCACTTGCTCTGCTGGTAGCCGTTGACCAGCTCCTGCGCCGGACCTGTCCTGTCGTCCACGGTCAGCGGCACGTCCGGCCGCTCGGGCCGGGCGTACACACCGGTGGACGACACGTGGTGCACCGGCACGGCACGGTGCCGGGCGGCCAGCCGCAGGATCTCGGCGGTGCCCTGGACGTTGGAGGCGCGCAGCGACGCGTACGGGAAGATCCAGTTCGCGGTGGCGGCGGCGTGGTAGATCACGTCGACCCGGCGCGCCAGCGCGTCGAAGTGCTCCTCGCTCAGGCCGAGCAGGGGGCTGCCGAGATCACCCGGCAGCGCGGCCACCCGCGCCGTCCACGCCTCGTCCCAGATGCCGTACCAGTCGAGGTTCTCCCGGATCCGGCGCAGCGCGTCGGCCTCGCCGTCGGCCCGCACCAGGCAGTGCACCGTCGCGGTTGTCGTCCGCAGCAGTTCCCGCAGGAGGAACGCGCCCAGGAATCCGGTGGCGCCGGTCAGCAGGATCTCGTCCGCCTCCTCGGGTTTCCTCAGGACGAGGCCGTCCGTGACCGTGATCTCCTCGTCGAGCCGGATGTCCGCCGCGAAGTCCACGTCCGACAGGCCCGCTCCCGAGCTGCCTGTGCTGTCCTGTGCTGGTGCCAGGCGGGCCAGCAGGTCGTCGGCGAGCGCTCCCGGGGTCGGGTGGTCGAAGACGACCTTGGCGGGCAGCGTCAGCCCGGTCGCCCGGTCCAGGATGTTGCGCAGTTCGACCGCCGACAGCGAGTCGAACCCGATCTTGAGGAACGCCGCGTCCTCGCCGACCGCCGCCGGGTCGGCGTGGCCGAGCACGGCCGCCGCGTGTTTGCGGACCAGCTCCAGCACCAGGTCACGCCGCTGCTCCACGGGCGCGTCGGTCAGCCGCCGGGCGAACGCGCCGGGTCCCGCGGCGTCGTCTCCCGTGCCGGCGGACGCGACGAGCGTGCGCAGCAGTTCCGGTGCCGTGGCCGCGTTCTCCAGCACTCCCAGGTCGACGGGGGTGGCCACCGGCACGGGATGGCCGCCGTTCAGCGACTCCTCGAACAGGGTGATGCCCGTCTCGGGCGTGATCTGGCGGATGCCCTGGGCCTTGATCCGGCGCAGGTCCCCCTCGGTGAGGTTGTCGGCGAGCCCGCCCACCGTCTCGTCCCACAGCCCCCAGGACACGGACGTGGCCGGCAGCCCGAGAGAGCGGCGGTGCGCGGCCAGCGCGTCGAGGAACGTGTTGGCGGCGGCATAGCTCGCCTGACCGGCGCCGCCGAACATCGCCGCGATGGAGGAGAAGAGGACGAACGCGTCGAGTTCCAGGCCGAGTTCCCGCGTCAGCTCGTGCAGGTGCCACGCGGCGTCGACCTTCGGCAGCAGGACCGGGCTGATCCGCTCGGGAGTGAGCGAGGAGACGATGCCGTCGTCACGGACACCGGCGGTGTGGATGACGGCGGTGACCGGGTGCTCCACGGGCGTGGAGGTGAGGACGCGGGCCAGGAACGCGCGGTCGACGACGTCACCGGCGGTGATGGTGACCTCGGCACCCAACGCGGTCAGTTCGGCGTGGAGTTCGCTCGCACCGGGCGCTTCGGGGCCCCGCCGGCTGGTCAGGATCAGCCGCTTGACACCGTGCCGGGTGATCAGGTGGCGGGCGAACAGCGTGCCCAGCGCCCCCGTACCGCCTGTGATCAGCACGGTCCCCTCCGGATTCCAGCGGACTCCCGCGGCGGCTGCGGCGGGCGCCTCCAGCGGGAGGAGCCTCGGCCGGTACGCGACACCCCGGCGGATCAGGAGCTGCGACTCGGCCAGGTCCACCGCGCCGGACAGCAGAGCGACACTCTCGGGGGCGCCGTCGTGGTCGATCAGGAAGATCCGGCCCGGGTTCTCGGTCTGCGCGCTGCGCAGCAGGCCCCACGCGGTGGCGCCGACGGGGACGGCCGCGTCCTGCCCGCCGTCCACGTCGCCGACGACCGCCCGGGTGGTCACGACGGCGAGTCTCGTCCCGCTCAGCCGCTCGTCGCCCAGCCAGTCCCGCACCAGCTCCCAGGCGCGGTGCGCACCGAGGTGCGCGGCGGGCACGACCTCGCCGGGCTCGGGCAGAAGGGTCGCCCTGACGACGTCGACGTGGCCTCCGGCGGCGACGGCCGCGCCGACGGCGTCGAGGTCCGGGAACGCGGCGGTGCCCAGTTCGGCGGTGATCCGCCCGGCGACGGGCCCGGCCGCGGTGACCGGCGTCCAGTCGACGCGGAACACCTCGTCGCCGCGCCCCGCCGTCTCGTACGCCCTGGTCCTGGGCGGCGCGCTCAGCCAGTACTCCCGGCGCTGGAACGCGTAGGTGGGCAGCGGCGTGACCCGGGCGCCCGTGTCGGCGAACAGACGCGTCCAGTCCACGAAGGTGCCGTGCGCGTGGAGCCGGCCGGCGTTGAGGAGGACGCGGCCGAGGGTGCCGTGGTCGCGGCGCAGTGTGCCGACGGCGACCCCGGGGGTACCGGCGCCTTCGAGGGTGTCCTGGATGCTGGTGGTGAGGACCGGGTGGGCGCTGACCTCAAGGAACGCGGGGTGGCCGCCGTCGAGGTCCAGGAGCGCGCGCACGGTCGGCTCGAAGAGGACGGTCCGGCGGAGGTTGGTGTACCAGTACTCGGCGTCGAGCCCGGTCGTGTCCATCTCCCGTCCGTGGACCGTCGAGTGGAAGGGCACGGCGGCGGGCCGGGGCTCGATGCCGTCCAGGAGTTCGAGGAGTTCCTCGCGCAGCGGTTCGACGTGGTGCGTGTGGGAGGCGTAGTCGACGGGGACGCGCCGCGCGTGCACGCCGTCGCTCTCGCACCGGGCGAGGATCTCGTCCAGGGCCTCGGTGTCACCCGCGATCACGACGGCGTTCGGCCCGTTGACGGCGGCGACGCTCACCCGGCCGTCCCACGCGGCGAGGAGCGCCTCGGCCCCGTCGAGGGGCAGGGCGACGGAGACCATGCCGCCGGGCCCGGCGATGCTCGTGATGGCGCGGGCGCGCAGCGCGACGACCTTGGCGGCGTCCTCCAGGGTGAGCGCGCCGCAGACACAGGCCGCGGCGATCTCGCCCTGGGAGTGCCCGACGACCGCCGCGGGCCGCACCCCCAGGGACTGCCAGAGTTCGGCGAGGGACACCATGACGGCGAACAGGACGGGCTGGACGACGTCGACACGCTCCAGCGAGGGCGCGTCCGGCTTCTGCCGCAGCACGTCCAGAAGGTCCCAGTCGGTGTGCGGCGCCAGCGCCTTCGCGCACTCCTCGATCCGCCGGGCGAAGACCGGCTCGGTGTCCAGGAGGGACTGCGCCATGGCCGCCCACTGGGAGCCCTGCCCGGGGAAGACGAACACCGGACGGCCCCCTTCCTGGCCGACGACGCCCTCCACCACGTCGGGGACCGGCTCGCCCTGCGCGGCGGCGGACAGGGCCGCCTTGAGCCCGTCCCGGCCGGACGCGACGACCACGGCACGGTGCTCGAACATCGTGCGGGTGGTGGCCAGCGAGTACGCCGTGTCCAGCAGGGACGGCTGTGCACCGCCGGTGCCGTCGGCGGTGCTTTCGAGGAACGTCAGCAGCCGGCCGGCCTGCGCGCGCAGTGCCTGAGGCGTCTTCGCCGACAGCAGGAAGGGCAGCGCCGCAGGTGTCCGGGACCCTTCGCCGGGGGCGGCGGTCTCCTCGGCCGGGGCCTGCTCGATGATGACGTGGGCGTTGGTCCCGCTGACGCCGAAGCCGGAGACCGCGGCGCGGCGCGGCGCGCCCGTCTCGGGCCACGGCCGGGCCTCGGTCAGCACCTCCACGGCGCCCGCCGACCAGTCGACGTGCGGGGTCGGCTCGTCGACGTGCAGGGTCTTCGGCAGCACACCGTGCTCGATGGCCTGCACCATCTTGATGATCCCGCCCACCCCCGAAGCGGCCGCGGAGTGCCCGATGTTCGACTTGAACGAGCCGACCCACAGCGGCCGGCCGTGGCCGCGCTGCTGTCCGTAGGCGTCGATGAGGGCCTGAGCCTCGATGGGGTCACCCAGGGTGGTGCCCGTGCCGTGCGCCTCGACGATGTCGATGTCGGCCGGGGTGAGCCGGGCATTGGCCAGCGCCTGCCGGATCACCCGCCGCTGAGCGGGCCCGTTGGGGGCGGTCAGGCCGTTGCTGGCCCCGTCCTGGTTGATCGCCGTCCCCTTGACGACGGCCAGCACCCGGTGCCCGTTCCGCCGGGCGTCGGACAGCTTCTCCAGCACCAGCACGCCCACCCCCTCGGCCCAGCCGGTGCCGTTCGCCGCCGCCGCGAACGCCCTGCACCGCCCGTCCTCGGACAGCCCGCCCTGCCGGGAGAACTCCACGAACGCACCCGGGGTCGCCATCACGGTCGCACCACCGGCCAGGGCGAGGTCGGTCTCGCCCGAGCGCAGGGACTGCACGGCCAGATGCAGCGCCACCAGCGACGACGAGCACGCCGTGTCCACGGTCACGGCGGGGCCTTCGAGACCCAGCGTGTACGCCGGGCGGCCCGAGGCGACGCTGGTGAGCGTCCCGGTCATCAGGTACCCCTCCAGCTCCGGGGGGCCCTCGCCGACGAAGTGGTAGGTCTGACCGGAAATGCCGGTGAACACGCCTGTACGGCTGCCGCGCAGCGAGGTGGGGTCGATCGACGCGTGTTCGATCGCCTCCCAGGACGCCTCCAGCAGCAGCCGCTGCTGCGGGTCCATCGCCCGGGCCTCACGCGGGGCGATCTCGAAGAACTCCGCGTCGAACTCGCCCACGTCCCCCAGGAATCCGCCGTACCGGGTCGAGGACGTACCCGGTCCGCCGGGCCCGCCGTCGGCCGTGCCGTAGAGGCTGTCGAGGTCCCAGCCCCGGTTCTCGGGGAATTCGCTGATCGCGTCCACTTCGTCCGCGACCAGCTGCCACAGGGCCGCCGGGGAATCGACGCCCCCCGGATACCGGCAGGCCATCCCCACGATGGCTATGGGTTCGCCGGTTGCGGATTCCAGTTCGGTGATGCGTTGACGGGCCTTCTGAAGATCCTTGGTGACCCATTTCAGGTAATCGACGAGCTTTTCCTGTTCAGGCATGTAGGTCATGCTGAGGAGGGTGGATAACTCGCAGCTCACCGCCCGTTCATAGCGAGGACGAACAGCGATGAACTGAAGATGAGTTGCCGGTGAGGGGGTTTGAATAGGGTATCTCTCGCCCGCTTTAGGAATCCATCGAGGATTGTGAAGGCTACCAGTGAATAATCCGCTGCCCGCCGAACTCGCGGAACCCCACCTCCTCGCCCTCCTGACCACCATGGGCCTGGACGTCGAATATGTCCGTGCCGAGAAAAATCATCTCTACTTTCTCGGCGAGGACGGCGTCGAAGTTCCGGTGCTGGACATGCTCGGTGGTTATGGTTCCCTCATTTTCGGCCACAATCACCCGGATATCGTCGCGCACGCCCAGCACCTGCTGAACTCGCAGGTGGCGGTGCACGCCCAGTTCTCCCGCCGCACGGAGGCGCACCGGGCCGCCGAGACCCTCAACAAAGCCATCCGGCGGGAGACCGGCACCGAGGAGCCTTTTTACGCCGTCTTCGGAAACAGCGGCGCCGAAGCCATCGAGATCGCGATGAAGCACGCCGAACTCGCCCGCCGCACGAAACTGGACCGGCTCACCGCCGAGATCGCCGAACACACGGCCACCGCGAGGGCGGCCGTGGAGGACGGCGCGGCGGCCCTGGACGCGCGCACCGACGTACGGCTGACGGAGTACGGCGTCGAGTGCGCCGACCCCCGGTCCTTCCCCGCGGTGGCCACCGCGCTGGCGCAGGCCAACGCCGCCGCGCTGGAGAGGCCCCCGCTGTTCCTGACCCTCACCCGCGCGTTCCACGGCAAGCTCGCCGGCAGCGTCCAGCTCACCCACAACCCCGACTTCCGCCTCCCCTTCAGCGCGATGGCCGCCCAGGCGCGCTTCGTGCCCTTCAACGAGCCGGACGCGCTCGGCAAGGTCATCGAATCGGAGCGGGTGCCCCTGTTCGACCTCACGCTGGACAACGGCACCGTCCACGTGGTGCGCCGCGATCTGCCGGTGTTCGCCGCGTTCGTGGTCGAGCCGATCCAGGGCGAAGGCGGCGTCAACCCGGTCACGCCGGAGTTCGCCCAGGCGATCCAGCGCGAGTGCGCGGCCATCGACTGCCCCATCGTGGTGGACGAGATCCAGAGCGGCATGGGCCGCACCGGCGCTCTGCTGGCCAGCTCGCTGATCGGCCTGCGGGGCGACTACTACTGCCTGGCCAAGAGCCTGGGCGGCGGTCTCGTCAAGACCTCGGTGACGCTGTTCCGCGAGTCGGTCTACGAGAGCGCCTTCGAGCTGATGCACAGCTCCACCTTCGCCAAGGACGCCTTCTCGACGTCCATCGCCCACCAGGTCGTCCAGATGCTGGAGGCCGACGAGGGCCGCGCCTACCGGATCGCCGCGGAGCGGGGAGCCCGGCTGGCGGCCACGCTCGACGACGTGCGCCGGGAGTTCCCCGACGTCGTCAAGGACGTCCGGGGCAAGGGCCTGTTCCTCGGCTTCGAGTTCCACGACCAGAGCGCCGTCGTCGAGGAGGTCCTGGGCGCGGAACTGCCGCCCGGCGCCTTCGGCTACCTCATCAGCGGATACATGCTCATCCAGCATCAGATCAGGGTCGCCCCGACGGCCAGCGCGACCCAGACCCTGCGCCTGGAACCGTCGATCTATCTGACCGACGAGGAGATCGACCGGTTCGCCCTCGCGCTCCGAGACGTCTGCGCGATCCTGCACGGACGTGACGAGCAGGCATGGCGTCTCCTGTTCGGCCTGTGACCGAGCCGCGACCGAGGCCCGACGGCGACCGGGTGGCGGGCACGGCGGCCGAGTGGAACGCCCGCCACCACCGGCCGGCCCGCCGGAGGGTGACGGAACTGTCCGTGGCCTTCGACCTGCCCACCCGCCGCGGGCAGGACTCCGACACCCCGGCCGCGTCCGGCGAGGTCGGCGTGGCGGGCGTCGCCGTCGACTCCATCGACGACATGCGCGTCCTGTTCCGGGGCATCCCGCTCGACAAGGTGCGCACGACCCTGACGGTCGACGCACCGGCCGCCGTACTGCTCCTGCTGTACGAGCTGGTGGCCGAGGAACAGGGGGTGCCGCCAGACCGGCTGAGGGGCGCGGTCCGCGGCGACGTCCTCACCGCGCACATCACACGCGGGACGCGGATCTTCCCGCTGAGGCCGTCACTGCGGTTCGTCGCCGACACCTTCGCGTACTGCCGCGCCGTGATCCCGAAGTGGACGGTGGTCTCGCTCCGCGGCGACGACCTGGCCGCCATGGGCGCCTCACCCGCCCAGGAGATCGCGTTCACCCTGGCCAGCGGCATCGAGTACCTCCGCACAGCGGTGGCCGCCGGGACACACCCCCAGGACGCCGCGTCCCGCGTCGCGTTCCCCGCCGGCCGCCGGACGGCAGACGTGACGAGACGGCTGTGGACGCGGACGATCCACAAGGGCCGCCCCGCACCCTGGCGCGGACGCACAGCACCGGTACCCGGCGAATGGGTACGCGACGCGCTCGCCCTGATGGACCGGGTGGAAGAACTGGGCGGCGCGGCAGCGGCCGTCGAACAGGGCTTCCAAACACGCGAGATCGCACCCGCCGCCCGCCACCGGCCGCGCCGTCAGCACCCCGCGAACCCCCTCGCCGAGGCCCAACAGACCGAACGCATCGCCAAACTGCGCGCCTGGCGCGTGGAACCGGCCCTCACCGACGCCCTGGCGCGACTGCGCAGAGCGGCCGAGGGCTCCGACAACGTCCTCTACCCCCTCAAGGAGGCCCTGCGCGCACGGGCGACCGTGGGTGAGGTGTGCGGGGTGCTGAGCGAGGTGTGGGGACACGATCCCGGCCACCGGGCGGCGGGGGCGTCCTTGCCGGTCGGGGGGACCTGAGAACCGGAGACGTTCCGGCCGCCGGGCGCGTCCTCTTCGCCTTCGGCTTCCCTCATGGCCGGCTGGATCACGCGGGAGTCAGTGGTGGTCCGGCAGGGGCGAGGCCGCGGCGTGGAGGAGGAGTTCCGCGCCCAGGGGGGTGAGAGTGTGGTGGCGGGTTCTGCCGGTGCGGTGGGTGGTCACCAAGCCGGCGCGTCGCAGGACCGTCGCGTGTTCGCTGGCCGAGGCGATCGACAGGCCCACCCGGCGGGCGAGTTGACTCGTGGACGCCCCCTCGGCGATCACCTCCAGCACGGCCGCGCGGCTGTGCCCCAGAAGCGCGGCGAGCCCGCCATGGGGACCGTGGAGCCGGGTGGTCAGAGCTCGGGGAGGACCGTCGCCGGCGACGTCGTAGTACAACGTCGGCTGCTCGGTCGCCTGCTCTTCGTCCGGGTCGCAGGGAACGTAGGACATGAAGGCGGCCGGGGCGAGCAGCAGCCCCCGCCCGCCGAGGCGGAACTCCACGTCGTCCGGGGAATCGATCTCCAGGTGCGGCGGGCGCCAGCGCATGCGCGGGTGCAGGGTGCTCAGCACCTGTTCCAGGCCGCCGTCCCGTAACTGCCGTGCGCGCTCCGCCAGGTCGGCCGCGATCGTGGAGTTGAGGCCGCGCCAGTACGGTGCGACGGCGATGCGGTGGTAGTCGCGGATGGACTGAGCGAGCCTGGCCGCGGTGCCCCGGTCACCGTCGGCGAGTTCACGGGCCCACCCGGGAAGGCTCCGGTGCCGGGCCACGTACTCCAGGTCCGCGCGCAACTCCCGTCGGGGTGTGGCCAGCAGCCGGTCCAGTTCCTCCTCCAGCGTGTGCAGGCCCCGCTGGGGACGGAGGAAGCGGGGGACGGGGTGGGCGGAGGAGGTCGGTGTCAGCCCGCTCAGCAGCGGCGGCGCGGACGGCTGCAACGCGGCCCTGACGACACGGCGCCACAGGTCGAGTTCGGAAGTCCCCGTACGGTGCACGAGCCGGCTCGCACTGAAGGCGGTCACGCCGAGGGAACTCGGTACAGCCACCAGCCGGGTCCGCGCCAGGTCACTGAACGTGAAGTGAATACGCAGCACCGTACATCCCTCCGCGGTACGTCCGGACGTGCTGCGGATGGTCCCAGGTTTCGGCGAGGGCCGAAACGTATTTCCCCGGCCCCCGACGGCCGGGATCGTGTGGATACGCGGACCCGTGGACGCCGCAGTGGGCCTTTCAGCGGAACAGCGGCCCGCTGCTTGAAGCGAGAACTCACCCAAGTGATCAGGAGGCAGATATGAGACGCACTTTCCGGCGCCGTGGCGCCTTGGCAGCGGCCGTCGCAGCACTCAGTGCCGGGGGGCTGGTGCTGGCGACGGCGGAGAGCGCCTCCGCGAGCTCGCTGATCACCGTGCAGATCGGCGCGGCCGTCTTCAACAGCACCAATCTGGCCTCCGGCACGGTCGGAGTCCCGGACCTCTGGAGCGGCGACCTGCTTCTGACCGACTGCTGGAGCACCGGTCAGAACCTGGGCAGAGGGAACATCTGGTACCACACCATCGACGAGCGCTACAACCACCTCGGCGGACTCGAACTGTTCGTCACCGGATGGACGTACGCGCCGTACGTGGACAACAGCGCCGCTGCCGCCGGGTCCATTTCCCACTGCTGACCGGACGCCGTTCCGCTGCCGTCGGGCACGCGGCCTTCGACACCAACGCACAGGAAAAGAGGAGCAGTGGCAACTTCACGGCGCAGAGGGTTGCAGGCCATGTCGATGGCAGCGGTGGTGGGCGTGACGCTGGCCCTGTCGGCCGGGCAGGCCCAGGCCGCGACCGGTGTGACGGCGAACGCGGCGATCATCGACATCACCGCCGCGGCGGGAAAGACGAACCGCATCACCATCTCCGGGTCCGGCGGCGAGGTCACCATCGCGGACACCGGCGACACCGTGACGGCGGGATCCGGCTGCACCCAGGTCACCAGCGGATCGGTCAGGTGCCCGGCCGGCACACGTCAGGTCTTTGTCAGTGCCAAGGACGGCAACGACACCGTGACCCTCTCGGCCAACCTGAGGGCGTCCTTCAACGGCGGTGACGGCAACGACACCCTTCAGGCGACCGCGGCGGTCACCGAGGGCGTAGTCCTGGCCGGCGACGCCGGTGACGACATTCTCCGCGGCGGTTCCGGGGGCGACGACCTGATCGGCGCCAGCGGCAGGGACACCGGCGAGGGCAACGCGGGCAACGACAGGCTGACCTTCAACGACCAGGTGGGCGCCAACGACTCCGCCAACGGTGGCCCCGGCACCGACAGTTGTGTAGTGGACGTGGGCGACACACGAGTCGGCTGCGAGGGCTGAGAGATCGCCCACCTGGCGCCGCACACCACCCAAGTGGCCCCGGAGCAGGAGAAAACGCACGCCGGACCCGTCGACCGGCGGGGTGCCCCCCGCTGACCGGCGGATGGCATTCCGGATAGCGGTGGCACGAGGTTGGGAGGGTGACAGACATCGACGGCGCCACCAAGGCGCCCTTATCCCCCCAGCCCGCGACCGACCCCACCGCGGAACCCCCGTCCCGACCGCCCGTCGCGCGGCTGGTCGGCGTGGACCTGGCCCGCGCGATCGCCGTGATCGGCATGTTCGCCGTGCACGTCGGCCCGTTCGGGGCGACCGGCAACGGTGTGGCCGACTGGTTCCTGGAGCTCGCGGGCGGCCGGGCCTCGGCCCTGTTCGCGATGCTCGCCGGGTTCTCGCTGACGCTGATCGCGGGACGGCCGGAGCCGAAGGAGGGCCTCGCGTTCCGGCAGGCCAGGGCCCGCATCCTGATCCGTGCGGCCGTCCTGTTCGTGGTGGGCACCCTCCTGGCGATGACCAACTTCGGCGGCGCCGAGATCCTCAGCTTCTACGCCCTGTACTTCGTCCTGGCCCTGCCCCTGCTGAGGCTGCCGGCCCGGGGGCTCGCCGCCGTCGCGCTCGTGCTCGCGCTGGTCACCCCCCAGCTCAACTACGGGCTGCGGCTCCTGCTCTCCGAGTCGGCCGTGCGCACCGTCGACACGTACGACCCGCTGGCGCGGATCAGCGACGTCGGCGTCCTGGACCTCACCCTCACCGGCCTCTACCCGGCGATCACCTGGATGACGTTCGTCGTCACCGGTATGGCGGTGGGCCGCCTCGACCTCACCTCCTGGGACGTCCGCAAGAAGCTCGCCGCCGTCGCCGCCTCGATGATCGCGTTCGGGTACGGCGTCTCGTGGCTGCTGCTGCGGGTGACCGGCGGCGCGAAGTACGTGATGTCGGGTGGGCCGTCCCCGGAGGACCTGGAGAAGCTGATGTCCGACCCGTCGGCGGCAGCGGGCGGGTTCGAGTCGCCTGTGGGCCACGACCTGTGGGGCAGCCAGGCCTGGGGACTGCTGGGTGCCGAGGGGCACAGCGGCTCCACCTTCGACCTCGTCGGCGCCCTCGGCATCGCGATCACCGTGCTGCTGTGCGCCACGGTGGCCATGGAACGGGTGGACTGGCTGCGCAAGGCGCTGACCCCCGTCGTCGCCGTCGGCACCATGTCGCTGACCCTCTACGTCGGCCACATCGTGGCGATCCTCGCCCTGCCCGGCGAAGCCGCCACCCCGCCCCAGGACGCGAGCGGCCCGCTGTGGCTCTGCTTCGTCGCCGGAGCCGTCCTGTTCGCCGGTGTCTGGTCGCGGTTCTTCCGCCGGGGACCCCTGGAGGAGATCCTCCACCGGGCCACGAAACCGGCCGCCGCTATCCGCTGAACCCCGCCGCGCGCACGTCACGCGGACTCGCGCCCAGCTCACGGTGGCACGCCTTGTTGAACGCCTGGAGATCGGCGATCCCCACGGCCGCGGCGACGGCGCTGACCGACAGGGTGGAGGACGTCAGCAGGTGGCGGGCGCGCTGAAGGCGCCGGTACCGGACGTACGACACGACCGTGCGTCCGGTCTCGGCACGGAAGACGCGGGTCAGGTGGGTGTGCGAGATGCCGACCGCGCGCGCCACGTCCGGCACGGACAGCGGTCCGGCGAGATGCTCCTCGACGTACGCCTGCGCGGCGGCCACGAAGGGGTGGCGGTGCCCGTCGGCGTCGTCTCCGTTCCCCGCCAGCTCGGCGATACGCCACAGGGCCGTCCACACCTCGGCGGTGGCGCGGGCGGGGGAGGTCGGCATCGCCGCGACGGCGTGGCGGAGGAGTTCGGCGAGGCGGGTGTCCGAGGCGTCCTGCATCACCGGCACGGTCCGCGCGGTACCGGCGGTGCCCAGGCGCAGGTGGACGTAGAAGTGCTCCGAGCGGCCC
>DATCQX010000058.1:0-8429 GCA_036569285.1 Streptomyces sp.
CCCGCCGTCCGCGCGTACGCCCCGAACTGCGTCGGCCCGCTGATCCGCACACCCCGCGACAGGACCGACTCCCGCAGCCGCCGCGGAAGTTCATCGTCGAAGGAGAGGTCGTCCGGCACGCCGACCCCGGCCGCGCGCAACGGCGTCGCGATCTCCCGGCACGTCGTGCTGAGCCACTCCAGCACGGCCCCCTCCCCGGCACCGCCCGCCGTCGCCGTCCACGTCTCCACCTGGGGGAGCCCGAGACCGGCGTCGAGGAACGTCCGCGTCAGGCGGGGCCCGAAGTCGGGGACGGCGCCGGCCGCCAGGAACGGCAGCGGCCACAGCGCGTAGTACCGGTCCCACTCCGGCAGCGGCGGCCGGGACGGCGCCGTGTTGGTGAAGTCCATCTCGTGCATGACGACGATCCCGCCCGGCTTCAGCAGGGACGTGAGCCGGCGCAGCGCCGACGCGGGATCCGGGAGGTACATGAGGATGTACCGGCCGACCAGGACGTCGAACCGCTCCGCCGGGGCGAAACCGTCCAGGTCGGCGACCTCGTACCGCACCGACTCCGCGAACCCCGCCTCCCGCGCCAGCGCCCGCGCCTTGCCGACGCTTCCGGGGTCCCGCTCGATGCCGACGACGTGCCCGCCGGGACCGACCAGCCGGGCGGCCAGCAGGGACACGTAGCCGAGGCCGGAGCCGATGTCGAGGACGCTCATCCCGGGACGGACCCCGGCCGCCCGCAGGACGCGTCCGGTGAACGGCGAGACCGCGTCGTCCTGAAGGGTCAGCCGGTGGTGCTCGCTGTCGGAGTGACCGAGCAGGTAGGCGCCGCTGTGCGCCATGAGGCCTCCAAGGGGTTTCGCCGCAGTGCCTTGCCGCTCGACGTGCGGGCGATCCCGCCCCGCCGGACGAACTCGATCGTGTCGGGGGTGATGCCCAGTTCGGACGTGACATGGGCGCGGATGCGCGCGGTCGTCTCGAGACGGCTCGCCGCGTCCTGCCGTGCCGTCTCGACGACGAGCCCGAGCCTGCCGCCCTCGTCGGACCAGATCTGCTCGGCGAGGACGCCGTGCACGGGCAGGCCGGGCGTGTCCCGCACCACCGCCTCGATGTCGCTCGCCCAGTGGTTCGCGCCGAAAACGATGATCACCTCTTTCGTACGGCCGACGACGTACAGCTCGCCGTCGTGCCACAGCCCGAGGTCCCCGGTCGCCAGCCAGCCGTCCGGCAGCAGCACCCGGCGGCTCTCCTCGGGACGCCGGTCGTACCCGGCGCCCGTGACGGACGCGCCCCGCACCTCGATCGCCCCGACCGTCCCGGGCGCCGCCGGTGCGCCGTTCTCGCCGGTGAGCCGGACCTCCGTCCGCAGCACCGGCGTTCCCACGCCGACCAGTTCACGGCACGGCCCGCCGGAGGGCGCCGGCACGTACCGGCCCCGGCCGAGTTCGTCCCGGTCGGCGTACAGCACCTTCGACGGCCGTCCGACGGGAGCGAGGGCGACGGCGAGGGTCGCCTCCGCGAGGCCGTAGGCGGGCAGGAACACGTCCGGGGAGAGTCCGGCGGGCGCGTAACGCGCGGTGAAGGCGTCCTGGAGCCGCCGGTCGACCGGCTCGGCGCCGTTCACCGCGATCCGCCAGCGGGACAGGTCGAGGCCCTCGTGCGGCGCGGTGTCACGCCGCAGGGCGTACCGGTAGCCGGAGTCCGGGGCCATGGTGAAGGTCGCGCCCAGGCGTCCCATGGCCGCGATCCACTGCCTCGGGTCGCGCAGGTAGTCCTCGGGCGTCAGCAGATGGATGCCGACGTCGTGCAGCAGCGGCGTCAGGAACGACCCGATCAGCCCCATGTCGTGGAACAGCGGCAGCCAGGTGCAGCCGACGTCGTCCACCGTGAGCCGGGTGCCGTGGGCGATGGCGTCCACCCCGGCCGCCACGTTGCCGTGAGTGAGGACGACACCCCGGGGCTCGCTGCTCGTGCCCGACGTGTACTGGACGACGGCCGGATCCGACGCCGTCCGCGCGACGTGGGCGGTTCCCGTCCCGGTCACCTCCGACACCAGGAGGACGTCCACGGCGTGGGCGTCGTCCGACAGTCCCGGGCCGAGCAGCGGGCGGACGGCGGCGGACGTCAGGACCGTCCGCACCCGGGAGCGGCGCAGGGCGGCGGCGGTGCGGCGCAGGTAGGCGTCGGACGACCCGAAGGGCGCGGGGCCCGGCAGCGGCACCGCGACCGCGCCGGCCGCGAGCACCCCGAAGAAGGCGCGCGCGAAGTCCACCGACGTCGGCAGGACGAGCGCGACCCGCTCGCCGGGCTCCACACCGCGCGTCACCAGCCCCGCCGCCACCCGCCCGGCCTCCGTGAACAGGTCGGCGTAGGACAGGGCGTCGCCGTCCCGGCCCCGGCGCAGCACGTGCAGACCTCGGCCGGACCGGCGGGCGGCGACGTCGCCGAGCGCGGCGAACAGCGTCACGAGAGCGGCTCCGCGGCGGCCTCGGCGATGAGCGCGGCGACGGCGGCGGCGAACTCCCGCACGGTGTTCGTCTCGAAGACGATGTGGTCCTCCACCTCGATGTCGTAGTGCTGCTCGATCTCGAGCACGATCTGGAGGGCGTGGATCGAGTCGAAGCGGGGGAGGGAGCGCAGGTCGGCGTCCACGTCCACCTCCTCGATGCCGACGTGGAGCTGACCGGCGACGAAGCGGCGGACGGTCTGTTCGATGTCGGTGACACTCGTCTGTGACATGGCGTGCTGCTGTCCTGTTCTGTGCGGGGGGTGTGGGGTCGGCTTCTGTTCAGCGGGCCAGGGCGCGCAGCTTGGCCTTGATGTCGCGCGGGGTCTCCAGCGAGTCGTCGTCCGCCAGGAGCCGGACGATCGACATCACCTTGGCGTCGGCGGCGTCCACCGAGTCGCGCTGGATGGTCTCGATGCGGCGGATGCCGGCCGAGGACGTGGAGTGCGGATAGAACAGGCCCGCCGGGTGCTTGACGCCGTCGCGCCGGTCCGCGAGCCAGATGTAGGCCATGCGCAGCGCGGCCGTCCGGTGGGCCGGGTCGCCGTCGCACAGCTCCCGCATGAACACCGAGAACGCGCGGCAGTGGCGGGCCTCGTCGCGGGACAGCAGCCGCCAGATCTTGCGGATCACCGGCTCCGAGACATGCGTGGAAAGGGCCTTGTACAGGGCGGAGGCGCGGGACTCCGAGATGACGTTCATCATCAGCGTCGCCGAGCGGACGTCGCCCTGCGGGTACGGCTCCCGCTTGTACAGGGCGTGCTTCGAACGGAGTTTGACGCCGATCCGGTCCAGGTAGCGGGCCTGGACCAGTGAGTGCCGGGACTCCTCCGCGCCCCACTGGAGCGCCCAGGAGGAGAAGCTCGTCTCGCCCTGCCACTCGCGCAGGAAGTTGTGCGCGCCGGGCAGCGTGCCGAACTCGATGACGGCGGCCTCGGTGAGGAAGTCCACGGTCCGCTCGTCCAGCAGGCCGTGCTCGATGCCGTCCAGGTCGACCTCGTTCCAGTCCCAGCGGGTCGTCTCGAACCAGTCGAAGATCCGGTTGAACGTCATGTCGAGGTAGTAGTCGGTGTAAAGGTCGTCCGCCATCAGCGCGCGGTGTGCGCGCAGGGCCAGTTCGACGGAGGCGGCGAGCCCTTCGGGGGCCACGGCGGCGGGCCGCACGATGTCCTCGACGTCCAGCGCCTCCGCCCAGCCGGGGACCGGGCCGGGCGTGCCGGGGCCGACGACGTACACGCGGGTCCGGTCGAACCGGGTGTGCGAGCGCAGGGCGCGGACGGCGGGCAGGGGTTCGCCGTCCGCGTCGATCCACACCGCCGCGAGGTCGGACTTCTCGTCGAACTCGTGCAGGTAGCGCTGCCATTCGGCGTGGACGGGGCGGTCCACGGCGACATCGCCGAAGGCGGGGACCGGGAGGTGGGTCGTGGGGGAGGGCGTGGTGGTGGGGGACAAGAGGGCGATTCTGGGGGAGGTCACGAAGGGGGGTCCTCTCTGTGCGGCGTCAGCGCGTGGCGGGACCGAGGAGCACCGGCAGCTCCTCGATGCTGTTGCTGACGAACGACGGCACGGGCCGCACCGTCCAGGTGCCGGCCGGTGCGAGCCGTACCTCGGGGAAGCGGGTGAAGAATCCGGCGAGCGCCGTCTCCAGTTGGAGGCGTGCCAGGTGGATGCCGACGCAGAAGTGCGGGCCGTGTCCGAAGCCGAGGTGGCCGGCCTGCCGCCGGCGGACGTCGAAGCGTTCCGCGTCCGGGCCGTGGTGCTCGGGGTCCCGGCCCGCCGAGCCGAACGACGCGAGGATGGCCTCCCCTTGACGGATCGTCTCGCCGCCGATGACGACGTCCTCGGTCGGATAGCGCATCGGGAACTGGTTCACCGCGCCGTTCCACCGCATCGTCTCCTCGACGACGGCGCTCCACGGCACCTCCCCGGCGCGCACGGCCGCGAGCTGCTCGGGGTGGGTGAGCAGCGCGTGGCAGGCGTTCACCAGGACGTTGATGACGCTCTGGTGCCCGGCGAAGAACATCAGCAGGATCATGCCGTGCAGCTCGCTGTCGGTGAGCCGGTCGTCCCCGTCCCGGCGCGCGGTGAGCAGGGCGCTGATGAGGTCGTCCGCGGGGGCGTCCCGGCGTTCGGCAACGATCTCCCGCAGCAGCGCCTCGATCCGCGCGTCTGTCTCCAGGACCTGTTCGGGGGTGTTGTTCGTGCGGGTCTGCATGCCGGTCAGGACGTGCAGCAGACGCCGCTTTCGCTGCGGGACGCCCAGCAGGTCCGAGATGACGGCGGTGGGGATGGGGTAGGCGAAGGCCTTGCGGAAGTCCACGGGCCGGTCCTGCGGACGGTCGGCGAGGCGGTCGAGGAGCGTGCCGACGAGGTGCTCCACCCCGGGGCGCATGGCCTCCACCCGGGCCGGGGTCAGCGCCTGGTCGACCAGTCCGCGCAGCCGCCGGTGGTCGGCGCCGTGGGAGTTGATGACGCTGTCGGTCGAGACGAAGCCGATCAGCGGCCAGCCGTCCGGCACCTCGCCGCGCTGCGCCGCTCCCCAGTGCGTTATCCCCTTGGCGATGCCGGGATGCGTCAGCACCTTGCGCAGGTCGTCGTGGCGTGGAATCGCCCACGCCTGTACACCGCCGGGGAGTTCGACCGGGACGGCTCTGCCGGCCGCCCGCAGGCGGGCGTTCTCCGCGTGCTGGTCCGAGCCGTCGACGTCCAGCGCGAACGGGCACCGGGCGGCTTTTTGAGTCCGATTCACTTCATCTCCACCTGGGGAAGCGCGGTGTGGGGGAATTGGTGTGGGGGGAATTGGTGTGCAGGAAGCGCAGCACGTCGGCGCTGAATTCCTCGTACTCCTGGAAAAGGAATCCGTGCCCGGTGCCCGGGTAGATCTTCAGTTCCGCGTTCGGCAGCCGGGACGCCAGAGCGACACCTTTTTCCGCGGCGACCATGATGTCGAGTTCGCCGTGCGCGACGAACGTCGGCTGGGTGAGGTCCGCCGGTCGGCCGCGTGTTCCCCACTCCGCCGCCGCGGCCAGCTGGGCCCGCCAGGAGGGTTCGGTGACGGCGGGGCCCGGCGGGTGGGCGGACAGGCGGCGGAGGTGTTCGACGCCGTGCGCCCGGCCGGCCGGGGTCGGCGGGAAGAAGAGGTGGACGAGGTCCTTGGGGCCGATGACCTGCTTGGTGATGATCCGCCGCACCCTTCCGCGCGCGGCGATGTCCACGCCGGATCCGCGTGGGGCGGTGCCGGCGAGGATCAGTCGGCGCACCAAGTCCGGCCGTTCACGCGCCAGTTCCTGGGCCGTGTAGCCGCCCAGGGAGAAACCGAGGACGTCGGCTTCGGCTCCGGTGAGTCCCAGTGACGTCATGAACGCGGCGATCGCCTCGGCCATGGCGCCGACCGTGTCCGGGGTCGTGCCGTCCGACAGGCCGATGCCGCGGTTGTCCACGGCGATCACGGCACGGTCGGCCGACAGTTTTTCGAGCAGGGCCGGGTCCCACATGTCGATGGTGGCCCGGAAATGGGAGAGGAGAAGGAGGGGTGGATTTCCCTTTTCGTCGCCTATGCGGATGTAGGCGTAACGGCAGCCGTCGGGGGAGCGGGTGAAGAGCTTTTCCATGAAAAACCCTGTCAAGTCGTGACCAAAGGAATTTAGCTCTGGACATGTTCATGTGTCAACGATCGTTATCGGCCAGGGGAGGGCTGGTGGTGGTGCTGGTGCCACCCCCGAGACGGAAGCCTGGGTGATCGATTCGGGAGCCCTCCGGGGACGAACATCGGATCAGGTGCCGCGCGAACGGGCGTGGCGGTGAAGGGGATGCGATGTCCAGGTACTCGAAGTTCGCGTGGTCCGTGGCGGCGGCGGTGGTGGTGACGGCGTCGGCTCCGGGCGCCGCGCAGGCGGGGGCGGCGTCCGCCATGTCCCGTTACTCGGCTCAGCGGTTGGAGTGGCGGCCCTGCGCGCAGGCGCCCTCGCTGGAGTGCGCGGACATGGCCGTGCCGCGGGATTGGCGGCGGCCGGGGGCCGGGGCGGATCTGACGGTGGAGGTGTCCCGGCATCGGGCGACGGACCCCGCGAAGAGGCGGGGTGTGCTGATGATGGCGGCCGGGGGGCCGGGGGCGTCGGGGCTGAACCGGCCCGCCGGGTTCGTGAAGGCGTCGCCCGAAGTGGGGGCGGTGTACGACGTCGTGAGCTTCGACCAGCGCGGTGTCGGGGCGAGTTCACCGGCCACGTGCCAGACGGACGCCGAGTTCCGGGACTTCTACGCCGGTGACTTCCGCGACCGGTCACCGGCCGCGCTGCGCGAAGTCGTCGAGCGGTCCCGGCAGTTCGTGCGGGGGTGCCTGGAGCGCAGCGGCGATCTGGTGCCGTACCTCGACACCGACCAGGCCGTCCACGACATGGACCTCTTCCGCCGGCTGCTCGGCGAGCGGAAGATCTCGTACTACGGCCCCTCGTACGCCACCTGGCTCGGCGCCTACTACGCGACCGAGTTCCCGCAGCACGTCGAACGCGCCGTCCTCGACAGCAACCTGGCGTTCGAGGGGACCTGGGAACAGGCCGAGCTGGGGCAGCCGATGAGCTTCCAGCGGCGTTTCGAGCAGGACTTCCTGCCGTGGCTCGCGCGGTACGACTCCGTCTACCACTACGGGGGGACGACGGCTGCCGCCAAGGCCACGTGGGAGGCGCGCCGGGCCGCCCTGCGTGAACGGCCCCTCACCGTGGGCTCGTTGACCATCGGACCCAACCAGCTCGACAACGCGACCATCCAGGGCATGTACAACACCGGGCTCTGGCCCTCCCTCGCGTCCGTCCTCACCGCCCTCGAACACTGGGACACCGCGACGCCGGCCGAGCGCGCGCTCGCCGCCAAGACCTTCGGCAACTACCTCTCTCCCGGCTTCAACGCCGCCTACTTCTCGGTGACGTGCAACGACACGCCCTGGAACCGGGACCTGGGGCACTGGGTACGGCAGAGCGCCGCCGACACCGAGAAGTACCCTCTCCTCGGCGCCAGGGAACTCGCCTACGCGGCGGTCTGCGCGTACTGGCCGCAGTCCGACGCCCCGCACATCAAGGTCACCGGCAAGGGGCTGCCGCCGACCCTCATGCTCAACTCCGTGCACGATCCGGCCACGTACTACGAGGGTGCGCTGCGCGCGCACCGGGCGCTGAAGGGGTCGCGGCTCGTCACCGTCACCGGGGGCGGTGACCATGGGCAGTACCAGAACGGCAACGCGTGCGTGGACGCGGTCGTGGACGCCTATCTCATCGACGGGAAGGTTCCGGCGAGGGACCTGGAGTGTGCCTCCAACGCCCTTCCCGTGCCGACGAGTCGACTCTCAGGCCGTCACTTGTAGATCTTGCCGGGCTCGGCCTTCGCCGGGGCGAGGAGCTGGTCGACGGTGACGAAGGTGTAGCCCTGCTCGCTGAGTGCCGTCAGGATGGCGGGCATCGCGGGGACGGTGCCCTTGTGCAGCGGGTGGAGCAGGATGATGCCGTCGCGGTCGGCGCCGTCCAGAACGCGCTTGGTGATCAGCGCGGTGTCGTCCGTCTCGTAGTCCTTCGCGGTCACCGTCCACAGCACCTGTGCCATCCCCAGTTCCTTCGAGATCCTGGAGACACGGTCGTCGGTGCGGCCCTGCGGCGGGCGCATCAGGGTCGGCTCCTTGCCGGTGAGGGCGGCGATGGCCCGGCTCGTGCGGCGCAGCTCTTCGCGGACCTGCGCGTCGGAGACGTCCGTCAGGACCGGATGCGTCCAGGTGTGATCACCGATCTCATGCCCGTCCTCGGCGATCCGCCGCACCACCTGCGGGAACTTGTCGATCCGCCGGCCCTCCAGGAAGAACGTCGACGGCGCCTTGTGCTTCTTGAGCAGATCCAGCAGCCGGACGGTCGGTTCCCCCGGGTTCCCGTCGAACGTCAGCGCAATACACTTCGCC
>DATCQX010000059.1:0-9711 GCA_036569285.1 Streptomyces sp.
GGTGAGGTTGTCGAGGTCCATGGGGTCGTCCTGCCTAGCGTGCTTCTCGGATCGCGAGTTCGGCCGGGGTCTGGGCCACGCCGAACGCCTGGGGGATGGGCTGGCTCGCCATGTAGAGGCGGTCGGCGGTGCGGCGCGGGAGGGGGAAGTAGCGGAAGCTGCCGTGGATGCGGCCGTCGGAGGACATCGGCAGCGCGTCGAAGCGGGCGACGGTCGCGAGCCGGTACGGTTCGCCGCCGTGGCTGTCGAGGATCGCGATCTCGGTGATCCGCCGGGCACCGTCGGCGAACCGGGTGAGCTGGACGAGGACGTCGACGGCGCTGTTGATCTGGTCGTGCAGGGCGACGAAGGGGACCTCGACGTCGGACATGGAGGCCAGCGTCTGGAGGCGGGTGAGGGCGTCCTCGGCGCTGTTGGCGTGGACGGTGGCGAGGGATCCGTCGTGGCCGGTCGACATCGCCTGGAGCATGTCGAGGGACTCGCCACCGCGGACCTCGCCGACGACGATCCGGTCGGGCCGCATGCGCAGGGAGTTGCGGACCAGGTCGCGGATGGTGATGTGGCCCTTGCCCTCGACGTTCGGGGGCCTCGACTCCAGCCGTACGACGTGCTGTTGCTGGAGCTGGAGTTCGGCGGAGTCCTCGATGGTGATGATCCGCTCGCCCTCGGGGATGAGTCCGGAGAGGGCGTTGAGGAGGGTCGTCTTGCCGGTGCCGGTGGCGCCGGAGACGATCACGTTGAACTTGGCCTGCACGAGCCCGGCGAGCAGGAACAGCATGTGTTCGTCGAGGGAGTTGAAGCCGACGAGTTCGTGGAGGGTGAAGGAGCGGGGGAAGCGGCGGATGGTGAGGACGGGGCCGGTGAGGGAGAGCGGCGGGATGATGACGTTGACGCGCTCGCCGGAGGGGAGGCGGGCGTCGACCATCGGATTCGACTCGTCCACCCGGCGGTTGACGGTGGAGACGATGCGTTCGATGGTCTGCATGAGCTGGTCGGCGGAGGCGAACCTGAGGGGCAGCTGCTCGACCTTGCCGCCGCGTTCGACGAAGATCGCGTCCGGCCCGTTGACCATGATCTCGGTGACCGACGCGTCTTCGAGGAGCGGCTCCAGGATGCCGAGCCCGAGGGCCTCGTCGACGACGCGCCTGATCAGCCTGGCCCGTTCGGCGGTGGAGAGGACCGGGCCCTCGCGGCTGATGATGTGACCGAGGACGCGTTCGAGGCGGGCCCGGCGTTCGGCCGCCGCGAGCGACGTCATCTCGGCGAGGTCGATCTCCTCCAGGAGCTTGGCCCGGTACGTCGCGACGAGGTGGCCGTCCTCGCCCCGGCTGCCGTTCTCCTCGGGGGTGTTGATGCGTGCCCGCAGGCTCATGAGGGCTCCTTCACTGGTCCACGGGCATGGTCGCGGTGCGTTGGGCGGGGCCGAAGTCGCCCCAGCCGAAGAAGACGGAGGGGATGTCGACCTTGGAGGTGACGCGGACGTCGTGGCCCGGGAATCCGGCGACGCAGGAGGTGCCGTCCGCGAGCCAACCGCTCACGGCGTCGCGGCAGTCCTGTTGATAGCCGCCCTCGGGATCGCGTGACGCGCTCCTGGCCCCCGCCCTCGCGGCCGTCCCCGCCTGCTGGCCCGCGTACGCGATGATCCCCAACTGCACCACCGCCATCGCGACGACGAGGAGGATCGGCAGGAACCCCAGGTACTCGATGGCGACTTGGCCTCGGTCTCTGCTCCGTCTCATGTCAGTCGTGCTTCCATTCCTCGACGGCCCCCGCGCGCCCCTTGACCTCGAACGGCAGCGAGAGAACTCCCGGGAAGAGCACGGGGACCCGGAGGCTGACGGTCGCGGTGACGAACCCGGAGCCCCCGCAGTCCACACCCGCTCCCCCTTTCCACGCCCCCGGCAGATCCTCCGTCGCCGCCTGCTCGCAAGCCCCCTGCCGTGCCCCCGGATCCGCCACCGTCCCCGCCCGCACTGCCGCGTCGGCCGCGTTGCCCGCGAGCGTGAACGTGTACCCCACCAGCACGCACTGCCAGATGGCGATCAGCGTGGCGAGGATGACGGGCAGCATCCCGGTGAACTCGACGGCGACCTGCCCCCGGTCGCCGGTGAGCCTGCGTCTCATCGCGTTCACTCTTTTCGCCGCCTCAGCCCGGCCGACCCCCGGTCCCCACCCCGCGCCCGGCGTCGCTCACCGCCCTCGGAAGTGGCTCTGGCGAGGCCGAGTTCACCGGCGAGCGCCCAAAGCGCTTGCCGTACCGGGCCTTTGGGGTCGAGTTCGTGCAGGCGGCCGGAGTCGACGGCCGCCTGGAGTTCCTTGAAGTGGGCCGGAACAGCCGTGGCAGCCAGGGCGGTTCCGGTGATCTTCTGGATGAGCGCGGGCTGGATCTCGCTGGTGCGGGAGTTGCGGTTGACGACGACGGTCGTCTCCTCGGCCTTGCGGATCTGGAGCCGGTCCCACATGCGGACGGTGCGTTTGGCACCCCGGACGGCGACGACGTCCGGCGTGGTGACGAGGAGCGCGGTGTCGGCGGTCTCGACGGCCGCCGCGCTCGCGCCGCTGAGCTGGGCGCCGCAGTCGACGACGACGACCTCGTAGCGGGCGCGCAGGGCGCCGACGATGTGCCGGGCGGCCCGGTCGGTGACCTCTTCGCCGCGTTCGCCGTCGCCGGGGGCGAGGAGGAGGTCGACGCCGGTGTCGTGGCGGAAGACGGCCTCGGCGAGGATGCGCGGGGAGATGTCGGTGATCGCGGCGAGGTCGACGACGGAGCGCCGGAACTGCACGTCGAGGTAGGAGGCGATGTCGCCGGTCTGGAGGTCGAGGTCGCACAGGGCGGTCGTCCGGCCCGACGCCTGGGCGGCGAGGGCGAGTTGGATCGCGGTGAGGGTGGTGCCGACGCCGCCTTTCGCGCCGCTGACGGTGACGACCGTGCCGCCGGGGCCGGTGAACACGTCCGTGCTGCCGCCGAGATGGCGGCGGACGCCCGTCGACCACTGGGCGACGGCTTGGACGCGGGTCGCGAGGTCGTCGTAGGCGAGGGGGAAGGTGATCAGGCCGCGGGCGCCGGCGTCCATCGCGGCGGAGAACAGGCCGGGGGACGCGTCGGTGGTGACGAGGATGACGCCCACCGCCGGGAAACGCAGGGCGACTTCACGGACCAGCTCCAACGCCGGTACCGGGCCGATGCGTTCGTGGACGACGACGACCTCGGGGAGTTCGTCCACCGACTCGGCGGCCAACCGGGCCAGCATGTCGACGAGCCCGGTGGAGTCGGTGACCGGCGGTACCGGCTCGGCGTTGGGGAGTTGGCTCAGCAGGGAGACGAGTGAGCGGACCGCGTCCGCGTCGCCGACGGCCGGGAGGATCCTCGTGGGCATGGGCGGCGGCCTCTCACTTGTCCGTGGCGAGCTGGTAGGTGCGGTCCTTCTGCGGGACCGCGGTGTCGGTGCCGGGCGCGACCAGGGCGAGGCGGACCCGCTTCGCGAACGACTCGGCGTACGTGATGCGCTGGGCGTCCAGCGTGGAGAGGGCGAAGGTGATCGGGACGGCCTGGGTGGGGCCGGTGGCGCGGTCGTCGCGGTCCGGTGAGAGGGCCTCGATCTTGCCGACGTCCAGGACCCGGGCGTTCGTGACGATGATCTTCGAGACGTCCGGGTCGGTGTCGCGGGCGCCCTCGAAGGTGGCGTACACGTTGACCGAGGCGCCCGCGGTGATCTTCCCGGCGACGCCGGTGGCCGCGTCGATCATGATGGCGACCTCCTGTTCGCCGGGGCGCAGGGCGGGCTGGTCGACGACCATGTCGCTCTGGAGGAGGGAGCCGGCGCGCAGGGTGGTGACGGCGATCTTGCCGCGGATCGCGGAGAGGTCGGTGACGGCGTTGTCGGAGAGCCACCGCTTCGGCATCGAGATCTTCTCGAACTGCCCGGCGGACAGGGCGGTGTACGGTGCCACGTCGCTCTTGACCTGGTAGGCGGTGACCTCGGGGCCGACCTTGGACTTCACGTCGTCCACGACGGACAGCACGCCGGCGAAGGCGCCGAGGGCGCACAGGACCGACAGGAGGAGAAGAATCACGCCGCGGCGCTGACGGGAGTTCATGAGCCGTGCAACCTCGTTGGTGGGGTCGGGTCGAGCGGACGGGGTGGGCGGGGCGCTGCGGCTATCCGGCCGGGAGTGCGTGGCGGGGGCCGCCGCCCGGGTTGAGCGCGCGGGCCTGTTCGGGGACGGGGGGCGGGGTGGCGGAGCAGAAGACGCAGCGGTCGCCGATGACGTCGATGCCGCACCAGTGGCACACGGACTGCCGTACGGAGGTGACCAGTTGGTACAGGACCGACAGGTCGGGGAGGTACGCGCAGAACTCGACGACCTTGTTCGTGCCCCACCACCGCGTCGACTCGGCGGGCAGGGTGGTCTCGCGCAGGCCCTGGGTGCGCCAGGCGGGGGCGAGGGTCTCGGTCACCCACTCCGAGGGGAGCTGTCCCTTGGCGAGGAGCAGCCAGGTGCCGAACTCCGGTCCGGGGACGGTGATCCCGGGGCCCGCCTTCACCAACTGCGGCTGGGGGTGGGCGAGTACGGCGAACTGGCTGCCGGGGACCCAGGAGCGGGCGTGCGAGGTGAGGGTGACCGGGACGTGGTCGAGGCGGGCCACGGAGCCGAGGAGGGCGCCCGCGTGGATGTAGTGCGTGAGGAGTCTGCCCGCCGACGCCAGCACACCGGGGCCCAGGTCGCAGGAGGCGAGCTGCCTCAACTGGCGGGCCAGCACGGCGAGTCCCAGTGGCGGGAGGTCGGGCTGGAGAAGGGCGATCCGGTCGCTCTCCAGCAGCGAGCGGATCATGTGGAGCCGTTGGACGACGCCGGCGGGGGCGGCCTTGGCGCACACCACGACAAGATGCCCGTAGGCGTCGACAATCCCCTGCACGGCGGCCACCGCCTCGTCGAGGGGCTGCCTCTCGATGCCGTCCAGCACGACAGCGGGCACCGTCCGCTCGTCCTGCGCCGGCAGCGCAAGCCCTGCGCCGGTCACCGCAATGGCAGTTGGCACGCGCGCTCCCCGATTTCCCGCGTCCGGCGCACCGGCCTCTCCCCGGTGCACCGGAATGACTTCACTGCGTGACTACCTCAGCACTGTATCCACGCCTCACCACCGGGAGAACAGCTTTCGGGTGCCGGTAACCAACTCTTCTCAGACCCTCCATCGAGCAATTCGCTGCAAACCAGGGCAACTTGGTTTCACGCGTCGTGCACAAGCGGAATGCCCGGCACCTCGGGGCACTCTTGACCTGCTCATGCCATAACCCTGACCATGAGCGACACGCCGCACAGCACGTACACAGCAAAGCTCCGCCGCTCCACCCCCACCCCTCCGGACAATCCGGACGGACCTGGAGACTCAAGGAGACCTCATGCGCCTTCGTATCCGCGGCTCAAGCACTCCCCGCGGCTCAAGTCCCCGGCGAGGCAGAAGAACCGCCGCCCTCGCCACCCTTCTGGCCCTCGCCCTGGCCGCCCCCGTCTCCGCCTCGGTGACCGACGCCTCGGCGGACAGCGCCGCCAAGGCCGCCCCGTCCTCGGACGACATCCGCCAGTACGAGGTCCACGTCCGCAACAACACCTCCCCGGTCCGCACGGCGATCCTCCGGGCCGGCGTCAGCATCGACGAGGTGGACTCCGAGACCGTCGTCGTCTCGGGCCGCGCCGACCAGATCAGGAAGCTGACGGCGGCCGGTTACGACGTCACCCCGCTCGGCGCCGCCCCCAACCGCCTCGCGGCGGGCGAGGCGCGCCTCTTCGACTTCCCCTCGGCGGACTCCCGCTACCACAACTACGCCGAGATGAACGCGGAGATCGACCAGCGGCTCGCGGCCTACCCGAACATCATGAGCAAGCGCGTGATCGGGACGTCGTACTCCGGCCGGGACATCTACGCCATCAAGATCAGCGACAACGTGGCCACCGACGAGGCCGAGCCGGAGGTGCTGTTCACGCACCACCAGCACGCCCGCGAGCACCTCACCGTCGAGATGGCGCTCTACCTGATCCGCGAGTTCGGCGCCGGGTACGGCAGCGACTCACGGATCACGAACATGGTGAACTCACGGGAGATCTGGATCGTCCCGGACCTCAACCCGGACGGCGGCGAGTACGACATCGCCACCGGCTCGTACCGCTCCTGGCGCAAGAACCGGCAGCCCAACTCCGGTTCCTCGGCGGTCGGTACGGACCTCAACCGGAACTGGGACTACCGCTGGGGCTGCTGCGGCGGCTCCTCCTCGTCGAAGTCGTCGGAGACGTACCGGGGCGCGTCCGCCGAGTCCGCGCCCGAGGTGAAGGTCGTCGCCGACTTCGTCCGCAGCCGGGTCGTCGGCGGGGTCCAGCAGATCAAGGCGGGGATCGACTTCCACACGTACAGCGAACTCGTGCTGTGGCCGTTCGGCTACACCAACGCCGACACCACGACCGGCATGACCGCCGACGACAACGCCGCGTTCAAGGCCGTCGGGCAGAAGATGGCCACCAGCAACGGGTACACCCCGGAGCAGTCGAGCGACCTGTACATCACGGACGGGACGATCGACGACTACCTCTGGGGCGTGTACAAGATCTTCTCGTACACCTTCGAGATGTACCCGTCGGACGGCAACGGCGGTTTCTACCCGCCCGACGAGGTGATCGAGCGGGAGACGTCACGCAACCGGGACGCGGTGCTGCAACTCCTGGAGAACTCGGACTGCATGTACCGCTCGATCGGGAAGCAGGCGCAGTACTGCTAGTCCTCCCGCGCCTCTTCCTCCTGCTCCTCTGACTGCTCCTCCGCTACGGCGCCGTCCTCGAAGTAGGCATCGAGGACGGCGTCCAACTGCCGCTCCCACTCCGGGAATTCGGACCGGGACTTGGCCTCGATCTCGATCGGGTACCACCGGCGGTCGGGCGTGTGGACGGTGATGGTGAACCGCTTGCCGAAGCGGCTCGTCTCCGTCTCGACGGCGCCGATCTCGTCCCACCGGAACTCGCAGTTCTGGTCGTCGAGGGCGAGCCGGACGCCCTTGTGGTCGGCGGCGATCGAGGCGCGCCGGTCGGCCGCCTCGAAGACGGGGCCGTCGACGGGCGCGGCTTCCTCGGACGCCTCGGGCTCCTCGGTCTCCGGTTCGGCGACCGCTTCCACCGCCTCACCCTCCTCGGGCACGGCGTCCTCGGGCTCCTTCGCGGCCTCAGCCGGCGCGGGCGCGGTGAGCCCGGGGATGAAGGCCGGGTCGAAACCGGCGCCCTCCAGGGGCTTGCTGCTCGATCCTATGCGCTGGTCCACAGCGGGCAGTATGGTCGACGATCCTGTGCCGCACACAGCCGACCCCGACTTCGTTATACGACAGAGCTACGACCAGGAGCGTCCTTGACCCGCCCCGCCGTCCCGGCCGCCCTGGCCGCACTGCCCGAGGAACGCCTCGACCACCGCTTCAAGGGCCTGCCTCCGGACGCGGACGGCCGTACGGTCGCGGAGTTGACAGCCGAGCGCCGCAACCTCTTCACGGACGGCTTCCCCACCCCCGTCCTCACGCTCTCCTCCGAGCGTCTGGCCCACAACCTCGCGCTCCTTCAGGAGTACTCGGCCCGGCACGGCCTCGCGTTCGCCCCGCACGGCAAGACGACGATGTCCCCGGCCCTCTTCCACCGCCAACTCGCCCACGGAGCCTGGGGCATCACCCTCGCCATGCCCCACCAGGTGCGTGTGGCACGGCGGTTCGGCGTCTCCCGGATCTTCCTCGCCAACGAGATCGTCGACCCGGCGGCCCTGCGCTGGCTCGCCGCCGAACAGGACGCCGACCCCGGTTTCCGGCACCTCTGCTACGTGGACTCCGCACGCGGCGTCGAGCTGATGGACGCGGCCCTCCGGGAGGCGGGCGCGGTACGCCCGTTGGAGGTGGTCGTCGAGCTGGCGGCGGGCCCCGAGGGGCGCACGGGAGTGCGGACGGCGGCCGAGGCGCAGAAGGTCGCGGACGCGGTCGCGGGGGTGCGCACGCTCCGACTCGTGGGCGTCGCCGGGTACGAGGCGCAGGTGCCGGACGCGACGGCGGAGGCGGTGCGCGCGTGGACGCGTGAACTGGTCGCGCTCGCCGTGGAGTTCGACGGCGCCGGCCGGTTCGCCGGGGCGGACGAGATCGTCGTCAGCGCGGGCGGCAGCGAGTGGTTCGACGCGGTCTCGGACGGCCTCGCGGAGATGCCGGAACTCTCGGCGCCGGTACTGAAGTTGCTGCGCTCGGGGGCGTACGTCACGCACGACCACCTGCACTACCGCGACCACTCGCCCTTCAACCGGATCCCCGAAGAGGGCGCCCTGGAACCGGCGTTCCTCCTCTGGACGCAGGTCGTCTCCCGCCCGACCCCGCGCCAGGCGTTCGTCAACGCGGGCAAGCGGGACGTCTCGTACGACCTGGGGCTGCCGGTCGTCGAGATGATTCGGCGCGACGGCAACACCCTTGCCGCGGACGGGGTTTCGGTGACCGCGCTCTCCGATCAGCACGCGTGGCTGGAGACCGGGCCGGGCGTGGATCTGGAGGTGGGTGACTGGGTCGGGCTCGGGCTGTCGCATCCGTGCACGACGTTCGAGAAGTGGCCGCTGGTTCCGGTGGTGGAGGGGGACGGCACGGTGGCCGAATACGTGCGGACGTTCTTCTGAAACGTGCGGCGGGGTGGCCCGTCACAGTCCCGTGGGACGGGCCCCCGCACACGAACTCCCTTACGGCTTCGGCAGGATGCAGCCGGAGGCGTTCAGGTCGAGCTGGTTGCCGGCCTTGAAGCAGGCCGGGATCTGGTACGTCTCCTGGGCGTAGTTGATGCCCTTGCGGACGGTGACGGTCCCGGACTCGCTGACCTCGCACGGGTTGTTCTCCGTGCAGCGCTCGCCGTCCTCGTTGCCCGTGTTGTTGACGGCGACGACGTTGCCGGTGGCCTGGTCGATGACCGGGGAGCCGGAGGTGCCGCCGATGGTCTGGCAGGCGGAGGTGTAGCGGACCGAGTCCTTCCAGGTCCAGTCGCCTTCCTTGATCCGGTAGACGAAGCCGTCGATGTTGCAGTTGTAGAGGGTCTTCCAGTACCCGGAGGCCACCGTGATCGCGGTGCCGGCGGTCGGGTGGGTGTTCTGGACGGTGAGCGGCGAGATCCCGTAGTTGCTGCGGATCGTCGCGTAGGTGCTGGTGAGCTGGTAGATCGAGACGTCCGTGTCGGTCATCGTCGCGTACGCCAGCTTGCTCGCCCGCAGGGTCGCGACCTTGGTGCCGGAGCCGTTGAGCAGGCTGAAGGTCCGGCTGGACGACTGGTTGACGATGACTTCGCCGGGGGCCGGGAAACCGCTGGTCAGGCAGTGGCCGTTGGACATGACCAGCGCCGGGTCGGTGTCCAGGGAGTTCGGGAAGCGGATCACGGAGCCGGAACAGTTGCTGAGGGCGACGGTGCCGGCGAGGTTGACGGCCTTCAGCGCGGGCGCCTTCGCCGTGGCCTTCGCGGGAGCCGTCGTCGCGATCTTGCCGACGGTCGCCGGGGCCGCGTCCGGAGCCGCCACGGCGGGTGCCGCACCGGCCCCGGCCAGGGCCAGGGCGAAGATCGCGGCGACGAGAGGCTTTCTCATGTGGGGGTCCCCTCCGATATCTGGCTGCTGTCATGACTGACGAGCTACTTGTCATGCACATAGTCAACATCCGCCCCTCCGGGAACAAGGGG
>DATCQX010000060.1:0-7679 GCA_036569285.1 Streptomyces sp.
ACGACCGGCCGCCAGCGAGAACCCCACATCAGCCACCCCCAACGCCTCATCACCCTCAACACACGCAAGCAACCGCGCCGCCTGCCCCCGCAACGCCCCCTCACTACGCGCCGACACCGGCCACACCACCAGCCCCGAACCTGAAGCCGGATCAGCCTCAGGTTCCTCCGCGTCCGCAGCCTCCGGGGCCTGCTCCAGAATCACGTGCGCGTTCGTCCCGCTGATCGCGAACGACGACACGCCCACGCGACGCGGACGACCGTCCTGCGGCCAGGGCACCGGCTCAGTCAGCAGCCGAACCGCCCCGGCCGACCAGTCGACCTGCTCCGAGGGCTCGTCCGCATGCAGAGTCGCCGGGAGCACACCGTGCCGCATGGCCTGCACCATCTTGATGACGCCGGCGACACCCGCGGCGGCCTGGGTGTGCCCGATGTTCGACTTGACCGAACCCAGCCACAGCGGACGGTCGTCAGCGCGCCCCTGTCCGTACGTCGCCAACAACGCCTGCGCCTCGATCGGATCCCCGAGACGGGTACCCGTGCCGTGTGCCTCCACGGCGTCCACGTCAGTGGTGTCGAGTCCGGCCGCTTCCAGGGCCTCCCGGATCACCCGGCGCTGCGCGGGGCCGCTCGGAGCTGTCAGCCCGTTGCTCGCGCCGTCCTGGTTGACCGCGCTGCCCCGCACCACCGCGAGCACCTGATGACCGTTGCGCACCGCGTCGGACAACCGCTCCACGAGGAGCACACCGGCGCCCTCGCCCCAGCCCGTGCCGTCCGCGCCCGAGGCGAACGCCTTGCACCGGCCGTCGGCGGCGAGCCCCCGCTGCCGCGAGAACTCCACGAACACCTCCGGGGTGGACATCAGCGTCACACCTCCGGCGAGTGCCATGTCGCACTCGCGGGACCGCAGGGCCTGTACGGCGAGGTGCAGCGAGACCAGCGAGGAGGAGCACGCCGTGTCCACGGTCACCGCCGGGCCCTCCAGGCCCAGGGTGTAGGCGATCCGGCCGGAGATGACCGAGATGATGTCGCCCGTCAGCAGGTAGCCTTCCGCGCCTTCCGGCAGGTTCCCGTTGTGCGCGTTGGTGTATCCCATGGCGGAGGCGCCGACGAAGACACCCGTCCGGCTGGCCCGGAGCGACAGCGGGTCGATGCCCGCGCGTTCGAGGGCCTCCCACGAGGTTTCCAGGAGCAGGCGCTGCTGCGGGTCCATCGCGAGCGCCTCACGCGGCGAGATACCGAAGAAGCCCGCGTCGAATCCGGCCGCGTCCGTCACGAAGCCGCCCTGGTCGGTGTAGCTCGTTCCGCTGTGCTCGGGGTCCGGGTCGTACAGGGCGTCCAGGTCCCAGCCTCGGTCCGTCGGGAAGTCGCCGATCGCGTCGCCGCCCGAGGCCACCAGGTCCCACAGCTGCTCCGGGGAATCGGACCCGCCCGGGAAGCGGCAGGCCATGCCGACGATCGCGATCGGTTCGCGTCCGGCTTCCTGGAGGGCGAGCAGGCGCTCCTGCGTGGTGTGCAGTTCGGCAGCAACACGCTTGAGGTATTCGAGGAGCTTTTCCTGCTCGTCCATGACTGGCGCCTTCCCTTGGAACCGGATTGCTGGGTTGATCGAGCTGCTGGGCTTACCGGGCGTCCCGGTCGGAGCGGAGTCCTTGATCGATCAGGTCGAACACCTCGGCCGCCGTGGCGGACCGGATCTTGTCGAGGATGTCGCCGGATTCGGCGGCGGACGCGGGTGCGGCCGGAGCCCCGGCTCCCGTGTCCAAGCGGTCGAGCAGCATCCGCAGCCGCTTACGGACGCTCTCCGTCTCCTCGGGGCTGTGCCCACGGTGGCTGCCGTGGCCGCTCTGCCCGTTCCGCCCGGATCCGATCATGGCCGTCATGGCTGCTTCGAATCGGTCGAGTTCTTCCAGTACCGACCCGGTGGGCCCGCTGTCGGGCGTCTCTTCCGGTGCCAGTTCCTCGTAGAGGTGATCGGCGAGGGATTCCGGTGTGGGGTGGTCGAAGATGAGGGTGGGCGGCAGCCTGAGTCCGCTGACCTTCGCGAGTCGGTTACGGAATTCGACGGCGGTCAGCGAGTCGAATCCCATGTCCTGGAAGATCTGGCCGGGGTCGACCGCGGCCGCGGAACGGTGGCCGAGGACGAACGCGGTCTGTTCGCGGACACCGTCGAGTACGGCCCTGCGGCGCTCGCTCGCGTCCAGTTCGACGAGGCGGTCCCGCCAGGTCCGTGCCTCGCCCGCGCCTGTCGCCGAGGCGTCCGTCGCCGTCGCGGCCTTCCTGCGTACGGGGCCTCGCACCAGGCCGCGCAGCAGTGCCGGCGGCTCGGTGCCCGTGGCCGCCCGGGCGCGCAGCCCGGCGAGGTCCAGACTGGCGGCGGCGAGCAGCGCGTCCGGGCTGTCCATGGCCCGGTCGAAGAGGGCCAGGCCCTCGGCGTCCGTCAGAGCCCCGGCGCCGTCGCGGTTGAGGCGGGCCAGGTCGCGTTCCTGGAGGTGTCCGCTGATGCCGCTGGCCGACTGCCACATGCCCCAGGCCACCGAGACACCTCCGAGTCCGCGCGCCCGGCGCCGGGCCATGAGCGCGTCGAGGCCCGAGTTGGCCGCCGCGTAGGCGCCCTGCCCGGCGGTGCCGAACGTCCCGGCCATGGAGGAGAAGACGAGGAACAACGGGAGGTCGAGGCCTGCCGTCGCCTCCTCCAGCAGGAGAAGCGCGTCCGTCTTGGGCCTCAGGGTGGAGTCCACCCGCTCGGGGGTCAGTGTCTCGACGACACCGTCACCGTTCACGCCGGCCGCGTGCACCACGCCGATCAGCGGCAGTTCCTCCGGTACGGTCCGCAGCGCGCGGCCGAGTGCGTCCCGGTCCGTGCCGTCGCAGGCGGCCACCCGCACCTGGGCGCCCAGCGCCTCCAGTTCGGCCACCAAGGTGCCGGCTTCGGGGCCGGCCATTCCCTGACGGCTCGTCAACAGCAGGCTGCGTACGCCGTGTCGGGCGACCAGATGCCTGGCGACGAGCCCGCCGAGCCGTCCGGTTCCGCCGGTCACCAAGACCGTGCCGTCCGTGGGCAGTTGGCGCGGCATCCGCAGGACGACCTTGCCTATGTGCCGGGCCTGGCTCACATGGCGGTACGCCTCCTGGGCCCTGCGTACGTCCCATGCGCGCACCGGCAGGTGCTTCAGGACGCCCTGTTCGAAGAGGTCGAGGAGGGCGAGCAGCATTTCCTGGATGCGGTCCGGGCCCGCCTCGGACAGGTCGAACGCCTGGTATCCGACGCCCGGTTGGGCCGCGGCGACGATCTCCGGGTCACGCACATCCCGCTTGCCCATCTCAAGGAACCGCCCGCCTCTGGGCAGCAGTCGCAGCGACGCGTCGACGAACTCCCCTGCCAGCGCGTCGAGTACGACGTCGACTCCGCGTCCAGCGGTGACCCGGGTGAACTTCTCCTCGAAGCCGAGGTCCCGGGAGGAGGCGATGTGCTCGTCGTCGAGGCCGAGGGAGCGCAGGACGTGCCATTTGCCCTCGCTCGCCGTACCGTAGACGTCCGCCCCCGCGTGCCGGGCGAGTTGGACGGCCGCCATGCCGACGCCACCCGCCGCGGAGTGCACCAGCACCGACTCGCCCGCCCGCAGCCCGCCGAGGTCGAACAAGCCGTAGTAGGCGGTCAGGAAGACGAGCGACATCGACGCGGCCTGCTCGTACGACCAGTCGTCCGGCATCTTGGCGACCATGCGCCGGTCCACCACGGCGAACGGCCCGAAGCCTCCCTGGAGCATGCCCATGACCCGGTCGCCGGGAACGAGATCCGTCACTCCTGGCCCGACCTCGGTCACCACACCGGCACCCTCGCTGCCCATGCTGCCCTTGGTCGGGTACATGCCGAGGCCGAGCAGCACATCGCGGAAGTTCAGGCCGGCCGCCCGTACGCCGATACGTATCTGGCCCTCGGCGAGCGGGGCGACGGCGTCCGGTGCGGGCAGCAGGGCGAGGTCCTGGAGGGTGGTGCCGGTGGCCTCAAGCCGCCATGCCTCGTGACCGGCCGGCGGGATCAGTGCGCCGCCCGGGGCACCGGCTTCCGCCAAGCGCGGCACGAACACGGTTCCTTGACGGATCATCAGCTGCGGCTCGTCCGAGGCGCAGGCCTTGGGCAGTGCCTCGGCCGAGGTGCGCTGCCCGTCCACGTCGACCAGTACGAACCGGCCCGGGTACTCCGACTGGGCCGAGCGCACCAGGCCGCCGACGGACGCCTGTGCCACGTCCGGCGTACCGTCGTCGAGCCCGTCGGCGACCGCGGCGTGGGTCAGTACGACCAGCCTGCTCTGTGCCAGAAGCTCATCGGCGAGCCATTCCTGGAGCAGCGCGACGGCCGCGGAGACCTCGGCCCGCACCGCGCCCGCCTCGTCGGCGGGGTCCTGCTCCCCGGTCACCGCGGGGGCGACGACCACGGCGGGCGCCGCGACGACGCCGTCCCGTACGGCTGCACGCAGCGCGGCCAGATCGTCGTACGCACGCACGTTCCGCACGCCGGCCGACCGCAACGCCTCGCTCGTCCCCTCCGCCGCGCCCAGGACAGCCCAGTCTCCGGAGCCGATGGTGCCGGCCGCCGCTGCGGCAACCGGGGTCCAGTCGACGCGGAAGAGTGATACGGCTCCGGAATCGGCGCCGTCGGCCTGGGCCGCGGCCACGTCCACGGCCGAGAAGGAGCGCGCGACAAGGGATTCCACCGTGGCCACGGGCCGCCCGAGGTCATCGGCGAGCGCCAGCGATACGGCGCCTTCGCCGCGCGGCTGTATCCGCACCCTCAGCGTCTCGGCGCCCGAGGCGTGGAGTGTCACGCCGGTCCAGGAGAAGGGCAGGCGCAGCTCCGCGTCCGCGCGCCCCGGTATCAGCTGGGCGTGCAGGCAGGCGTCGAACAGTGCGGGATGGATCCCGAACCGGTCCGTGTCGGCCAGTCGGCCATCGCTTCCGCCGACACCGTCGCCGTCGGCCGGACCGGCCTGGGCGAACACGGTGTCACCGAGGCGCCACGCGCGCCGCAGCCCCCGGAACGCGGTCCCGTAGTCGTATCCCGTCTCCGCCAACTGGTCGTAGAAATCCTCGATCCGGACGGCCTCGGCCCCGGCCGGCGGCCACTCTCCCGTCAGGTCGGCGAAGTCGACGCTCTCGGCATCGGCCGCGTCCTCCCGGGTCAGCACACCGACGACGTGCCGGGTCCAGGGCTGCCCTGCGGACGCGCCCTCCCTCAAGGAGAAGACCTGTACGTCCCATCGCCCAGCGTCCTCGCCGTCCGCCTTCTCCAGGACCACCTGCACCCGCAGACCGCCGCCTTCCGGCAGGACGAGCGGAGCCTGGAGCACCAGCTCCTCGACACGCCCACAGCCGACCTGGTCACCGGCGCGGACCACCATCTCCACGAACGCGGTGCCCGGCACCAGCACCGCGCCACCCACGGTGTGGTCCGCGAGCCAGGGCTGCGCGGCGGCCGAGATGCGCCCCGACAGCAGGACCCGCCCGTCATCGGCCGACTCCACCACCGCACCGAGCAACGGATGCCCGGCCTCACCCAACCCGAAGTCGGTGGCGGCGCTCTTGCCGCCTGGTATCGCGGCAGGCCAGTAACGCTCGTGCTGGAAGGCGTAGGTGGGAAGGGGTACTTGGCGGGACGGAGCACTGGGAAGTGTCTTCGTCCAGTCCACGGGGGTGCCGTGGACGAACAGTTCGGCCAGCGCGTGGAGCGCGGTCGCCGTCTCGTCCTGCTCACGCCGCTGCAACGGCACCACAGCGGCCCCGTCGTCCAGGCACCGTGCGGCCATCGGGCTCAGCGCGGCATCCGGACCGACCTCCAGGAAGGTCGACACCTCTTCCCCGGCCAGCCACTCGATCGCGTCGGCGAAACGGACCGCCTCACGGACCTGGCGCACCCAGTACTCCGGTGTGGAGAACTCCGCACCCGCCACACCACCGGAGAGGGTCGAGACCACGGCAAGGCGTGCAGGAGCGAACGACACCTCCTCCACAACGCGCCGGAACTCCTCCAGCATCGGCTCCATCAGCACCGAATGGAACGCGTGGCTGACCGGCAGCGACCGCGTCCGCCGACCGAGGACGGCGAACCGCTCCACCACCCCTTCCACGGCTGCGGCCTCACCTGACAGCACCACCGAACCCGGAGCGTTCACCGCAGCGACACAGACACCCTCCCCGAGGTGCGGGGACACTTCTTCCTCGGAGGCCTCGACCGCCACCATCACGCCACCGTCCGGCAGCGCGTCCATCAGCCGGCCACGCGCCGCCACCACACGACACGCGTCCGCGAGAGTCAGCACGCCCGCCACATGGGCCGCAGCGATCTCCCCCACCGAGTGACCGACGACGAACCGCGGGACCACGCCCCACGACTCCAGCAACCGGAACGCGGCCACCTCGAACGCGAACAACCCGGCCTGCGCCCACACCGTCCGATCCACAAGCCCCTGATCACCGGACTCCGGAGCCCACACCACCGACCTCAACGGCGTCCCCAGGAGCGGGTCCAGCACCTCACACACCGCATCCCACGCCGCCGCGAACACCGGGAACGCCTCATACAGTTCCCGCCCCATACCCAGCCGCTGCGCCCCCTGCCCCGAGAACAGCACAGCGACATCAGGCACGTCAGCCCCCGCCACACCCCGCACGACACCCGGCGCCTCCGACCCCGACGCCACCGCACCCAAACCCGCCAGCAGCTCACCACGATCCCCGCCCACGACCACCGCCCGATGCTCAAACACCGAACGACCGGCCGCCAGCGAGAACCCCACATCCGTCAAAGCCAAAGCGGCACTGCTCTCGACCCGCTGCCCCAGCCGCACGGCCTGCTCCCGCAACGCCACTTCACTGCGAGCCGACACCACCCACGCCACCGGACCCGACTCCCCAGCCTCAGGCCCCTCCTGGTCCACAGACTGCGGAGCCTGCTCCAGAATCACGTGCGCGTTCGTCCCACTGACACCGAAAGCGGACACACCGGCCCGGCGCGGACGGCCGTGCTCCGGCCACTCCCGGGCGTGGCTCAGCAGTTCCACCGAACCACTGGACCAGTCGACCTGGTCCGTGCGTTCATCAGCGTGCAGGGTGGCAGGCAGTACGCCATGGCGCATCGCTTCCACCATCTTGATCACACCGGCCACGCCCGCAGCGGCCTGGGTGTGCCCGATGTTCGACTTCACCGAACCCAGCCACAAGGGACGGTCGTCAGCGCGCCCCTGCCCGTACGTCGCCAGCAACGCCTGCGCCTCGATCGGATCCCCGAGCCGGGTCCCGGTGCCGTGCGCCTCGACGGCGTCCACCTCAGCCGGGGACAGCCCGGCGACGGCCAGCGCCTGCCGGATCACCCGCTGCTGCGACGGCCCGTTCGGCGCCGTCAGCCCATTGCTCGCGCCGTCCTGATTCACCGCGCTGCCCCGCACCACCGCCAGCACCCGGTGCCCGAGCCGCTCGGCATCCGAGAGCCGCTCCACGAGGAGCACACCCGCGCCCTCGCCCAGCCCGTACCGTCCGCATCCGCCCCGAACGCCTTGCACCGGCCGTCCACGGCAAGCCCCCGCTGCCGCGAGAACTCCACGAACACCCCCGGCGTGGACATCACCGTCACACCGCCGGCCAGCGCGATATCGCACTCGCCGGACGTGAGCGCCTGCACAG
>DATCQX010000061.1:0-18679 GCA_036569285.1 Streptomyces sp.
CGCCAACTTCGGTCCGGCGGGCTACAAGAACGAGCCGGCCCCGAAGATCGGCGACATCGTCAAGTAACCGCGGGCCAGCCCCGAGAGGTTCCCGAGGCGTGCCGTCGTCCGTCGCGATCACGGCGGCGGCGCGCCGCGCCCTGCACATAGGCCATCCACCCGGAAGCGCGGGAGATCGTGTTCGACTTTCTTGAAGGTTACGACGTCCTAGGGGCGTTCTGGATGACGGTGAAGCTCACCGCGCTCTCCGCCGTGGGCTCCCTGGTCTGGGGCACCCTGCTGGCCGCGATGCGGGTCAGCCCGGTTCCGTTGATGCGCGGGTTCGGCACCGCGTATGTGAACCTCGTCCGGAACATCCCCCTGACGGTCATCATCCTGTTCTGCTCGGCGGGTCTCGCCGACGTCTTCGGTGTGACCCTGGGCACCGGCGACTTCAAGATCCAGGGCTTCCGGCTCGCCGTCCTCGGGCTGGTCGCCTACACCGCGGCCTTCGTCTGCGAGGCGCTGCGCTCCGGCATCAACACGGTACCGATGGGTCAGGCGGAGGCCGCCCGCGCCATCGGTCTGAGCTTCACGCAGACCCTGTGGCTGATCGTGCTGCCGCAGGCGTTCCGCGCGGTCATCGGCCCGCTGGCGAACGTCCTGATCGCGCTGACCAAGAACACCACGGTGGCGGCGGCGATCGGCGTCGCCGAGGCGGCCTACCTGATGAAGACGATGATCGAGAACGAGGCGCAGACGCTGCTCATCGGCGTGGTCTTCGCGTTCGGGTTCGTGGTTCTGACCCTGCCGACCGGCCTCTTCCTCGGCTGGCTCGGCAAACGACTGGCGGTGAAGCGATGAGTTCCGTCCTCTACGACACACCCGGCCCCCGCGCGCGGGTGCGCAACATCGTCCTCTCGGTGGTCTTCGCCGCCCTGCTCGTCCTGCTCATGTGGTGGGTGTGGCAGAAGATGGACGACAAGGACCTGCTGACGTCCGCCCAGTGGAGCCCTTTCACCGAGTCGGACGCCTGGACGACGTACCTCTTGCCCGGCCTCGGCGACACGCTGAAAGCCGCCGCGCTCGCCATGGTGATCGCCCTCCCTCTGGGCGCGGTCCTCGGTATCGCCCGGCTCTCCGACCACCGGACAGTGCGCGCGGTGTCCGGGACGATCGTCGAGTTCTTCCGGGCCATCCCGGTGCTGCTGCTGATGCTGTTCACCAACCAGTTCTACTCCGACTCGACGAACGTCACGAGCGACGACCGGCCCCTGTACGCCGTCGTGACGGCCCTGGTGCTCTACAACGCGGCCGTGCTCGCCGAGATCGTCCGCGCGGGCATCCTGGCCCTTCCCAAGGGCCAGACGGAGGCCGCCTACGCCATCGGTCTGCGCAAGAGCCAGACGATGAGCAGCATCCTGCTCCCGCAGGCCGTCACGACGATGCTGCCGGCGATCGTCAGCCAGCTCGTCGTCATCGTGAAGGACACCGCGCTGGGCGGTGTGATGATCGGCTTCACCGAGCTGCTCAACTCGCGCGGGACACTGGCGGCCAACTACGCCAACCCGATCCCGAGCTTCATCGTGGTCGGGGCCATGTTCATCGTCCTGAACTTCCTGCTGACCAGCTTCGCGAGCTGGCTGGAGCAGCGCCTGCGGCGCAGCAAGCGCAGCACGGGCGCGGTGCTGAGCACCGACGACGTGGCGGCTTCGGCCACCGTCGGCGGCACGTTCGGCACCGGCGCGGGCGGCGGGGGCGTCTGACACCCACTCAAGTGTCGTGACCTGTACGGAGGCAGTGGCGCGCACGCCACTGCCTCCGTCACTTGACGCAAGCACCGGCAATGGGTTGCATACGTTCTGTGATCGTGCACCCTGCTCCCACCTCGCATTCACTTACGTCCCTGAGGGAACCGTCGCAGGCAGGGGGCGGCCGTCCGTGGACCCGGTGATCATCGTCGGCGCGGGCCCTGTGGGGCTCACGCTCGCCCTGGCGCTCGCGCGTCAGGAGGTGCCGTCGGTCGTGCTGGACGAGGGCCCGGGGAAGGACGAACCTCGGCTCGCGCGGACGGTCGTCCTGCGGGAGGACACCGCCGCTCTGGCGGAGCGGCTCACCGGTGCCCCGCTGGACGGACTGCGCTGGACGGGCTGGCGGTCGCTGCGGCGCAAGCAGACGATGCGTGAGGTCACGTTCGACGACGCCGAACCGGCCCCCCTGCACCTCGCGCAGCACGTCCTCACGGGCGCGCTCCGCACCGCTGTCGCGCGCGAGCGCCTGGTGAAGCTCTCCCCGGACAGCCGGCTGGACACGATCGAGCAGGAGGCGTCCGGCGTCACCGCGCACACGCGCGGGCCGAAGGGCACATGGTGGCGCGGGAGTTATCTGGTCGGCTGCGACGGCCCCCGCTCCACGGTCCGCAAGCTCCAGGACATCCGCTTCCCGGGGCGCACCGCGGTCGAGCGACACGCCGTGGCGGCGCTGCGGGCGGAACTTCCGTGGGAGGGTCAGGCGTTGCTCCATCGGATGCCGCCGTGGCGGACGTCCGGACCGTCGGCCGGGGAGGTCACCGCCCGCCCCCTCCCGGACGGCGTCTGGCGCCTGGACTGGCTGCTTCCGCCCGGCAAGGAGCTGGTGACGCCCGAGCTGCTGGTGGCGCGCGTACGCGAGACCCTCACCGGCTGGAACGGCGGGGCGACTCCCGCGTACGAGCTGCTCGACACCGGCGTCCACACCGTCCACCACCGGCTGGCCCGCCGCTGGCGCGCGGGCCGGGTCTTCCTCGCGGGAGACGCGGCGCACCTGCTGGGCGCGTTCGGCACGCAAGGGCTCGACGAGGGCCTGCGGGACGCCGACAACCTCGCCTGGAAGCTGGCGGCGGCCTGGCACCAGGGCCCGCGCGAGGCGCTCCTCGACAGCTACCAGGCGGAGCGCCGTGCGGCCGTCTCCGCGCGGCTGCGGGCGGCCGACCAGACGCTGCCGCTGCTGCGCGGCGGCGGGGGCCTGCGCGCGTACGTCCCCGGCGCCGCCCGGGGGCACGACGCGCTGCTCTCCGACGGCCATCTCGGCCGCGGCCCGCTCGGCGCCCCCGGCAGCCACGCGGACTCCCCGCTCGCACCTCGGCACCTGGCCGCCGAGGTGCCCGTGGACACGCCGCCGGGCGCCCAGGTCACCGATGTCCGGGTGACCGCCGAGGACGGCTCCTTCGTCCGCCTGCGCGACCGGTTCGGCCGGGGCGCGCTGCTCGCCGTGCTGATCGCGCCGGGCACCGGGGTGTGGGAGCGCAAGCACTGGGTGGGCGCCGGGATCATGCCCCGTCTCGCCGCCGCGGTGACGGCGCTGCCGTACCCGGCGGAGCTGCTGGTCGCCGAGAGCTATCCGGGCGCCGCTCCCCACACGGTGCTGCTGATCCGTCCGGACGGCCATCTGGTGGCCGCGCTGAACGGCGTGCGGCCGGCGGATCTGTACGCGGCGGCGGAGACGGCGTTGGGCGGGGCGAGCCGGGAGGAGGCGGAGGCGGGGGTGCAGTGAGCGTGAGGCGGTGCGACAGGATGTCGTCGCCCGCGCGCGGGAGCACGTTTTCCGGTCTGATCATCGGACGAAATCACTGCTCACCCCCTCTCTGTCCGTATGGTGACAGCCAGTTGACCGCCCCGGACGGTCATGGTCTACTCCGGATCGTGACCGACACCTGCGTGCACCTGTGGCGGAGGGTCCATATGGACCTCGTCCGCTATGCGGGCTGCGTGTGTACCTCCTGTTGATTCGCACCCTCTTTCACGCGCCTCTCGCGCGCCCTCCGCGAACCTCACCAGGACGGTGTCCGTGTCTGTCGCCCCCTCCTCCCTCCCCACACCCTCACGCGTCCCCAACCAGGCCGACCTCCTGGACTTCGTGCGGCGCACCGCGGCCGACGCCGAGCTGATCGCGTCCCTCCCGCTCGACCCCGAGGGCCGTACCTGGATCCGCCTCGAAGGCCCCGCCGGCAGCGAGGCGTGGCTCATCGGCTGGCCCCCGGGCACCGGCACCGGCTGGCACGACCACGCGGACTCGGTGGGCGCCTTCCTCACCGCGCGGGGCACGCTCAAGGAGAACTCCCTCGCGGCCCGCCTGCCGACGGACGGCTGGAAGACCCTGGAGCTGACGGAGGAGGTCGACCGCGAACGCCGGCTGCCCGCCGGCGAGGGCCGCGCGTTCGGCCGTCACCACATCCACGAGGTCCTGAACGAGTCCCCCGACCACCACGCGATCTCCGTCCACGCCTACTACCCGCCCCTCCCCCGCATCCGCCGCTACAGCCGGACCGGCCAGGTCCTCCGCCTTGAGCAGGTCGAACGCCCGGAGGACTGGCAGTGAGCGACACCCACCCCGTCGGAATCGACGCCCTGCTGGAGCGGATACGCACCACCTACGCGCGCGTGGAGCCCCGAGAGGCGTACGACGCCACCCGCGCGGGAGACGCGTTGCTCGTCGACATCCGGTACGCCGCCCTGCGCGACCGGGACGGCCTGATCCCTGGCGCCCTCGTCGTCGAGCGCAACGAACTGGAGTGGCGGCTCGACCCTCAGGGCAGCCACCGTGCCCCCGAGGCCACCGGACACGACCTGCGCGTGATCGTCGTCTGCAACGAGGGCTACGCCTCCAGCCTCGCCGCCGCCTCCCTGCACCAACTCGGACTGCACCGGGCCACCGACCTGGTCGGCGGGTTCCAGGCGTGGCGGGAGGCGGGGCTTCCGGTGACCCGGTAGCGACCGGGGCCTGACGGCGAGGGGGCGGCCTCAGAGGACGGCCCTACCGCCGTCGGTACGACAAGAAGACCGCTCCCTCTCCCGCGTCCCCTACTCCCTCGCCGTGACCACCGTCACCGCACGCACCCGCAACGCCACCCGCCCCGGCACCGCCGTCGCCACCATCGCGAGCAGCCCGGCCACGGCGACGACGGTGACGTACACGAGCGGCGCGACCGCGGGCGCGGCACGCCCCGTCATCCCGACGCTGAACGCGGTCAGGACGGCGAGGGCGATGCCACTGCCCAGCGCGGTCGCGAGGAACAGGATCGACAAGGCCTCGGTGCGCAGCATCCGCAGCACCTGCCGACGCGTCGCCCCCGCGAGCCGCAGCAGCGCGAACTCCCGGAACCGCTCGGAGACGGACATACCGAGCGTGTTGACGACCGAGATCGCGGTGAAGGCCAGCACCAGCCCCATCGCGAACAGGTTGACCTCGGCGTTCTGCCGCAGCCGGGCCGCCTGGAGCGAGTCCGCCTCGTCCGGAGAAAGAATCCGGAGACCCGGGAACTCACGGAGGGTAGTCGCGAGTTCTCTGTGTGTACGGCTGGTGCTGACGAGGAGGGAGGCGGACAGAGGGTTGTCGACATGGCGTGCGACGAGGTCGTGCGCGAGGGTGAGGTCCCCGAAGCCGAGGCCCCGGGAGTAGACGGCGACGACGGTGAGCGTGGCGGGCGTGCCGTCGCCGAGCGTCAGTCTCAGGGGTGAGCCGGGCGTCAGGCCGAGCTGGTCCGCGGCCAGTTCACTGACGGCGACGGTGTCCGGGGCCAGCCGGTCGAGGGAGCCCGCGGTGACATCGGGGTCCCAGGTGCGGGCGAGACCGGCGGGGGTGACGCCCTGCGCGGGGTACTTGTCGAGGCCGACCCGGACGGTGGTGCGGACGACCTCGGTGACGGTGTCACCGGGCGCGCGCAGCCGCCGCGCCACCGGTGCGGGCACGCCGGGGCCCCCGGGGGAGACGACCCAGTCGGCCAGGACACCCGCGCGGGTCTCGGCGCGGGCGGCGTCGCCGAGGGTGGGCTGGACGAAGAGGACGGTGCAGGTCATACCGACGAGCAGGGTGAGAGGGGTGACGACGGAGGCCGTCCGGACGGCGTTGCCGCGCAGGTTGGCGGTGGCGAGCCGGCCGCCGTGACCGGTGAACCGCAGCGGTCCGGCGAGCAGCAGGGTGGCCGCCTTGACGAGGAGCGGGCCGAGGAGTGCGACGGAGGTGGACAGGACGATGACGGCGAGGAAGGTCACCGGGGTCGAGGCGGCCTCGGTGCGCAGCACACCGAGTACGGCGACGAGGGCGCCGCCGCCCGCGAGCAGCAGCAGACCGGCGACGAGCCTGCCCCAGGCGGGTCGGCCGGGCTCGGCCTTCGCCTCGGCGAGCGCCTCGACGGGCCGGATGCGCACGACCCGCCGGGAGGCGATCCGCGCGGCGGCCCAGGCGCCCAGCAGGGTCACGGCGACGGCGGCGAGCGGCGGGAAGACGCTGACAGCGGGTTCCAGCGTGTCGGGCACGGCACCCAGCGCGACGAACCGCCGGTGCAGCCAGCTTCCCAGCGGCAGCCCGGCGACGGCGCCCGCGGTTCCGGCGAGCCCTCCGATGAGCAGTGCCTCCCGGCCGAGCAGCCGACGGACCTGTCCAGAGGTGGCGGCGACCGCCCGGAGGAGGGCGAGTTCCCGGTGGCGCTGCTGCACCGACAGCCCGAAGGTCCCGACGACCACGAGGACGGCCACGAGCAGGGAGGTCGCGCCCATCGCCCCGCCCATGCTGATCAGCCGGACCCGTGCGGCGCCGGCGTCGAGGAACTCGACCGGCCCGCGCTCCTCCCCGACGGCGACCTGAGCGGTGGTGCCCTCCAGAGCCCGCCCGAGCGCCTGCTTCAGCTCACCGGGGCCGGTCCCCTCGGCGGGGATCACCCCGAACGCGGTGACCTGCCCGGCGTGCGCGGCCAGCCTGTGGGCCTCCCCGGCGGAGAAGAAGAGGGACGTCTGGTGGCCGACCTCGGTCGCCGGGGCGGCGATTCCGCTGATGCGGTAGGTGCGAGGGGCCTGCGTCGACTGCACGGTGAGCCGGTCGCCGACCGCCAGTCGCGCCCGCGCCGCGAGGCCGCTGTCGACGACGAGTTCGTCGGCACGCCGGGGCTCGGCCCCGCCGGTGAGGCGGTACGGGGTCAGCGCGGCGGACTCCCAGGCGTGGCCGTAGGAGGGTGGGCCGGGGTCGTGGCCGGGCGTCGAGGGGACGGCGAGGAAGGTCAGTTCGGGGATGACGCGGGCGACTCCGGGGGTCGCGGCGATCCGCTGCTCCAGCCCCGCCGGCAGCCAGGCGCGTTCGGCGATGGGTTTGGCCTTGTGCTTGACCTTGGTCTTGCCGTTCTTGTGCTTGACGGTGGTCCGGTGGACGTTCTGGTCGCCGGAGACCAGGACCGGTGTCGCCGCGTACCGCTCGGTCCGGATCGTGCCGCGCAGCCCCGTCTCCAGGAGGGTGCCGCAGGCGGTGACGAGAGCCGCCGCGCACAACAGGGCCAGGAAGGCCCCGAGGAAGCCGGTCTTGCGGGCGCGGACCGTCTTGAGGGCGTAGCGCAGCATCATGAGGGCGGGCTCTCTTCTGTTGTGAGGGGAGTTGTCACGGGCGGAGACGGCACCCGTCCACACTGGTCCCCCACGCGCCCCCGCACACTGCGGTGTTCCGGCGTCTTCGCAGGGGGGTTATCCCCACCCGGTGCTCGGCGGGGCGCCGCTCACCGGTCAGCCCGCGCATGCCTCACGGGGAACGCACGGGGAGGGAAGCCAAGTCGCTGTCTGCCCGGTGTCCTCGCAGGGAGCGCACCGGGCCCGGCCCGGACACGATCGGCGCCCCCGCGCGTCCACCCTGTCCGGAGCCGGCCGCCCCGATGCCCCCGCCTCGACGGCCACGGGCCCCGGGGCCACTGCCCCAGCACCGCGAACCGGCCGCCGCCCCCACGATCACGCCCCCCGACAGGACAACGCTCCACCGGCGCCGAGGGGCACGCGCTCGGGCCGAAGACCTGCCTCCCGAAGATGCTCGGCCAGCCGACGCGCCCGCCCCTGATGGCGCCCGACCATCCGGCGCCCCGAAACCGCGTCACGGACAGGGACCCGACCAGCACCCTCACCACCGGACCCCCGCAGCCCGGCCCCCTTACCGAACGGCCTCTCTCAGTACCCTTCCCCGTCCAAAAAGTCGGTCTCCTCGCCTTCCTCCTCCAGCGCCTGCCGGACGATCCGCAGGGCCATGCCCTCGGAGTAGCCCTTGCGGGCGAGCATCCCCGCGAGACGGCGGACGCGTTTGTCCCGGTCGAGGCCCCGGGTGGCCCGCAGCTTGCGGGCGACGAGTTCCCGGGCGGTCGTCTCCTCCTGCTCGGAGTCGAGCTGGGAGACCGCCTCGTCGATCAGCGTGGAGTCGACGCCCTTGGTGCGCAGCTCCCGGGCCAGGGCTCGCCGGGCCAGGCCCCGGCCGTGGTGCCGGGACTCCACCCAGGCGTCCGCGAAGGCGCCGTCGTCGATCAGTCCGACCTCTTCGAAGCGGGAGAGCACCTCCTCGGCCACGTCGTCCGGGATCTCCCGCTTGCGCAGGGCGTCCGCGAGCTGTTTGCGGGTGCGCGGGGTCCCGGTGAGCAGACGAAGGCAGATTCCCCGCGCCCGCTCAGCCGGGTCCCCTGAAGGCTGCTCCTTCTCGGCCCTCGACGAGTCGGAAACGCCTTCCCCCTCGGTGGACCGTCTGCCGGACGGTTCCCCGAAGCCGCTGCGGCGCCGGCCGCGCCCCGCGCGCGGGCCACCTCCGCCTGCTCTGCCACGCCCGGCACGACCACCACGCCCTCCGGCTTCCCCGGCGCCGTCCGGTTCGTCGCCCCAAAGGGCGCCGCCGGGAAGATCACCGCTCGCGTAAGAGCCGTTTCCCGGACGGCCGTCCCCCGGCTGGCCGCCGCCCGGAGAAGGACGGCCTCCACCCGAGAAAGAGCCGTACCCGGCGTCGTCCCCGGCGTCGTAGGCTCCCTCCCCCGGCCAGCCGTCGTCCGCGAACGGGCCGTCACCGCCCCGCCCCCGCCGGGGCCCGGTGTCGTCCGCCCCCGGGCCCCAGAAGGGGTCGGGGTCGGTGTATTCGGCCCAGTCGGTTCGTCGTGTCACGGAGGATCAGCTCTTGGCCGCCGCGGCCTTGGTCCTGGCGGTCTTGGCGGCGGGCGCGGGGACCGTCTTGGAGGCGTCGTCCGCGGGGGCGGTGCTCGCGGCGTCCGCGCCCGGCTCGGCGGCGGGCTCCTCGGGGCGGACGCCGACGCCCAGCTTCTCCTTGATCTTCTTCTCGATCTCGTTGGCGAGGTCGGGGTTGTCCTTCAGGAAGTTGCGGGCGTTCTCCTTGCCCTGGCCGAGCTGGTCGCCCTCGTACGTGTACCAGGCGCCGGCCTTGCGGACGAAGCCGTTCTCCACGCCCATGTCGATCAGGCCGCCCTCGCGGGAGATGCCCTGGCCGTAGAGGATGTCGAACTCGGCCTGCTTGAAGGGCGGGGCGACCTTGTTCTTGACGACCTTGACGCGGGTGCGGTTGCCGACCGCGTCCGTGCCGTCCTTGAGGGTCTCGATGCGGCGGATGTCGAGTCGCACCGAGGCGTAGAACTTCAGCGCGCGGCCACCGGTCGTCGTCTCCGGGGAGCCGAACATCACGCCGATCTTCTCGCGGAGCTGGTTGATGAAGATGGCGGTGGTCTTGGACTGGTTGAGCGCGCTGGTGATCTTCCGCAGCGCCTGGCTCATCAGGCGGGCCTGGAGGCCGACGTGGCTGTCGCCCATCTCGCCCTCGATCTCCGCGCGCGGGACGAGGGCCGCGACGGAGTCGATGACGATGAGGTCGAGGGCACCGGAGCGGACCAGCATGTCCACGATCTCCAGGGCCTGCTCGCCGTTGTCCGGCTGGGAGAGGATCAGGTTGTCGATGTCGACGCCGAGCTTCCTCGCGTACTCGGGGTCCAGCGCGTGCTCCGCGTCCACGAACGCGACCTGGCCGCCGGCCTTCTGCGCGTTCGCCACCGCGTGCAGCGTCAGCGTGGTCTTGCCGGAGGACTCCGGTCCGTACACCTCGACGACGCGGCCACGCGGCAGGCCGCCGACGCCGAGCGCCACATCGAGTGCGGTCGAGCCGGTCGGGATGACCTCGATGGGCTCCTTGGACCGCTCGCCCATGCGCATGACCGCGCCCTTGCCGAATTGCCGTTCAATCTGTGCGAGCGCGGCGTCCAGCGCCTTCTCGCGGTCCGTGCCTGCCATGGGTTCCACCCGGTTTGCTTGAGTCGATCGCTTCACGCCAAAGACGCTAACGCCTGCCACTGACAACGCGCCCCGACGCCGGTCCGGCCTGTGGATAACTCGGCGACTTCTCCGCCCGAACATGGACAAAACAACCCTGGAAGCCACCGCCGAACGTCTGGCCGGAGCTTCCATCAGAATGGATGTTCGATTTTCGTGTCAAGCGCACCACACGGCTCTCCGAGGGTACGTCCATCCACTCTTCACCCCTGCGGACCACACCCGCGTGTCCCGCACCCCGGCGCAGCGCCTAGCGCTCTCGTCCCCTACCCGCACGCGCGCCGAGCCGGCGCCACATCTCACGCAGCGCCGAGGGCTCCTCGCGGCGCGGACGGCCCTGCACCCGTGGGTCGTCGGTCACGTCGTACCGCTTCACGTACGCCCCCAGGAACGCCTGGAGCGTCGCGACCGCCGGGATGGAGACCAGCGCGCCGACGGCCCCGAGCAGGGCGGTCCCGGCGATGACGGAACCGAAGGCGACGGCGGGGTGGATGTCGACGGTCCGGGACGTCAGTTTCGGCTGGAGCATGTAGTTCTCGAACTGCTGGTAGATCACGACGAACCCCAGCACCCACAGCGCGTACCAGGGATCGACGGTGAACGCGATCAGCATGGGCAGCGCACCCGCGAGATACGTCCCGAGCGTCGGGATGAACTGCGAGACGACGCCCACCCACAGGCCCAGCACGGGCGCGTAGGGGATCTCCAGGACCTGGAGCAGTATGTAGTGCGCGATGCCGGAGATCAGCGCCATCAGCCCGCGCGAGTAGAGGTACCCGCCGGTCTTGTCGACGGCGATCTCCCAGGCCCGCAGCACCTCGGCCTGCTTGGCCGGCGGCAGCACCGAGCACAGGCCCCGCCGCAGCCGGGGCCCGTCGGCGGCGAAGTAGAACGCGAACAGGGCGACCGTGAGGAGCCGGAAGAGTCCGCCGAGGACCTGTGTGGAGACGTCGAGCACCCCGGCGGCGCTGTTCTGCGCGTACTTCTTCAGCCAGTCGGAGTGCAGCAGCCCCTCCTGGATGTCCAGGCGCTTCAGCTCGGTGTGGAACTTGATGTTGACCCAGTGGATGACCGAGTCGAGGTACTGCGGGAAGCCGTCGACCATCTTGACGATCTGTCCGGCGAGCATCGACCCGAGGAGCGTGATGAACCCGGCGACGGCGATCAGCAGCCCGAAGAAGACCAGGAAGGTCGCGAGCCCGCGCCGCATCCCGTGGGACGCCATCCAGCTGACGGCGGGTTCGACGGCGAGCGCCAGGAAGAACGCGATGAGGATGTTGATCAGCAGCCCGAGCAGCTCGTGGAACGCCCACGTCCCGAGCTGGAACACGCCGATGAGGGCCAGTGCGAGCGCCATCGCGCGCGGGAGCCACCGGGGCATGCGTTCCCGGGCCGCCTCACCGCCGCCGGCCGAAGGGCTCTCGGGCGGTGCCGCCGCGCCGGACGGTGGTGTCTGCGGGGCGAGCTGCCCAGTCTCCTCAGTCGGTGCCACGGCCCAAGTCTCGCCCACGCCACCGGTATTCCGGCACTCCCGCGCGATCTTCGTCCCGTATCACCGGTTCTCGTGCGGAACGTTCATCACCGCACACACCACCCGCCACACGTCCTTCGCCTCCCAGCCGGCGGCCAGCGCCTCGTGCACCGTCCGCCCGCCCAGCTCCGTCATCACGTGATCGCGCGCGAAGGTCTCGGAGTACCCCGTACCGAAGTGCTCCGCCATCCGCTCCCAGAAGACCGTCAACCGCATGCGCCCAGTATCCCGCCCCCCGGGTACACCCTGGCCGTGCGGCCCCCGGGGAACCGCTTTCCGTCCTACGGTCGGCGACATGGCCGAACCAGGAGCTACCCCCCTCCCTCAGACGCCCTCGGCGCGCTCGCCGCTCGCGCGCGCGGAGCGCTTCGTCTGGCTCAACGCGCGCGTGCTGGAGCAGCGTCTCTTCGCCCACCACTTCCTGGGCGCCCCCGCCGAGCCCGCGGAGACCGCGCTCGACGCCTACCGCACAGCGGACGGCGGGTACGGCCACGCCCTGGATCCCGACCTGCGCGGGCCCGTGGGCCAGCCGTCGCACGCCGTGTACGCGCTGCGCGTCCTGGACGCCGTGGGGCGCTGCGGCGGGCGGCGGGTGGAGCAGCTGTGCCGCCATCTGACGGCCGTGTCGACCGCCGAGGGCGCGCTGCCCGCCGTCCTGCCGTCCCAGCGGGGCTGTCCGACCGCGCCGTTCGTCCCGGTCGTGGACGCCCCGCCGGGCGAGTTGCTCACCACCGGTCCCGTCGTGGGCCTCCTGCACCGCAACGACGTGTGGCACGCCTGGCTGTTCCGGGCGACCGACTTCTGCTGGCACGCGGTGGAGTCCCTGACGAGTTCCCATCCGTACGAGGTGGAGGCAGCCGTCGACTTCCTGGACTCCGTGCCGGACCGCTCGCGCGCGCAGGCCGCCGCCGACCGGCTGGGCCGTCTGGTGCGCGACCAGCGTCTCGTCGTCCTGGACCCGGACCGCCCGGAGTCGTACCCCGTCGCCGACGGCTACGCGCCCGCCGAGCACCGTTTCCCGCACGATGTCGCCCGTACCCCGCACTCCCTCGCGCGCGCGTGGTTCACCGACGCCGAGATGTCCCGCTCCCTGGACGTCCTCGCCGCCGACCAGCAGGACGACGGCGGCTGGCCCGTCCGCCGCCCCCACTGGACCCCTTCCGCCACCCTGGAGGCCCGCTCCGTGGCGACGATCGAGTCCCTCCGCACGCTGAGGGCGTACGGCCGCCCCCTGACGTGAGCCGGGGGCGCGCGGGCGTGTGGCCGTCACGTCGTGCGGCGGGACGGACATCACGCCTCCCGCGCGCGGGCGCGGCAGCCGAAGAGCCACCTGGCCGGCCCTCACCCCACCACCGCCCGCACCCCCGCCGTCACCACTACAGCCACCCCGACGATCACCAGGAACGGTGCTCGCAGGACGAGGGCCACGGCGGCGGCGCCCAGTCCGGCGGCGCGGGCGTCCAGGAGGAGGGTGTGGCCGTCGGCGAACGTCTGCTGGGCCGTGAGGGCGGCCAGGAGGGCGACGGGGAGGAGGGCGGCGAGGCGGCGGACGAGGGGGCGTTCGAGGACGCCCTCGGGGACGAGCAGCCCGGCGAGTTTGACGGCGTAGCAGCCGACGGCGGTGGCCAGCACCGCGATCCAGACGTTCACCGGGACTCCCTCCGGCGCCGTCCCTCGAACCAGAGGCCGACGGGCGCCGCGAGGGCCGCGGCCAGCACCGGCACCCCTGTCGGCAGGACGGGCAGCAGGCCGAGCCCGAGCAGGACGGCGAGAGCGGCGACGCCCCGTTCGACGGAGGTCTTGAGCATCGGCGCGAGCAGCGCGAGGAACACGGCGGGTCCGGCCGCGTCGATGCCCCAGGCCCCGGTGTCGCCGAGGGCGTCCGCTCCGAGGGCGCCCAGCAGGGTGGTGAGGTTCCACAGCACGTACAGGCTGAGCCCGGTGACGGCGAAGCCGATCCGCGCGGTACGCCGCGTGGGCTGTGCGAGGGCGACGGCCGCCGTCTCGTCGATGATCCACTGCGCGGCGAACGGCCGCACCGCGCGCGGGAGGTCCAGCAAACGGGAGAGCCGCAGCCCGTAGAACGCGTTGCGCGTCCCCAGGAAGAACGCCCCCGCCGCCGTGAACGGGCCGCCGCCCGCCGCGAGCGCCCCCACCAGGGCGAACTGGGAGGCCCCCGTGAACACCAGGAGGCTCAGTACGCAGCTCTGCGCCACCGTCATCCCCGAGCCGGCCGACGTCACCCCGAAGGCGAATCCGCTCAGCCCCACGGCGACGCCGACGGCGAGGCCGTCGCGCACCACCGCACCGTCATGGGCGCGTATCTCTGTCTGTTCCGTCACTCGTCGGACGGTAGGAGCAGGCGCGCCCGCGCGTCTTGTACGTTCTTGCGCTCTCTGCGGTAGGCCCCCGGCGGCACCCCCACGATCCGGGTGAAGTGCCGGTTCAGGTGCGGCTGGTCGCTGAAGCCGACGGCGAGCGCGGCCTGCGCGGGCGGGGTCCCCGCGTCCAGGAGGCGCCGGGCGAGCCGTACCCGGGCGTCGGTCAGCCAGGCGTGCGGCGGCATCCCGTAGGTGTCGCGGAACGCCCGCAGCAGGGCGAACGGCCCCGTCCCGAGGTCTTCGGCGAGCTGTTCCAGGGTGGGCGGCTCGGTGATCCGTTCCGTCAGTACGTCCCGCGCGCGTGCGGCGACCTCCGCACCGGCCGTCCGTACCCGCCGCACCGGCAGCGGTCCGCCGTTCAGCCGCAGCAGCCGTGTCACCGCGACCCGCAGCAGCGTGTCGGCGGTCAGCGCGTCGCCCTCGTCGGCGGCCCGCAGCACCTCGTGCACCAGCCGCACGGTCCGGGGATCGTCGACGACGGGGCTCACGAATCCGGGCGTCCCCCGCAGCGTGGTCGTCTCGGCGGCGATCGCGGCCACGACCTCGGGCGACGGGTACACGGCCCCGTACCGCCATCCCTCGGGCACCCCGGCCCGCCCGGTGTGCGGCGTGTCCGGGTTCACCAGAGCCAGGGCCCCGGCCCCCGCCGAAACGTCACTCCCCCGGTGCCGGAAGATCTCGACGCCTTCGGCGATGCCGGCGATGACGAACTCCTCGTGCGTGTGGCGCACGAACGTCTTCCGCACGTACCGGGCCCGCAGCAGATCGACCCCGGGCAACTCCCCGTACCGCCAGTGCCGAGCCCGCTCCCCCATGCCCCCATTCTCGCCCCCCGCCAACCCCTCCACCCGAAAACTCCCAGCTCAGCCCGATTGTCAGTGGCGAGGTGCAGGATGGACGCATGGTCAGTTCCGCACGCCGAGCCCTGGACGGCTTCTCGCCCGCGACCCGCGGCTGGTTCACGGGGGCGTTCTCGGCGCCCACCGAGGCCCAAGCGGGCGCGTGGCAGGCCATCCGGGAGGGTTCGGACGTGCTGGTGGTCGCCCCGACCGGCTCGGGCAAGACCCTGGCCGCGTTCCTGGCCGCGCTGGACGGCCTGGCGTCGACGCCCCCGCCGGCGGACCCGAAGAAGCGCTGCCGGGTGCTGTACGTCTCCCCGCTGAAAGCCCTCGCGGTGGACGTGGAGCGCAACCTCCGCAGCCCCCTGACGGGCATCCGCCAGGAGTCCGTCCGCCTCGGCCTCCCGGAGCCGGAGGTCAAGGTCGGCATCCGCTCCGGCGACACCCCGCCCGCTGAGCGCCGCGCCCTGTCGACCCGCCCCCCGGACATCCTGATCACGACCCCGGAGTCCCTGTTCCTGATGCTGACGTCGGCTACGCGCGACGCGCTGACGGGCGTGGAGACGGTCATCCTGGACGAGGTCCACGCGGTCGCGGGCACGAAGCGCGGCGCGCACCTGGCGCTGACCCTGGAGCGCCTGGACGAACTGCTCCCGAAGCCGGCCCGCCGCATCGGCCTCTCGGCGACGGTCCGCCCGGTGGACGAGATCGCCCGCTACCTCGCCCCGCGCGGGAAGGTCGAGATCGCCCAGCCGGCGTCGGCGAAGGAGTTCGACCTCTCGGTGGTCGTCCCGGTGGAGGACCTGGGCGAGCTGGGCGGCTCCCCGGTGGACGACGCGAAGGCCGAGCGCCCCTCCATCTGGCCGCACGTCGAGGAGCGGATCGCTGACCTGGTGCAGGCCCACCGCTCGACGATCGTGTTCGCGAACTCCCGGCGCCTGGCGGAGCGCCTGTGCAACCGACTGAACGAGATCGCGTACGAGAGGGCGACGGGCGAGCCCCTCGACGAGCACCACGCGCCGGCGGAGCTGATGGGCGGTTCGGGCGCGGCCCAGGGCGCCCCGCCGGTCCTCGCGCGGGCGCACCACGGCTCGGTCTCCAAGGAGCAGCGGGCGCTGGTCGAGGAGGACCTGAAGGCGGGCCGGCTGCCCGCGGTGGTCGCGACGTCGAGCCTGGAACTCGGCATCGACATGGGCGCGGTGGACCTGGTGGTCCAGGTGGAGTCCCCGCCCTCGGTGGCCTCCGGCCTCCAGCGCGTGGGCCGCGCGGGCCACCAGGTGGGCGCGGTGTCGACGGGCGTGGTCTTCCCGAAGTACCGGGGGGACCTGGTCCAGGCGGCGGTGGTCACCGAGCGCATGCGCGCGGGCGCCATCGAGTCCCTGCGCGTGCCCGCCAACCCGCTGGACGTCCTGGCACAGCAACTGGTCGCGATGGTGTCGATGGACACCTGGCAGTTCGACGACCTGCTGGCCGCCGTCCGCCGCGCGGCCCCCTTCGCCTCGCTCCCGGAGTCGGCGTTCACGGCGACGCTGGACATGCTGGCGGGCCGCTACCCGTCGGACGCGTTCGCGGAGCTGCGCCCGCGCGTGGTGTGGGACCGCGTGACCGGCGCGATCACGGGCCGTCCGGGCGCCCAGCGCCTGGCGGTCACCTCGGGCGGCACGATCCCGGACCGCGGCCTGTTCGGCGTCTTCCTCGCGGGCTCCGACCCGAAGAAGGGCGGCGGCCGGGTCGGCGAGCTGGACGAGGAGATGGTGTACGAGTCCCGCGTGGGCGACGTCTTCACGCTCGGGACGAGTTCGTGGCGCATCGAGGACATCAGGCGCGACCGCGTCCTGGTCTCCCCGGCGCCGGGTGTGCCGGGCCGACTGCCGTTCTGGAAGGGCGACCAGCTGGGCCGTCCGCTGGAGCTGGGGCGCGCGGTGGGCGCGTTCCTGCGCGAGGTCGGTGCCCTGTCCCGGGAGGACGCCCGGCTGCGCCTGCTCGCGGCGGGGCTGGACGCGTGGGCCGCCGACAACGTCCTGTCGTACCTCGCCGAGCAGCGCGAGTCCTGCGGGCACGTCCCGGACGACCGGACGATCGTCGTGGAGCGCTTCCGGGACGAACTGGGCGACTGGCGCGTGGTCGTCCACTCCCCGTTCGGCGCCCAGGTGCACGCCCCGTGGGCGCTCGCCCTGGGGGCCCGTCTCGCCGAGCGGTACGGCATGGACGCCCAGGTGATGCACGCGGACGACGGCATCGTCCTGCGCCTGCCGGACGCCGACCTGCTGGGCCTGGACCTGCTCGACCGGGAGCCCCTGAAGGCGGGCACCGAATGGGACGCCGACCAGGCGCCCGTGGGCGCCCAGGACGTCGTCTTCGACAAGGGCGAGGTCGATCAGGTCGTCACCGACCAGATCGGCGGCTCGGCGCTGTTCGCGTCCCGGTTCCGCGAGTGCGCCGCCCGCGCGCTGCTGCTGCCGCGCCGCAACCCGGGCCGTCGTACCCCGCTGTGGCAGCAGCGGCAGCGCGCGGCGCAACTGCTCCAGGTGGCGAGCGAGTTCGGGTCGTTCCCGATCGTCCTGGAGGCGGTCCGCGAGTGTCTCCAGGATGTGTTCGACGTCCCCGGGCTCGTCGAGCTGATGGGCGATCTGGAGTCGCGCAAGGTGCGCCTGGTCGAGGTCACCACGCCGGAGCCGTCGCCCTTCGCGCGCAGCCTCCTCTTCGGGTACGTCGCCCAGTTCCTGTACGAGGGCGACTCTCCGCTCGCCGAGCGCCGGGCGGCGGCGCTGTCGCTGGACTCACGGCTGCTGGCGGAGCTGCTCGGCCAGGCGGAGCTGCGCGAGCTGCTGGACGCGGAGGTGCTCGCCGAGCTGGAGCGGGAGCTGCGGTGGCTCACCGACGAGCGGCGCCCGAAGGACGCCGAGGGGGTCGCCGACGCCCTCCGGGTCCTCGGCCCGCTCACCGACGCCGAGCTGGCCGAGCGGGGCGCCGACCCGCGCTGGGCGCCCGGACTGGCCGCCGCCCGCCGCGCGATCCGGGTGCGGATCGCCGGGGTCGACCACTGGGCGGCGATCGAGGACGCGGGCCGGCTGCGTGACGCCCTGGGGACCGCCCTCCCGGTCGGTGTCCCCGAGGCGTTCACGGAACCCGTCAAGGATCCCCTGGGCGACCTCCTGGCCCGCCACGCGCGCACGCACGGCCCGTTCACGTCCGCCGCGGCTGCCGCCCGCTTCGGCCTCGGCACAGCCGTCACGGACGGCGCGCTGCACCGGCTGGCAGCGAGCGGACGCGTCGTCCAGGGCGAGTTCCACCCAGCGGGCATCGGCCAGGAGTGGTGCGACGCGACGGTCCTGCGCCGCCTGCGCCGCCGTTCCCTCGCGGCGCTCCGCCAGGAGCTGGAGCCGGTCCCCCCGGCCGCGCTCGCCCAGTTCCTGCCCCAGTGGCAGCACGTCGGCAAGAGCCACGCCCTGAGGGGCACCGACGGCCTCGTCCGCGCGGTCGAACAGCTCCAGGGAGCCGCCGTCCCCGCCTCGGCGCTGGAGAAGCTGGTCCTGCCGTCGCGCGTGCGGGACTACTCCCCGGCGATGCTCGACGAACTGACCGCCGCCGGGGAGATCGTCTGGGCCGGCGCGGGCGCGCTCCCCGGCAAGGACGGCTGGATCTCCCTCCACCTCGCGGACACGGCCCCCCTGCTCCTGCCCCCGCCGCACCCCTTGGAGCCGACGGCCCTGCACGCATCGGTCCTCACGGCCCTCACCGGCGGCTACGGCCTGTTCTTCCGCCAGATCGCCGACCAGGTCCGCGCCACCACCCACCCGGAGGCCACCGACCCCCAGCTCGCCGACGCCCTCTGGGACCTCGCCTGGTCGGGCC
>DATCQX010000062.1:0-19688 GCA_036569285.1 Streptomyces sp.
CGCGAAGTTCCGCCGACTGCGACCGCCCCCCTTCGTCCCCGGGTTCCCGGCAGCGCCTCTCGTCATGGTGGGTACTTCTTCCCTCGGCCGTCCCCCGGCCCATCCGAACCGGGGGCTGGGGGCGCCGGCGCTGGGGTGGCCGACGGATTCACAGGATAGGACGGCCCTGAAGTACTACGGGTCCCCCGGACCCACCCCTCACCCCCGCCCTATCCTGTGAATCCGTCGGCCACCCCAGCGCCGGCGCCCCAAGCCCCGTGTTCGGATGGGCCGGGGGACGGTCGAGGGAAGAAGTACCCACCATGACGAGAGGCGCTGCCGAGAACCCGGGGACGAAGGGGGGCGGTCGCAGTCGGCGGAACTTCGCGGGGAACCGGCCGGTGATGGAGGACGTGGCACGGCTGGCGGGGGTCAGCAAGCAGACCGTGTCGCGCGTGCTGAACGAGAACCCGGCGGTCAGGGCGGAGACCCGGGAAGCGGTGCGCGCCGCGATGCGGACGCTCGGATACCGGCCCAGCCGCAGCGCGCGTTCACTCGCCAGCGGACGGACCCGGATGCTCGGCGTGATCTCCTTCGACGCCGCCCGCTACGGCCCCGCCTCCACCCTCACCGGCGTCAACACGGCCGCGCAGGAGGCCGGTTACCTCGTCAGCTCCATCGCGTTGAACACGGCCGACCCCGACACGGTCGTCGAAGCGGTCGAGCGGCTCTCGGCCGAGGGCGCGGACGGCATCATCGCCATCGCCCCCCAACTGTGGATGGCCGCCGCGCTCACCGAGGCGCACCTCGACATGCCGCTCGTCATGATGGACAACGACCTCGGCGACGGCACCCCCATGATCACCGCCGACGCGCACACCGGCGCCCGCAAAGCGACCGAGCACCTGCTCGCCCTGGGCCACCCCACCGTCCACCACGTCGCCGGCCCCACCGGCTGGACCTCCGCGAGCCGCCGCGCGGAGAGCTGGGCGGCGACGCTGGAGGCGGCCGGGGCGGCCGTCCCCGAACCGCTCGTCGGCGACTGGAGCGCGGACTCCGGGTACGACCTGGGCCGGCAGCTCGCCAAGAACCCTGAGGTCACGGCCGTCTTCGCGTCCAACGACCAGATGGCCCTCGGTGTCCTGCGCGCGCTGCACGAGGCGGGGCGCCGGGTGCCGGAGGACGTCAGCATCGTGGGGTACGACGACGTCCCCGAGGCCGCGCACTACCTCCCGCCGCTCACCACGATCCGCACGGACTTCCAGGAGATCGGCACGCGCTCCCTGCACGCCCTCCTCCACCGCATCGAGACGGGCCCGGACCCCGAGGCGCCCCCGTCCGTCATCCCGGTCGACCTGATCGTCCGCGCGAGCACGGCGCCGTATCGGCCGTGAGGGGTAGGGGACGACCCGTACGACCCGTAGTACCCCCGGCCTCCGGCCCTCCGCACCCCCGAGGCTGCCCGTGATACCCCGAGGCGCCCCGTAATACCCAAGGGCTACGAGCCCGCCCCACCTCCTTCGACGCGGACGGCGGAACTCCCGCTCGCGTCCCGGAAGCGGTAGGACCCGCTCAACCCTTAGACTCCTTACGGCCGTTGATCAGAATTCCGTACAGGAAGGCACCGAGATGCGCCGCACCGCGATCAGCACGACCGTCCTCGCCCTCGCCCTCTTCGCCGCCCCGGTGACAGCCCACGCCAACACGGAGTGGCCGAGCGCCGCCGCCCTCACGGGCACGAACGCCCCGATCAAGGTGAAGCTGACCGTGCAAGGGCCGGACGGCCTGCTGTTCAAGGGCAAGGTCAGGACGAAGGGCCATGCCGTGACCCCCGCGACCGGCGGCACGCACACCTGCGACGGCACGAACGCGGGCGCCAACCCCTCCCCGGTGCCGACCCCCACGGCCGCCCTCGACGACGCGGCCCGCGTCAACGGCTTCACCTGGGACGGCACGTGGTACCCGTCCTTCGACGACTACCTCGTGGAATCCGTCAAGAACGTCAAGAGTGACGCCACCGCCTACTGGAGCATCTCCGTCAACGGCACCCCGACCCCTGTGGGCGGGTGCCAGTTCAAACTGAACGCGGGGGACGACGTGGCGTTCACCTGGACGACGCTCTGACCCCTGCGCGGCTGTCGAACCAGCTCCGCACGGACACCGGCGACCCAGCGGTCGGCAACCTCGACGACCCGGCTGCGTAAGGGGCGGTCTGCGGCATCGTCCTCACGACGACGATCGTCGTGGCGGCCCTCGGCGCCCCGGGCCTGCTCGGCGCCGCCTTCACCAAGAGCGTCTGAGCGACAGAGCGAAACCCCGACACGCCTCGGCTCAGGCCGAGTCGCTCCTGCGGGAGACGCACGGTGCCCGCGATCGGGTCAACAGCGAAGGCCGGCCGCCTTGTTGAAGCGTCCCCCGGCCATGCCCGGGGGACCTTCTGCTCGCCGCCCGACACCAGAACGCGCCCCACCAGGATGCGCCCAACCCCCGCCCCAGCAGCTTGGCGAGAAGCCCGCGCACACAGCTGTTCCACGTACTGGGAGAGGACGCGGACGGGCAGCCCGGGCATGTCCCGGCGCGCGGCGACGAGGAGGAACACGCGGGTACCGCTCCCGATCTCGGTGCACCAGCCGGACCGACCGCTATTCGATCCGCAGATCAGCCGTCCCGTCACTGGACGCCACCAGATGAATCCGATGCCCTCCGAACCTGAGGTCCAGCCCCTTGCTCACCTTCAGGCTGACCCCGTGCGAACCGAACGTCACAGAGCTGTCGTCCACCTCTTTGACACTCAGCCTCAGGTTCTCCAGGTCGATGGACATCCCGGAGTGCACGTGGATGGTGCACGACTCCTTCGCACAGCGCGAATCCGCGCTGTCGGGAACACCGCAACCGCTCACCGCGAGCGCGGGGGAAAGAACGAGGACGCAGGCAACAGCACGAGCCGAGTGGCGCACGGGGCCCTCCGTAAGGTGTCCGGCAGGTCGCGGAAACAGCCGCCCCCGCGAGGCTACGACCCCGGCCCGGCACCCCGCTACGCCCCCTCCGCACCGGCCCGGCTTGCGGGTGCGAACAGGAACGCCAGATCTGGACGGCGGTGACGGGTCCCGGGGCGGGACCGCGTTCAGCGCGGCCTCGGCCATCGCGCTGACCAGCGCCCCGCCGTGCTCCCCGGCCGGCCGCCGCGAGCCGTGGCCGGAGGTGAACCGCGCCACGGCCCCGTCCGTAAGCTCGTGTTCGCTGGATGCGTCTGCGAGGGGAGGACGCATTGTCATGTAGGTCGCTTGCGGCACGGAGACTTGTTGATACACATGCGTTTCACGGTGCTGGGCCCCGTCCGGGCCTGGCGTGGCCGTACGGAACTGGAGTTGGGGCCGCCCAAACTCAGGGGGCTGCTGGCGCTGCTCCTGGCACAGGCGGGACATCCCGTCGCCACCCACGAGATCGTCGACCTCCTGTGGGGGCAGAACCCGCCGGGCAGCGCGGTGAACGTGGTGCAGCGGCACATCGGGGCACTGCGCCGCCTGCTCGAACCGGGTCTGCCCGCGCGCGGCACCTCGCGATGGCTGGTGCGCAGTGCGGGCGGCTACCGCCTGGAGGTGCCGCCCGACTCGCTCGACCTGCTGCGCTTCCGCGCCCTGCGGCAGGAGGCGAACAGCGCGGCCGACTCCGGGAAGCCGGCGGAGGCCACCGGCCTGCTGATCGAGGCCCTGGACCTGTGGCACGGACCCGCCGCCTCGGGAATCCCGGCCGAGATGAGGTCCCAGCCGGTCTTCGTCGCTGTCGACGGCGAACACCTGGCAGCGGCCAAGGACGCCGCGGAACAGGCGACGAAAGCCGACCCGGAACTCGGGGCGCGCGTGCTCGCGGCCCTCGGCCGGGCAGCGGCGCAGTACCCGCTGGACGAGGTGTTGCAGGCCCGGCTGATGACGGTCCTCGCGGCGACCGGCCGGCAGGCGGAGGCGCTGGACCGCTACCGGGCGATCCGGACCCGCCTCGCGGACGACCTGGGGGTGGAGCCGGGGCCGGACCTCCGCGCCGTCCACCGGCAACTGCTGCTCCGCACCGCGGCCCCGGCGGACCCCCGTCCCCCGGAACCCGGCGGCCCGGACGGACACCCGGAAGACCCGGCCGGTGACGTGGAGCGGCCGGGTGTCACCACGGCGACGGCGAAACCGGCCCAACTCCCCTCGGATCTCGCGGTCTTCACCGGCCGGCGCGGCGAACTCGCGCGTGTCGAGGACCTGTTGCCCACCGACATGGACGGCGCCGCCTCCGTGGTCGTCACCGTGATCGGCGGTATGGCCGGGGTCGGCAAGACGACACTGGCCGTGCACTGGGCGCACCAGGTCGCCGGACGGTTCCCCGACGGGCAGCTCTACGTCAACCTCCGCGGCTTCCACCCCACCGCCGCCGCCATGAGCACCGCCGAGGTGATCCGCTCCTTCCTCGACGCCCTCGGCGTCTCCCCGTACCACCGTCCCGGGGACCTCGACGCCCAGGCCGCTCTCTACCGCAGTCTGCTCGCCGACCGGCGGGTGCTGGTGGTCCTGGACAACGCGCGGGACAGCGAACAGGTCCGCCCGCTGCTGCCCGGCACCCCCGGCAGCCTGGTCATCGTCACCAGCCGCAACCAGCTGTACGGGCTGGTCGTCGGCGAGGGCGCGCACTCCGTGTCGCTCGGCCTGCTGAGCGAGGCGGAGGCGCTGGAGTTCCTGTCCCGCCGGATCGGCGCCGACCGGGTAGCGCGCGAGCCCCGCGCGGTCGCCGACATCATCGCGGAGTGCGAGCGTCTGCCGCTGGCCCTGGCGATCGTCAGCGCCCGCGCCGCGATGAACCCCGCGTTCTCCCTCGCTTCCGTCGCGGCCGAGTTACGCGAGAGCCGGGGCAGTCTCGACGCGTTCGCCGCCGAGGCCCCCCTCGCGGACGCGCGCAGCGCCTTCTCCTGGTCCTACAGCGCACTCACCCCGGCCGCCGCGCGCATGTTCCGCCTGGTCTCTCTCCATCCGGGCTCCGAGTTCTCGCTCGCCGCCGCCGCGAGCCTGGCCGGGCAGCGCCCCGGTGACGTACGGCCGGCGCTGGCGGAACTGGTGCACGCCCGTCTCCTCACCGAAAGCGCGCCCGGCCGTTTCGACTGCCACGAACTGCTGCGTGTGTACGGGTCCGAACTCAACCGGGAGCAGGACACGGCCGAGGAGTCGAGTGCGGCCACGTGCCGGGTGCTCGACCACTATCTGCACAGCGCCCACGCCGCCGACAGCGCGCTCGCACCCAACCGGGAACGCCTCGAACCGCCGGCCGTCCGGGCCGGTGTGACCGTGCTGCGGTTCACCGACCAGCGTGCCGCCGCCGACTGGCTCGACGCCGACCGTCCCGCTCTGATCGCGGCCATCGAGAACGACGCCCGGTGGGGAAAGGGCGAGCACAGTTGGCGGCTGGCCGTCGCGCTGGAGATCTACCTGGACCGAGGCGGCCGCTGGGAGGAGCAGGCGACCGTCCAGACCGCCGCGCTGTCGGCGGCCAGGCGGCTGGGCGACCTCCAGGGCCAGGCCCACACCCGCAGGGCGCTGGGTTTCGTCAGCGGCCGGCTCGGACGCTGGGACGAGGCCGACCTGCATCTGTCGCGGTCGCTGGAGCTGTTCGGGCGGCTCGGCGACGTGGCGGGGCACAGCGCGGCCCATCGTTCCTCCGCGTTCCTGGCCAACAGCCGCAAGCGCCACGAAGACGCCCTCGACCACTACCGGCAGGCGCGAGCCCTCTACCGGGCGTCAGGGCAGCGCGGCAAGGAGGCGTACGTCCTCAACGAGGTCGGCTGGACGTACATCCTCCAGGGCCGGTACGCCGACGCACTCGAAGAATGCCGGCAGGCCATCGCGATCCACGAGGAGTACGGCGACCGCAACGGCGCGGCGGCGGCATGGGACAGCCTCGGCTACGCCCACCACCACCTGCACCACCACGACCGGGCACTGGAGTGCTTCGGGAAGGCGCTGGAGCTGTACCGGGCCGTCCGGGACCGGTACCTGGAGGCGGACACCCTGGTGCACATCGGCGAGACCCACCACGCCCGAGGCGACCAGGCGCGGGCGGCTCACGCCTGGCGGCAGGCGCTCGACATCCTCCAGGACATCGGCCACCCCGAGGCCGCCCTGGTGCGGGACAGGCTGGAGTCCCAGGACGGCGTCACAAGAACGTCAGTGTTCCGGCAGTGAGGGCTGCCTAATCTCGCTGCGCGCGCCGCCCCCCCCGGGCCTGACCTCGGACGTTGCCGGAAACGCCCGCCGCAGGAGGACAAGGTCCCGGGAGGAGACACCTGCGGCGCGCGTACGGCTCGAACCCAGGAGGCCCGGACATGCGCACCGTCGCCGAACCCGTCCCGACGGACCCCAGCAGCACCCACGTGCTGGAAAGACTGGTCTCCGAGCACGGGAAGCCGCTCCACCGCTATGTGGAGAAGCTGCTGAACGACCGGCACCTGGCGGAGGACATCGTCCAGGAGACCCTGATCCGCGCCTGGCACCACACGGAGCGGCTCCACGACGGACAGGGCTCGGTCCGCGGCTGGCTGATGACGGTCGCCCGCCATCTGGCCGTCGACCGGGCCCGCAGGGCGTCCTTCCGCCTGGAGGTCATCGGCGTGGAGGACCGGGACGTCGCCAGGTCCGACGACGCCGACGCCGTGGTCGCCTCGGTCCAGGCGACCGCCCTGCTGCGGCAGTTGCCGCGCACGCACCGCGACGTGCTGGTGCACACGTTCTTATACGAACGGACGGTGCAGGAGACGGCGGAGATACTCGGCATACCTCCCGGCACCGTCAAGTCCCGGCGGTACCACGCGCTCAGCAGACTGCGGTCGAGGACCGCACCGGACCCGGCCCGGCGCGGCAGGTAGGAGAGGCGGTTCCCGCACGTCCGCCCGGCACCGGTCCGGCGCCCGTCACAGGGGGACGACCGCCGCCTCCTCCTGGGTGCGCGCCATGGCCCGGTCCGCGTGCTCAAGGCTCTCCTCGACGAGGCCGGCGTCGTGCGCGGTCGACAGGAACCAGTTGTGCGTCGGATGGACCAGCGTCCCCTCGGCGGCCAGGTGGGCGGCGAAGCGGTTCATCCACACGTACGCGTCGTCCCCCTCCACGGTGAGCGTCGGAATGGCCGGCGGGCCGCTGATCCGCAACGGCACGCCGTGCCGGCCGGCGAGGGCCAGCAGCCCCGAGGTGAACTGTTCGGAGGCGGCCCGCATGACCTTCGGGCCGTCGTCCCGTACGAGCAGTTCCAGGTTCGCCACGGCGGCGGCCATGGCCGGCCCGCTGTTCCAGAAGGTCCCCGCGAGGAACATCGTGTCCGCTGTCGGCCGCAGCGCCTCGCGCCCGACGACCGCCGCGACGGGCCAGCCGTTGCCCAGGGCTTTGGAGAAGCACACGACGTCCGGTGAGAAGCCCATGGCCAGGTGGGAGCCGCGCAGGTCGAGGCGGAAGCCCGCGCGGACGTCGTCGCAGACCAGCAGCGTTCCCCAGCGGTCGCAGTGCGTGCGCAGGGCTGCCAGCCAGGCCGGGTCGGGCAGTTCGGAGGCCCCGGGAATGGGGTGGTGGAACGGGGTGATCATCACGGCCGCGAGGTGTTCACCCTGCTCGGCGAAGAGCGTGTCCAGCGCGGCGACGTCGTTCCACGGCACGGTGGTCACGGCGGCCACGTCCTGCGGGCCCCTGCCCTCGGGCGCGTTGCACCAGCCGCACCAGCCGTGGGAACCGTGGTAGGCGCCCTCGACGACCGCCACCCGGCCGCGGCCGGTGTGGGCGCGCGCCAGCAGCAGCGCGGTCCAGGTGGCGTCGGAGCCACTGGTGCCCCAGGTCGCCCACGCGGCGCCGTCCACGAGGTCGACCAGCAGCTCGGCCAGCTCCACCGACTCGGGGCCGGCGGTGGTCAGCGTGGGGCCGCCCCGGGCCCGCCGCACGGCGGGACCGTCGATCTCCGCCCGCGCGTAGCCGTTGATCATGGCGCCGTAGCCGCACAGGAAGTCGTTGTACCAGCGTTTGTCGGTGCCGAGCAGCCGGGCGCCGTCCCCGCGTTCGGCGAAGGACGGATAGACGCCGGGCGCGTACGCGGCCGGGTACCTGTTGTGGCCCCAGACGCCACCGGGGATCACGCGGTGGGCGCGCTGCAGCAGATCCGTGGGCCGGATGTCCGGCTCCGAGGGCCATGTCGTCATCTTCGGGCTCCAGTCAGTGGCTCACATAGGCGGTGAGAAGCGGTGCGTGCGCGGGGAACGCGGCCAGGTCGCGCACGCGGGCCAGCCGTTGATCGGCGAAGTCGAAACCCGGCGCGACGATTTCGCTGATCAGTCCCTCCGCGGTGCCGTCGGGCAGGAAGCTGGTCTTCCACCAGCCGCCGGGGCAGGTGAAGACGGGGGTCTCGCCGCGTTCCACGTCGTACCCGAGGACGGTGCGGTGCAGTTCACCGTCGGGCGAGACCGTCAGGTAGTGGATCGGCCCGCCGGCGTGCAGGAAGTGCGTGATGTCGGAGACGTTGAGGTGCAGATGTCCGACGGGGGACACGCTGTCGAGGAGGTAGTGGATGGTGTTCGCCAGCAGCCGGGGGCCACGCTCGGTGGCGACCGTCCCGGCCGACTGGTAGATCTCGCGGTAGTAGCCGCCCTCCGGGTGGGCCGTCAGACCCAGCCGCTCCGCGGTGCCGGCGGAGAGGCCCGCGGCGGGGACGGGGGCGGCGACAGGCAGGTGGTCCGGTGCCGGCTCCCGCTCCCACCGCGCCGGGCCGGGCACCTCCGCCTCGCTCCACAGCACGTGCCCGGACCCCACCGGCACCAGCGCGTGCCGGACCCCGGCCGGCACGACGTACTGGAACAGGTCGCCGCCCAGGACGGCGCCGTCGGCGGGCGCCTCCTCCAAGGCGACGGCCGCGCCGCCCTCATGCAGGAACAGCACCGTGTCCGACGTGCTCCGGCGCCACGCCGGGCGCGCGTCCGGCTCCATCAGCACGGTGCGCTGGCGCATCACCGGCGTGCCGTCCGCCGTCGTCGTGGTGTGCCATGCGCCGGTCCACCAGCCGTCGGCCCCGGCCGCGAGGCCGAGCGCGCCGGCCGCGGGGAAGCTGCTCACGTTCGCGTTCCTCGTCTCAGTACCGGTAGTGCTCGGGCTTGTACGGACCCGTGGCCTCGACACCGAGGTGGCGGGACTGCTCCTCGGTCAGGGTGGTCAGCTCCGCCCCGAGGGGAGCCAGGTGGAGGCGGGCCACCTTCTCGTCGAGGTGCCGGGGCAAGGTGGCCACCTGCCGGGGCCGGGGATGCGCGTACAGGTCGATCTGGGCCAGCACCTGGTTGGTGAAGGAGCTGGACATCACGAAGCTGGGGTGCCCGGTGGCGTTGCCCAGGTTCAGCAGCCGGCCCTCGGAGAGCAGGATGATCGAGTGGCCGTCCGGGAAGACCCATTCGTCGACCTGGTTCTTGACCGGGACCCGCGTCGCGGTGCCCGGCCGCCGCAGACCGGCCACGTCGATCTCCGCGTCCAGGTGCCCCATGTTCCCGACGATCGCCTGGTGCTTCATGCGGGCCATGTGGTCGACGGTCACGACGCCGGGCACACCGGTGGTGGTGACGACGAGGTCGGCCTCCTCGACGAAGCGGTCCAGCGGGGCGACCGGATAGCCGTCCATCACCGCCTGCAACGCGCAGATCGGGTCGATCTCGGTGATCACGACCCGGGCACCCTGCCCGCGCAGCGCCTCCGCGCAGCCCTTGCCGACATCCCCGTATCCGCAGACGACGGCGAGTTTGCCGCCGATCAGGGTGTCGGTCGCGCGGTTGAGGCCGTCGAGCAGCGAGTGACGGCAGCCGTAGCGGTTGTCGAACTTCGACTTCGTGACGGAGTCGTTGACGCTGATCGCGGGAAACAGCAGGGATCCGGCCCCGGCGAGCCGGTGCAGGTGGTGCGCGCCGGTCGTGGTCTCCTCGCTGACCCCGCGGATCCCCGCCGCCGTCCGCCGCCAGTGACCGGGGGCCTCGGCCTCCAGCCGGGTGATCAGCTCCAGGGCCTCCGGCGGCAGGCCGGGGACGGGCGGGTTCAGGTCCCGGCCCGCCGCGCGGGCCACCCCGTGGTGGACGAGCAGCGTGAGGCCCGCTCCGTCGTCGATCAGCAGGTCGGGTCCGTCGGCGTCCGGCCAGGCCAGCGCGCGCGTGGCGCACCACCACAGCTCGGCCCGCGACTGCCCCTTCCAGCCGAACACCGGGACGCGATGGGGCCCGGCCACCAGCGCGGCGGCGGCGTGGTCCTGCGCCGAGTCCTGGTGGGAGCCCGCCCAGCGGACGCGGGCGCCGAGGGTGACGAGGGTTTCGACCAGCACCGCCGTCTGGACCGTCAGATGCAGGAACCCGGTGATCCGCGCGCCCTCCAGCGGCCTGCTGCGGCCGTACTCCGAGCGCAGGGCCATCAGACCGGGCATCTCGTGCTCCGCCAGGGAGATGGCGCGGCGGCCTTCCTCGGCGAGCGCGGGATCGGCCACCGCATGGTCCTCCCGCGTGAACTCCTCGGGGAGGGAAATGCCGGGATGCGACAGGGCTTTCATGGGACTGCCTGCTTTCGTCTGCTCTGGTGGGACAAGCCGGGGCCGGGATGCGGCGGCGGGTCAGAAGTAGTCGGTGCCCCCCGCACGCCGGCCGCGGTTCATGAAGGCGTCGAAGGCGACGTACGCCCCCGCCAGCCAGACCGCCCCGCACAGCAGCGCCTCCGAGGCAGCGAGGGCGACCGATGCCGTGCCGGAGTCGGCGGCGAGCAGTCTGATCGCGCGCAGAGCGTGGGTCAGGGGCAGGACGTCGGCGACCGCCCGCACCGGAAGGGGCCACTGGCCGACCGGGACGTTGACCCCGCACACGATCATCATCAGGAGCTGGGCGGTGTTGGAGACGATGTTGCGGATGCCGCCGGTGTTCAGGACGAGAGCCGCCAGGAACAGGCCGAAGCAGTACGTGGTCAGCGCCGTCAGGACGACCAGCAGCACGAGGACGGGCACCTGGGCCGGGCGCCAGGTGACGCCGAACCACGGAGCCAGGGCCAGCAGGGCGACGAGCGAGGTGCCGCTGCCGCTGAGAGGCCACTGCAGGCTCCGGCCGAAGAACACCCACACGGGTTTCGCGGGCGCCGCCGCGAGCAGCACGAGGGTCCCGGAGATCCGCTCCCACGTCGTGGAGGCGACGACGGACATGCACTCCAGAGCGCAGATCATCACGCAGTTGCCGAGCGCCAGATACGCGGTCCGCTCGGCACCGGCGCCCTGGGCGAGCAGCGTGAAGAAGGTGACCTGAGCGAGCATGCGCCCCAGCCAGCCGAACACCCAGACCCGCCAGGTGTAGACGGCCCGCAGATCGGCGAAGGCGTTCGCGGCACTGTGCCGGACGACCGAGAAGGAACTCACCGTCGCCCCTTTCAGGTCCGGGAGAGGCTGCCGGTGAGGCGGACCCGCGAAACCACCCGGTCCAGCAGCACCATGCCCACGCTGTAGCCGACGGCCCCCAGCGCCAGGACGGCCAGCAGGCGCGGCAACGGGTGCGCGACCGCAGGTCCGGCCAGGCTGTCGCGCAGCAGGTCCGCGCCCCAGGACAGGAAGACGGCCCGGGACGCCGGCTGGAGCCAGTCCGGCAGGTGACCGGTGGGCACCAGAACACCTCCGAGCAGGTAGAAGGGGTAGGTCAGGGTGTTCTGCAACGTGCGCGCCGAGGGAGTGAGGACGAAGAACGGTGCCAGCAGCCCGGCCGTCCCGGCGGTCGCCAGCGCCGTCGCCAGCAGGCACGCACCGAGGACGACCGGATGGGGGACGGCGAGCCAGCGCCCGAAGACGGCACCGGCGACCAGCCAGGTCTCCGCGAAGGCCACGAGCCCGACGATCACGACGGAGCACATCCGGCCCAGGAACGTCACCGCCATGGGCGCGGGGGCCGCGATCTGGCCCTCCAGGGTGCCCAGGTCCCGGTCCTCGGTCAGGGCCGTGCCCGCCACGGACAGGGCCATGCTCCACAGCGACATCAGCGTGGGGGCGACGATCCCGTAGGCCGTCAGCCCGGTCCGTCCGGTGTACTCGTTCACGGCCAGGAAGACCACCGTCAGCAGCGGCGCGGTGACGCACACCCGGTAGGTGTCCGCCGAGTGGCGGGCCAGCCGCAGCTGGAAGACGAAGCCGTTGAGGAACAGTCTCATTCCCGCACCGCCATTCCCCGCCCGCCCAGCAGACTCAGGTAGACCTCTTCGAGACTGGGGGAGGCTGTGCTGAGCCGGGTGACACCGGCCGCCACCAGCAGGCCGAGCACCTCGCGCGACGCGGCCGGGCCCGACACCAGGACCCGCACGCCGTCGTCCGCCAGGACCTCGACGTCCTCGACGCCCGGCACCGCCCGCAGAGCCGCCACGGTGTCCCGGGGAACCTCCGCGGCGTCGATGCGATCGCGCTGCGCGACCAGCGTGCCGACGGTCGCGGTCGGCTCCGTGGCGATGGCCCGGCCCTGGTCGACGAGGGTGACACGGTCGCACAGCGCCTCCGCCTCCCGCATGTCGTGCGTCGTCAGCAGCACCGTGCGGCCGTCGGTCCGCAGCTCGCCGATCATCGTCCGGAAGTCATGGGCGGCCACCGGGTCCATGCCGATGGTCGGCTCGTCGAGGATCAGCACCGGCGGATCGGTCACCAGCCCCCGGGCGATGTGCAGCCGCTGCTTCATGCCGCGCGACAGGGTGTCCACCCGGTCGTCCGCGCGGTCGGCCAGGCCCGTGCGTTCCAGCAGCGCGTCCGCGCGCAGGCGCAGGGTCCGGCCGCCCAGCCCGTACAGGGCACCCCAGAACCGCAGGTTCTGCCGCGCGGTCAGCCGCCCGTACAGGCCGCGTTCACCGCCGAAGACGATCCCGATGCTGCGCCGCACCACGTCCGCCTCGGCCAGGACGTCGTGCCCCAGCACCTCCGCCGTACCGCTCGTCGGCAGCAGGACCGTGCACAGGATGCGGCACAACGTGGTCTTGCCCGCCCCGTTCGGGCCGAGCAGACCGTGCACCTCACCGCGCTCGACACACAGGTCGAAGTCCTGCAACGCGTGGTGCGGCCTGCCCCGCGCGTCCTTGCGCGAGGAGTACACGCGGGTCAGCCGCCGCGTCCGCACCGCGCTCACCGCGCGGCCCCTTCACCGGCCAGCGGCCTTCGCCACAGGACGTGGTCGGGCCGCCAGCCCTGCGCGGTCAGCGACGACACCACCCGCTCTCCCGGATCCGAGGCGCCGGCGAGCGTGTGGACGACGTTGCCCATGAGGGGCAGCCCCAGCCGCGCGGCGTGCCGTGCCGAGGCGGCGACCAGCGCGGCGGTCGCGCGCCGGCGTTCACCGGCGTCCGCCTCGACGAGGATGTCGAACAGCTCCGCCGTCCTGCGCCCGGTCACCTCGTCCTCCTCGTCGCACAGCACGGTGGCGTGGCCCACCGGTACGCCGCCTCGCAGCGCGACGAAGCTGTGCCGGCCGGGCGTGCCGAACAGGGCGTCCACCACGTCCTGCGGCACGGGCCGCCCGCCCGGGGCTCCCTGGGCCTCGGCCGCCGTCGCCAGCGCCATGGCCAGCCAGCGCCGGATCAGCCCGTCCTCGCCGGACGTCGCCTCGCGCACCGCCGGGCCGTCCGCGAAGGCGCCCGGCGGCGCGACGGCGGCGTCGTACCGCAGGTAGGTGATGTACCGGTGCCAGGGCGGGGACAGGCGGACCTCGGCGGGGGCGCGCAGGACGACGGCCTGTGCGAGCGGGTCCGCCGCCCGCGCGGCGGCGGGCAGCTCCGACCACCAGGTGTCGCGCCGTGCGAGGGCGGGATCCCAGTAGGTCACCAGGTACTGGTGCTCGCCGCTCACCGGCTCCTGGTACGCGCCGGCGACGTAGGCGAACCTGCCGAAGCAGGCGAGCAGGCCCGCGTCCCGGGCGCCGTCGAGGTAGTTCTCACAGACCGTCATCACGCCTCCGGGCGGACGGTGACGACCAGGCCGTCCAGGATGTGCCGGGCCGCGGCGGCGACCTGCTCGGCCGTCACAGCCCGCAAGGAGGCGTCCTCCGACGCGACGCTCCAGGCGGTGTCGTCGATCCGCTGCCGGGCCAGCAGCCGGGCGTATTCCAGCGGACTCTCGATGCCGAACAGCGTGGCGCTGCGGGCCTGCCGGCGGGCGGCCTCCAGATCGACGGGGTCGGGACCCCGCCCGGCGACGTCGGCCAGCGCGCGGGTCACCACCTCGACGACCTCTTCGCCCTTGCCGGTGTCCGCCCCGACCAGCACCCGCCACGCGCCGGCCTCGCGGTAACCGCGGTCCCACGCCTGGAACTCGTAGGCCAGCCCCTTCTCGCCCCGCAGGGTCCGGTACAGCGGTGAGGACGGGCTCGCGCCGAACAGCTCGGCCAGAATCCGGAACGCGTACCGGTCGGGGTCGGCGGCAGGCGCGGACCGTCCCCCGATCGCCACCCAGGTGAATTCGTCCGCCCACGCCGGACTCCGGCCGGCGACGGCCCCCAGCGCGGGGGCGGGGGCGGGGCGCGGGCCGGACATGGACCGGCTGTCGGTCCGCGCGCCGGACGGCAGGCCCGCCGGGACGAACGGGGCGACGACCACGAGCGCCGACCCGCTGGTACGGAACCGCTCCTCGTAGCCGTCGCGCACGTCCGGCAACCCGAGCGCCGCGACCTCCGCCGGCGTGCCGCCGACCGGCCGGCCGAGAGGGTGCCCGGGGAAGAGATCGGCGAGGAAGGCGTCCTGCACGACGTCGACCGGGTCCGCCGCCGCGGCGGCCAGCTCCTGGAGCACCACGGCCCGTTCGGACGCGAAGGTCGCGGCGTCGTGGCGCGGCCGGGTCACCGCGTCGAGCAGCAGCCCGAGCACCTCCTCCGTGTCCTCCGCGAGGACCTGGGCGTGGAAGAGCATCTGCTCAAGGCCCGTCTCGGCGTTCGTCCGGCAGCCCAGCCGCTCGACGCGTTCGGACAAGGAGTCCGCTCCCCCGAGCGGATAGGCCATCAGAAGGTGTTCGAGGGCGTGCGCCAGTCCGCCGCGTCCCTCGGGGTCGTGCCTGGCCCCGTATCCGACGGCGAAGCAGATCCCCGCGGTGCGCAGTCCCTCGTCGACGACCGTGTGAATCGAGGAGTGATCCAGCATGAGAAAAGTCCTGCCTGAGCGCCTGGTCCAAAAGGTGCGGTGGGCACCGCCGAGAGCGGTGCCCACCCCTTACTCACGCTGTGTTTCAGCGCCCCTTCTTGACCTTGTCGAGACGCGGACGCATCGAGGAAGAGTGCTTGCGCATAGCGGTACCCCTTTCGGTTCGGAGAGCATTTCCTGCCCTCTGCGAAACAAATCTGTCACCCCGGCAACCGGCGATCAACGGGTTGTCCGGTGTCCTCGCGCAGCGGAAACGAGGCACCGATTCGGAGCGATTTCCCACCTCGTTGCCCGCCCCGTCGGACAACGGACAACTCTCGTGAGCCCGGCCGGGGCGCCGTCATCCTGAAAAGGAATCTCCACGCACGGAAACCGAAAGAACCGAAGGAAGGGGAACCGGCACCGTGGAACCCGAGAACCTGTCTTTGTCCACCCGGCCGGAAGGGTGCCTTTTCGTACTCTCCGGCCCGTCCGGCACCGGAAAGACGTCACTGGCGATGGCGATGCTCGACGCCGATCCGGGGATCGTCTACACCCGTTCCGTGACGACCCGCCCGCCGCGCAGCGCGGCCGAGCAGCACTACGACCACGTCAGCCGCGAAGAGTTCCTCACGATGATCGAGGAGGACAGGTTCGCCCAGTGGATCCACCCGTCGTTCGACGAGTACTACGGCACACTGCGCCATCCGGTGGACGAGGCCCTCGCGAAGGGCCAGGACATGGTCTTCGACTATTCGCCGGAGGGATATCTCAACCTCCGCCGCCGCTACCCCGCCCACACCGTCGGCATCTTCGTGATGGCACCGACCGTGGCCACCATGCGCACCCGGCTCGCCGGGCGGGGCAGCGAGAGCGCGACCGAACTGGTCCTGCGCCGGCGCATGGCCGAGCGGGACTTCGACTTCGTCGAGCAGCACGACTACCACGTCGTCAACGACGACTTCGACGACACGCTGCGCAGGCTCATGGCCATCCGCGAGGCGGAGAAGGCACGGCTGAGCCGTCAGCCGGAGGCCCTGGAGACCTACGCGCTCGTCAAGCGGCCCACGCTGCTGCGCTACTACGACCCGCCGACGGCCTGACCGTCCCCCCTGAACCCACGCGCCGCGGTGCTACGCGTCGTCCCCGTCGCGCAGCCCGCGGGCGTACGCGGTGAGGGCGGCGCCGAGCGCCGGACGGCCGACGGCCGGCAGCAGCGCCCCGGGGACGGCCCGGCCGCCGTCGTCCGCCCGTGTCCCCGTCCAGGCGGCGAGCCGCAGCCGGTACAGGGCCTCCTCGAACCGCCTCTCACCGGCCAGCTCGCGCGCGTCACGGACGGCGGTGCGCAGGGACTGTGCCAGGCCGCCGCCGGCGCCGGCCGCGAGCAGCCGCGCCTCGGTCAGGGCCGCCCGCACCCCGGCCTCTTCCACGCCCCGCACCGACCACGCGTCGGCGAGCAGATCCCGCAGCTTCGGCCGCCCGGCCCGCACCAGGTCGGTGAGCGCCCACGCGTGCGTGTGCCAGCGCACCGGGTGGAGGCTGAGCGTGAGCGCGGCCAGCGCCAGGGCGCCTTCGCGCAGGCCGTCCGCGTGGCCGTCGGCGAGGATCCGGCCGATCCGGTCGAGTTCGGCGTGGCGCACGGCCGCCGGAACGCGCAAGGACGTCGCGGCCGTCCGCAGCCGCTCACCCTCGCCGTCCCGCTCCCACAGCACGACACCGGCCAGCGAGCCCGCCACCGCGAGCGCGTCCAGACTGCCGGGCGGCTCGGTGACGGCGCTCAGCGCGTCCGGGAACGACAGGGTCCGTACGCCGATCTCCACTCCCGCACCGGGAGAGTCCACGTCCCCGCCCGGCCGGGCGTCCGCGTCGCGCACCACGAGCAGGTCGAGGCCCGTGCCGCTCAGGGTCCGGCCCCGGCCCGCCGATCCGGCCACGAACACCGCCACGACCCCCGGGTCGGACCGCAGCCGGGCCGTGCACCGCCAGGCCACGTCGATCAGCCGCCGGGAGCGCGGGTCGTCCCACGCGTCGCTGTGCCGGATCAGCGGCCCGCCGCGCAGCACCCGTACGGCCTCGGCGGCCGACGCGCCGTCGGTGACCTCCTGGACCGCTCGCCGCCGTCCCGCGAGGCCCACGAACGCCGCCTCCAGCAGCCGGTCCGGATCGATCCCTCCCGCACGCAGCCGCAGGCCCGCGACCGTGCGGCCCGCCGGAATCCCGAACCACGTCATGGTGTCCTGAAGGGCCTCGACAGCCCCGTTGCTCAGGTGGACACCGTTGTTGGTACGCCGCACAGGCGAGCCGTCCATATTGCGCAGGGCCAGTTCGCCGGCCCTGGCATCGCCCCGGAGACTGCCGGGCACCGCGCGTTCCGGATCGGTGACGCCGCAGAACTCCCGGCGCATGCGGTGCCAGGCGAGCGGAGTCCTCGAACACGCCTCCACCAGCACGGCGACCGTCTCGTTGCCGGTGTCGCGCAGCGACTCCAGGACGCCGGGCAGGTGGGGGTTGAGGACGACGAAGGCCCGGCCCGCGTTGTAGTCCGGGTGCTGGAACACATTGACGTACAGGCAGTCGCCGATGCCGTTGGGGCCGTCCGGCACGCCGCTGTCCAGACCGTGCCGCAGCGTCGACTCGCCGCTCCACCGGTCGAGAAGCGGGAAGGGGACCCCCAGCTCGTCCGACACCGCGCGCGCCGGCAGCACCGGAAGGTCGTAGGGACGCTCACCGAAACGGCCGACGAACTCCGGACGGTCGTACAGCCGCAGGAAACCCGCCCGTTCGTGCACGGACATCACCCCGCGCTCCGCGAGTTCCAGGTGGGGCAGGTAATGGCGTGCGGCCAGGTCGCCGGAGCGGATCTCCTCACCGGAGAGCACGCGCGCGCGTGCGGCCCGGTACCCGCACTCGGCGAGCCGGACCGCCAGCTCACGCAGGGTCGCCGGAAGCACCCGGACCCCGGGCTTGAACACCACGACGCCTTCCGCCGCCACCGGCTCGCCGGCCGCGCGGGCGGCCACGTCCGGGTGCGTCCAGGTCCGGGTGTCGAGCACCGACGCCAGACCCGGCGACGCGCACCCCTCTGCGTCCGCCACCGTGCGCAACCGGCGCAGGATCCGCGACGCCGCCCACCATTCGAGGTCGGGGCCACGGTGCTCCCGGGTGCGCAGCAGCAGGCCGGGAGCGGCCTCGCCGCCGTGCCCCGGCGCCGACGCGATCAGCAGCGTCCGGCCGTCCGGCGCGGCGGCCGGGGCCGCGGTCACGCCGGCGGTCGCGAGCAGGCTCACCAGCCGGCCCAGGTCGCAGTCCCCTTCGATGACCACGGTGCCGGGCACCGGGCGCGGGTCGGTGATCGTGCGGGCGGTCTTCATGGCACCTTCCGGTCGCGGGAGACGGACGGACGAACCTGGACGGTCGCCGGTCAGGCGCCGGCGTAGCGCAGCAGCCGCTTCGCCAGCCGGGGATGGGTGCGCAGCACGTCAGCGGCCCGCACCGGGACCTGGCCGGCGAGCCGGGGTCCCTGGGACAGCTCACCGGTGGCCGCCATGGGGACGCGCTCCGACAGGTAGCTCGCCCGCCACCAGCCCGCCGGGACCGTGACGGCCGGGACGTGCCCGCGCGCCACGTCCCGGCCGAGCACGTACTCGGACACGGTGCCGTCGGGAGCGATCGTCACATGGTGGACGGGGCCGCCCACGTGCAGGAGGTACGTGACGTCGGAGCCGCTCGTGGTGAGCCGCCGCACGGAGTCCGGCCGCGCGAGCACGGACAGCGCCGCGGACGGCGTCCGCGCGCTCGCGGCGCGCGCCAGCCGGGGCCGCACACCGGGCCCGCCCGGGGCACGCGGCGGGGCGGGCGCGGGGTGACGCAGCAGCACGGCCTCGGCATCGTCCACGAACTCCCAGCCCGCCGCCCGCGAGACACCGCCCACGGACGCCTCGCTCCACAGGGCGTGCCGGCCCGGAGACGGAGAGAGGGTGTGGCCGACGCCCGCGGGGACGACGTACTGCGCCAGGTGACCGGCAGCCGCGTCGTCGCCGAGTATCACCGTCGCCGCCCCGGTGGAGGCGCCGCGCAGGTACAGACAGGTCTCGGCCCCCGGGTGCCCGAACAGCACCGTCTCCGTGGCCGACCGGCGCCAGCGCAGACGCGTCCCCGGACCGAGCAGCCGGGTGCGGACCGGCGGTTCGGTTCCCGTCCCCGGCCCGTCCACGCCGCCCCCGGCCGCACCGGCTGCCCGGGCGACGGGAGCGGACCAGCCGCCCGCCTCGTCGGGGACCAGCCTCAGCATGTCGATCACCGAATTCAGATACGTACGCACGCGTATTTCCTCCGTGCCGGACGGCGAAACGGAATTCTGCTGCTGTGAGCCGGACTCAGCCGCATTTCCCCATCCTCACGGCCCGGCCGACGGAATTCAATACCGGCCCGTTTCCCCCTGCGGCGGGCAACGGACAACATTCGATGTCCACCCCGTCCGGCAATGGGCAACCGCTTGTCCCGTATTCTCGGGAGCCGCCACCATGTGGCGCATGGCAGATCCAGCGATCCACGCGCCCGAAATCACCCTCGACCTGC
>DATCQX010000063.1:0-3629 GCA_036569285.1 Streptomyces sp.
TGCCCCAACTGCGGCACCCGCGGCCAGTACACCGAGCCGAAGATGTTCAACGGCCTGCTCAAGACCCACCTGGGCCCGGTGGAGTCGGCGGAGGGCCTGCACTACCTGCGTCCGGAGACCGCGCAGGGCATCTTCGTCAACTTCCTCAACGTCATCACCACCTCCCGCAAGAAGCCGCCATTCGGCATCGGCCAGATCGGCAAGTCGTTCCGCAACGAGATCACCCCCGGCAACTTCATCTTCCGCACCCGCGAGTTCGAGCAGATGGAGATGGAGTTCTTCGTCGAGCCGGGCAGCGACGAGGAATGGCACCAGTACTGGATCGACGAGCGCACCCGCTGGTACACCGACCTGGGCATCTCGCCGGAGAACCTGCGCCACTACGAGCACCCCAAGGAGAAGCTGTCGCACTACTCGAAGCGGACGGTGGACATCGAGTACCGGTTCTTCTTCGCCGGCCAGGAATGGGGCGAGCTGGAGGGCATCGCCAACCGCACCGACTTCGACCTGAAGACCCACTCGGAGCACTCCGGGGTCGACCTGTCCTACTTCGACCAGGCCACCAACACCCGGTGGGTGCCGTACGTCATCGAGCCCGCCGCCGGTGTCGGCCGCTCGCTGCTGGCGTTCCTGCTCGACGCGTACGTCGAGGACGAGGCGCCCAACGCCAAGGGCAAACTGGAGAAGCGGACGGTTCTGCGGCTCGACCACCGTCTCGCTCCCGTGAAGGTCGCGGTCCTTCCGCTCTCCCGCAACGCCGATCTCTCGCCCAAGGCGAAGGGGCTCGCGCAGGCGCTGCGGCAGAACTGGAACATCGAGTTCGACGACGCGGGGGCCATCGGGCGTCGGTACCGTCGTCAGGACGAGATCGGGACGCCGTACTGCGTCACCGTCGACTTCGACACGTTGGACGACAACGCCGTGACGGTGCGTGAGCGGGACTCCATGAAGCAGGAGCGGGTGTCTCTCGACCAGATCGAGGGGTATCTGGCCAGCCGACTGGTCGGTTGCTGAGGTTGGCGTATTGAACGCCGGGTCCCTGTTTCGGGGCCCGGCGTTTTGTTTGTGCGTGGGGGGCGTTGAGGGGGATGCTGGTGTGATGATCAGGTGACCTTCACGGTGACGGTCGGCGAGTACACCTTCCCCGAGGCGATCCTCAGCTTCTCCGACCCCTTGGTGTTGAGCTTCCCCTTCAGCGAATAACTGCTGCCGTTCTTCACGGTGGTGGACGCCTTCAGCGTCGTCCACTTGCCGTCCTTCTGGTGCTGCAACGTCAGCTTCGCCCCGACCTTCAGGCCCTTCGTCCGCCCGCTGAACGTCACCTCGTCACCCTGCTTCACCGACGACTTGTCCGCCTTGACGGTGATCGACGCGTCACTCATCGGACTGGCACTCGCACTGGCCTTCGGCTTCGGCGTGGCCGCGAACGCGCCCACCGCCCCACCGGACACCAACGCGACAGACATCACCCCGACGGCGAGCGCCTGAACAGTACGACCACGGAGTACGACACGCATGAACGGCTCCCGTTCCCTGCGACGACCCCCCACCGGCAATCCCAGGGTTACTCCGAATGGTGTACGGCGCGACTCGGGGACGGGACCGGGCCCTCACCCGCTTCCCCCACCCTCCGGACCTCCGGCACCCGCAACCGCTCCGCGTTCCTCTCCGCGGTCCCCCGAGCCCACCGCCCGCTGGTGAAAGCCCCCAGTACGAGGACGGAAAGGCCGCAGCCGACGATGATCCACCACCCCGGCGTCGCGGCGGAGGCGAAGGTCTCGTGGTAGGCGGAGGGGGTGATGCCGGAGGCGAGGACGGCGCCCACCACCGCAACCCCCAGCGTCTGGCCGAGCTGGCGGCTGGTGGAGGCGACGGCCGCGGCGACGCCGGCCTGTGCGCGGGGCATGCCCGAGACGGCGGTGTTGGTGATGGGCGCGTTGACGAAGCCGAACCCGATGCCGAAGAGGAGGTACCCGAGGAACCGCCCGGCCTCGGAGGACTCGGCGTGGAAGGCGGCGAAGAGGAGAGCCCCCGAGGACATGGCGACCCCGGCGACGAGGAGGGGGATCCGCGGCCCCCGCGTACCGACGAGCCGTCCGGATACCGGCGCGCACAGGAACGTCGGCACAGCCATCGGCAACATCCACAGCCCCGCGTGCAGTGCGTCGAGCCCCTGCACGTTCTGGAGGTACAGCGTGGACAGGAACAGGAACCCGGCGAGCGCGGAGAACGCGCTGATCGCGATCACCGTCGCCCCACTGAACGGTGCGGAACGGAAGAACCGCAGGTCGATGAGGGGATCGTCCCGCCGGGGCTCGTACCACAGCAACCCGCCGAGCGCGGCGAGAGCGAGCACCGCGAACGGCACACTGACCCCGGCCCCGGACACCGGCGCCTCGATGATCGCGTAGGTGAGCGCCCCGAACAGCACGATCACCATCGCCTGCCCGACGGGGTCGGGCCGCCGCGCCCGCTCCGCCCGGGACTCGGGCACGAACCGCAGCGTCAGCAACACCGCGGCGACCCCCACGGGAAGGTTCAGCCAGAAGATCGCCCGCCACCCCACCGACTCGACGAGCAGCCCCCCGACCAACGGCCCGGCGGCCATGGATATCCCGACGACCGCTCCCCACACCCCGATCGCCCGAGCCCGCTCCCGCGCGTCCGTGAACGTGTTCGTGATGATCGACATGGCGACGGGGTTGAGCATCGACCCCCCGACCGCCTGCACCATCCGCGCGACGACGAGCAGTTGGAGGTTCGGCGCGACGGAGCAGAGCAGGGACCCGATCGAGAAGACCACGAGCCCCGTCAGGAACACCTTGCGCCGCCCGATCCGGTCGGCGGTCGACCCCGCGAGCATCAGCAGCGACGCCAGCACCAGGGTGTACGCGTCGATCGTCCACTGAAGACCCGACGTACTCGCGTCGAGATCACGCTGCATCGAGGGCAGCGCCACATTGAGAACGGTGTTGTCGAGGCTCACGATCAGCAGGCTCATGCAGCAGATCGCGAGCACCAGCGCACGACGGCGAGAGCTCTGTTCCGGCATGCCCACCACTGTACGCCCGAATCGATAGTGCGTCTAACTAATGACTGGTGTGAGATCCCGGACTTCACCCGTTCGGCCCACTCGCCCCATGCGCGACAATGGGGGAATGTCCACGACCGCCCAGCCGCTCCAGATCGGCCCGCACACCGTCCAGCCGCCCGTCGTCCTGGCGCCCATGGCCGGCATCACCAACGCCCCCTTCCGCACGCTCTGCCGAGAGTTCAGCGGCGGAAAAGGGCTGTTCGTGAGCGAGATGATCACCACCCGGGCGCTGGTCGAGCGCAACGACAAGACCATGCAGCTCATCCGCTTCGACGCGACCGAGACGCCCCGCTCGATCCAGCTCTACGGCGTCGACCCGGCGACCGTCGGCAAGGCCGTCCGCATGATCGCGGAAGAGGGCCTCGCCGACCACATCGACCTGAACTTCGGCTGCCCCGTCCCGAAGGTCACCCGCAAGGGCGGCGGCTCGGCCCTCCCGTACAAGCGCAACCTCCTGCGCGCGATCCTCCGCGAGGCCGTCTCCGGCGCCGGGGACCTCCCCGTCACGATGAAGATGCGCAAGGGCATCGACGAC
>DATCQX010000064.1:0-4652 GCA_036569285.1 Streptomyces sp.
TCGGCATGGCGTCGGCCCGCGCGGTCCGCAACCGCACCTCCGACGAGTCCGCCTACGACCGGGCCCGCAAGGCGCTGTTCGAGGAGGGCATCTCGACGTCCCGCATGTTCCTCGACCCGGCCCGGCCGGGCGTGGAGGACCTGATCGACTCCGTCATCGCCGGGGTGCGGTCGTCCTGCACGTACGCGGGTGCGGGTTCTCTCGCCGAGTTCGAGGAGAAGGCCGTCGTCGGCATCCAGAGCGCGGCGGGCTACGCGGAGGGCAAACCGCTGCACGCGAGCTGGAGTTGAGGGGCCGGCAGGCTCTAGCGTCGTCCGCATGGAGATCAGAGCCTGCCGCTTCCACGACCTCTACACGCTGGAGGAGGTGATGCCGTCGGACAGTGTCGACGGCTGTCACCCCGCCCGCTTCGCCCGGCAGAGGGGTGGCCGGAGCACCTATCTGATCGCCTGGCTGGACGGCCGTCCCGTCGGCCACGCGGAGGTCCGCTGGACCGGCTGCGAGGCACCCGAGGTCCAGGCCGCACACCCCGGCTGCCCCGAGATCAACGGCCTGTTGGTCTGGCCCGAGGACCTGCGCTCGCAGGGCATCGGGACGGCGCTCGTGCGGGCCGCCGAGGAACGGGCGCTCGCGCGGGGGGTCGAGGTCATGGGGCTCGGCGTGGACGACGACAATCCGCGTGCGGCGGCGCTGTACGCGCGGCTCGGGTACCGGCCCGGGGTGCGGTACGTCGACCGCTGGTCCCACCGCGACGCGGACGGGGTGCGGCGGGAGCACGCCGATCCGTGCCTGTTCCTCACCAAGGGGCTGAGCTGCTGAGATTCCCCCGGGAGCGTGTTCTACTGCGGTATGTGTTGAACGACCTGGACGAACGTATCGTGCACGCCCTCGCCGAGGACGCCCGGCGCTCCTACGCCGACATCGGGCAGCTCGTCGGGCTCTCCGCGCCCGCGGTGAAGCGGCGGGTGGACCGGCTGCGGGCGAGCGGGGCGATCACCGGGTTCACCGTGCGGGTCGATCCGGCGGCGCTGGGGTGGGAGACCGAGGGGTTCGTCGAGATCCACTGTCGGCGCAACACCTCGCCGGAGACGATCCGGCGCGGTCTTGAGCGGTACCAGGAGGTGGTGGCGGCGTCGACCGTCACCGGGGACGCCGACGCCGTCGCCCAGGTCTTCGCCTCCGACATGCGGCACTTCGAGCGGGTGCTGGAGCGGATCGCGGGGGAGCCGTTCGTGGAGCGGACCAAGTCGGTGCTGGTGCTGTCGCCGCTGCTCAGGCGGTTCTCGCCCCGATGACAGGGGCCACGCAACGAATCGCCGCGCCACCCCCGCACGACGCAACGATCCACTCACCTGCGTGCAATGGGTGCCTATTGTCGGCCGGGCCGGCCCGACCGTACCGTCTATCTGGCCCCCGACCCCCCTTCCGCCCCAGGTGAGGACACGCATGCGCATCGCCCTGCTCCAGAGCTCCGGACGCCCCGGCGCGGTCGAGGGGAACCTCAAGGTGCTCGGCGAGGCGGCCGGGCGGGCGGCTCAGGCGGGTGCGGAGCTGCTGGTCGCCCCGGAGATGTTCCTGACGGGGTACGCGATCGGCGCGGACGTCGCACGGCTCGCGGAGCCCGCCGACGGCGAGTCGGCGGACGCGGTCGCGGACCTCGCGGCGCGGCACGGCCTCGCGATCGCCTACGGATACCCCGAGCGGGCCGGCGACGCCGTCTTCAACTCCGCGCAGGTGATCGCGGTGACCGGCGACCGGCTCGTGAACTACCGCAAGACCCACCTGTTCGGCCGCTTCGAGCGGGACTGGTTCACACCGGGGGAGCAGCCCGTCGTCCAGGCGGAGCTGGGCGGGCTGCGGGTCGGGCTGATGATCTGCTACGACGTCGAGTTCCCGGAGAACGTCCGCGCGCACGCCCTCGCCGGCACGGACCTCTTGATCGTCCCGACGGCCCAGATGCACCCCTTCCAGTTCGTCGCCGAGGCGATGGTCCCGGTGCGGGCGTTCGAGAGCCAGATGTACGTCGCGTACGTCAACAGGGTCGGTGAGGAAGGGGAGTTCGACTTCGTCGGGCTGTCCGTGCTCGCCGGTCCCGACGGTGTCGCCCGCGCCCGTGCCGGCCGGGACGAGGAACTCCTCCTCGCCGACGCCGACCCCGCGTTCCTCGCCGCGTCCCGCGAGGCGAACCCGTACCTCGCCGACCGGCGGCCGGGCCTGTACCACTCCCTCACCCGCTAGGAACCCCTACCCCGATGACCTCCATGGTGCCCAACGCCGTCGAGCACACCGACCCGCAGCAGCCGCCGATCACCATGTTCGGCCCCGATTTCCCGTACGCCTACGACGACTTCCTCGCGCACCCCGCCGGGCTCGGGCAGGTTCCGGCGACCGAGCACGGCGCTGAGGTCGCGATCATCGGGGGCGGGCTGTCGGGGATCGTCGCCGCGTACGAGCTGATGCGGATGGGGCTCAAGCCGGTCGTGTACGAGGCGGACCGGATCGGTGGCCGGTTGCGGACGGTCGGGTTCGAGGGGTGCGATCCTTCGCTGACCGCCGAGATGGGGGCGATGCGGTTCCCGCCGTCCTCCACGGCACTCCAGCACTACATCGACCTCGTGGGGCTTGAGACCCGGCCGTTCCCCAACCCCCTCGCGGAGTCCACCCCTTCGACGGTCGTCGACCTCAAGGGCGAGTCGCACTACGCCGAGACGGTCGACGATCTCCCGCAGGTCTACCGGGACGTGGCGCAGGCGTGGGCCAAGTGCCTTGAGGAAGGCGCCGAGTTCAGCGAGATGAACCGGGCGCTGCGGGAGCGGGACGTGCCGCGGATCCGGGAGATCTGGGCGCGGCTCGTGGAGCAGCTCGACAACCAGACCTTCTACGGATTCCTGTGCGCCTCCGAGGCGTTCAGGTCGTTCCGGCACCGGGAGATCTTCGGGCAGGTCGGCTTCGGTACGGGCGGCTGGGACACCGACTTCCCGAACTCGATCCTGGAGATCCTGCGGGTCGTCTACACCGAGGCGGACGACCATCACCGGGGGATCGTCGGCGGCTCGCAGCAACTGCCGCTGCGCCTTTGGGAGGCGGAGCCCGCCAAGCTCGTCCACTGGCCCTACGGGACCTCGCTCAAGTCCCTGCACGTGAACGGGGAACCCCGGCCCGCCGTCACCCGGCTGCACCGGACCGCCGGGAACCGGATCACCGTCACCGACGCGGACGGGGAGATCCGGACCTACCGGGCGGCCGTGTTCACCGCGCAGTCCTGGATGCTGCTGTCCAAGGTCGTGTGCGACGACGATCTCTTCCCCGTCGACCACTGGACCGCCATCGAGCGCACCCACTACATGGAGAGCTCCAAGCTGTTCGTCCCCGTCGACCGGCCCTTCTGGCTCGACAAGGACCCGGAGACCGGGCGGGACGTCATGTCGATGACCCTCACCGACCGGATGACGCGCGGGACCTACCTCCTCGACGACGGTCCCGACAAACCGGCCGTCATCTGCCTCTCCTACACCTGGTGCGACGACAGCCTCAAGTGGCTGCCGCTGTCCGCGAACGAGCGGATGGAGGTCATGCTGAAGTCCCTCGGCGAGATCTATCCCGGCGTCGACATCCGGCGCCACATCATCGGCAGCCCGGTGACCGTCTCCTGGGAGAACGAGCCCTACTTCATGGGCGCGTTCAAGGCCAACCTGCCCGGCCACTACCGCTACCAGCGGCGCCTGTTCACCCACTTCATGCAGGACCGGCTTCCCGAGGACCGGCGGGGGCTGTTCCTCGCCGGGGACGACATCTCGTGGACCGCCGGATGGGCCGAGGGGGCTGTGCAGACCGCGCTCAACGCCGTGTGGGGCGTCATGCGTCACTTCGGCGGGGAGACCGACGCGAGCAATCCGGGGCCGGGGGATGTGTACGACGAGATCGCGCCGGTTGAACTTCCCGAGGACTAGCGAGGGCCGGGCGCAGTGGGACAGCGCCCTGAAGGGGCGCGGGCCTGTGCCTGATCTGCGGCTCCGCCGCGTTGGGGTACCTCTCTGCTCGAAGAGCTTGGGGAGCGACCAGCCACGATGGCGCCGCGGACAATCGACGGCCCGTCGCCGCACTTCCAGCGGAGCGCTCAGCGAGGGCCCGGCAGCGGGGTGAGCAGCATGCGGCCCGCGAGGCCCACCGCCGCGTCCAGCCGTTCGGTGAACTCCTCGGTGAGATCCGGGAACCGGCGCAGCGCCCACAGCGCCCGCGCCGCCGACCACGTCGCCGCCCTGGCCCGCTCCAGGCTCCACGAGCCCATCAAGTGGGTCAGCGGATCGGCGAGTTGAAGCAGGTCGGGGCCCGGCATCAACTCCTCCCGGATCCGCTCCTCCAGCGCGACGAGAAGGTCCCCGACCTGGTCGAACTCGTCCTCCAGCTCGGCCGGTTCGCAGTCGAGGTGGTGGCAGGTGTCCACGATCGCGAGCACCAGGTCGTGCCCGATGTGCGCGTTGATCCCCGACAGCGCGAACTGGAGCGGCCTCACACCCGGATGCCTGCGCATCTGGAACAGCGGACGCCAGCAAGCGGGCGGCCGGTGATCGCCGTCCACCGCCTCGACGGCGTCCAGATACCGCCGCGCGAACCGCACGTCCAGCGCCACCGCCGCCCGCACATCCACGAAC
>DATCQX010000065.1:0-4646 GCA_036569285.1 Streptomyces sp.
TGTTGGGGCCCGTCTCGGCTCGGCTGGACAACTCGGTGGCGCGGGAGTTGAACGCGAAGGTGGATGTGGACGGGGAGGATCCGCATCAGGTGGCGTTGGAGTGGATGCGGGGGCAGGGGTTCGTGAAGTGAAGTGAAGTGATCTGACATCCACCGAAGCAGGGATGCAAAGAGTTCCTTGCAAAGAAGAGGTTGCAGAGGATTCTTTGCAACGCTATCTTTGTACGCGTGACCGAGCCTCAGCATCCCCGCGTGCACAAGATCGACGCCCGTTCCCTCCGGGCCCTGGCCCACCCGCTGCGCATCCAGCTGCTGGATGCCCTCCGCTTCAGTGGTTCAGCGACGGCCTCCCAACTCGCCGAGAAACTGGGCGAGTCCAGCGGTGCCACGAGTTACCACCTGCGGCAGCTCGCCGAGTACGGCTTCATCGAGGACGACCCCGAGCAGGGGAAGGGACGCGAACGCTGGTGGAAGGCCACTCACACCGGCCTGCAGTTCGACGACGACCTCCTCACCGACGCCGACCCGGCCGTACGGGGAGCCGCCGACCTCTACATGCACGAGATCGCAACCAACCACACCCGCGACCTGTCGACCTGGCTGGGCAACCGAGCCTCCTGGTCCGAGGAGTGGAACCGCACTTGGGACATGAGCAGTTGGACCCTGCGGCTCACCCCGGAACAGACACAGGAGTTGATTGCCGACATCCACCGCGTCTACGAGAAGTACACCAACCGCGCCGCCGCCGAGGACACCCCCGGAACCCAGCAGATCCGCGCCCACAACCACATCTTCCCCCTCACCTGAGAGGCACCCCGATGTACCACCCCGACCTCCACCTCACCCTCCACAACCACCGCACCGCCGAACTCCAAGCCCAAGCCGCCACCCACCGCCTCACCCACACCCCCGCCCCACCCCTAAGGGTCCGCACCGGCTGGACCCTCATAGAGCTGGGCCTCCGCCTGGCCGCCACCCCCCGTCACCCGGCGATCAGCAGCTAGGCACGCTCCCCTTACCGCCCTCCAGCGCCTTCAACGCGCCGACGGCCCCCTTGAGATCGGTCACCGGGATCAGCCGCAGCCCCGACGGCAGCTCCGCCTTCGCCTCGGAGCACTCGTCCTTGGGGACGAGGAACACCGTCGCCCCGTCTCTCCGCGCGGCCTGAGTCTTCAGCGAGACCCCGCCGACGGCCCCGACAGTGCCGTCCGCGTCGATCGTCCCGGTCCCGGCGACGACGCGCCCGCCCGTCAGGTCTCCCCCGGCGCCGTTGCCGTCCAGCTTGTCGATGATCCCCAGCGTGAACAGCAGCCCCGCACTGGGCCCACCCACGTCCGACAGCTTGAGGCTCACCTTCACGTCCTTCGACGACCGTCCCAGATACTTCAACGCCGCCTCGGTGGCGGCGTCCTGAGACTGTGTCATCTGCTCGGTGTTGTGCTTCTCGATCTCCTTGAGGGAGTCCCCGCTGGGGTAGACGGAGTCGCGGGGCATCACAGCGGAGTCCGTCCGGAACCAGCCGTCGATCACGTCGCTCAGGGACACGTCGGCGTCGGGGCTGGTCGCCACGATCGTCGTCATGCGCAGTTCCCCGCTCGTCTTCCGCACGGGCGCCCCGGAGACCGTGATCACCGGCGTCCCCTTGTTCTCGCCCAGGACGTCGGCGGTCATGCCGGGCTGGGCGATGGCGAAGGGCAGGGGGGCGAAGAGGGCCACACCGAGCAACGCGGCAAGGGGGACGGCGCAGACGCCAACGGCCTGGAAACGCGTGAGACGAGAGAGCACGCCCCAAATCTAACGTGACTGGATGTTTTTAAGGTGCGCGGGACTGTGTCCGATATGCGGCTCCGCCACGACGGCGCCGCACCCGCCAACAGCGAAGCACCACCCCCCTACCGAAGCGCCTCCGCCACCTCCCTCGCCGCATCCACAACCCGAGGCCCCACCCTCTCCGGCACCGCGTCAGCCAACATCACCACCCCCACACTCCCCTCCACCCCGGTGACCCCCAACAACGGCGCGGCAGCCCCACTCGCCCCCACCTCAAGCTCCCCCTGCATCAGACAGAACCCCGGATCCCCCGCCCCCTTCCGCCGCCCGGCGAGTATCGCCAACCCGGCGGCTCCCCGATCCAGCGGATGCCGAAACCCGGCCCGATAGGCGACGTGATAATCCGTCCACGTCGGCTCCACCACAGCCACGGCCAACGCCTCGGCCCCATCCACCAACGTCAGATGAGCGGTCGCCCCGATGTCCTCGGCCAGCGCCCGCAGAGCGGGCAACGCGGCTTCCCGTACCAGCGGATGCACCTGCCGCCCGAGCCGCAGCACCCCGAGCCCCACCCGGGCCCGCCCCCCGAGATCCCGCCGGACCAGCGCGTGCTGCTCAAGCGTCGCGAGCAACCGGTACACGACCGTCCGGTTGACGCCCAGCTTGGTGGACAGCTCGGTGACGGTCAGCCCATGATCCGTGTCGGCCAGCAACTTCAGAACCCTGAGTCCCCGGTCGAGCGTCTGGGAGGTCTCCGCGGTCACGACGCCCACTCCTTACGGTGATGAGGCGCAGCCCCTTCGCGGCGATTGCGTCAGCAAGTCCCGTCGCCGACGCGCTTCAGAGGCCGCGATCGGCAGACGGGCCCGGCGTTCCCGGGCCCGCGCGCTACACGGCTGCACTCTGCGGCGGCACTGCCACAGGGCGTGTGCGTAGCGGGACAGTAACGGGGAGAGTTCGCTGAGCGGAAGACTCCGTCCAGAATCCGGTCAACAGCCGGTATGGACTACTTACAAATGTCCGGATACGCGTAACCCCGCCGCGCGGCCCGCTACTTCATCCGCACCGCCCACTCCTGGACCTTCGCGATCCGCTGCCGCAACTGCCCGGCGGTCGCCTCGGCGCTCGGCGGCCCCCCGCACACGCGCCGCAGCTCGGTGTGGATCACCCCGTGCGGCTTCCCGCTCTGATGGACGTAGGCGCTGACCATCGTGTTGAGCTGTTTCCGCAGCTCCATCAGCTCTTTGTGCGAGACGACGGGACGCCGCTCGGCGGGGAGTTCGAGGAGGTCGGCCTCCGCGTCCGGACGCTTCTTGCTGTGGGCGATCTGCTTGGCCTGGCGCTTCTGGAGGAGCAGTTGCACCTGGTCGGGTTCGAGGAGACCCGGAATACCCAGGTAGTCCTGCTCCTCCTCACTCCCCGGGTGGGCCTGCATGCCGAACTCGGCGCCGTTGTACATGACCCGGTCGAAGACGGCCTCGGACTCCAGCGCCTCGAACTTGAACTGCTCCTGTTCGCCGGTGTCCTCGTCCTGCTGCTTCTCCGCCTCGGCGAGGAGCTTGTCCTCCTCGGCGTACGGGTCCTCCTCGCCGCCCTTCTTGGGCTTGTCGAGGGCGTGGTCGCGCTCGACCTCCATCTCGTTGGCGAAGGTCAGCAGGTCGGGAACCGTCGGCAGGAACACGGACGCGGTCTCGCCGCGCCTGCGGGAGCGCACGAAGCGTCCGACGGCCTGGGCGAAGAACAGCGGCGTCGAGATCGTCGTCGCGTACACGCCGACCGCGAGGCGGGGGACGTCGACGCCCTCGGACACCATGCGGACGGCGACCATCCAGCGGTCGTTGCTCGCGGCGAAGTCGTCGATGCGCTTCGAGGCGCCGGTGTCGTCGGAGAGGACGACGGTCGCCTTCGTGCCGGTCAGCTCGCGGATCAGCTTCGCGTACGCGCGCGCCGAGTCCTGGTCGGAGGCGATGACGAGCGCGCCGGCGTCCGGGATGGCCTTCCTGACCTCGGTGAGCCGCTGGTCGGCGGCGCGCAGCACGCTCGGCATCCACTCGCCGCGCGGATCCAGCGCCGTCCGCCACGCCTGGCTGACGGCGTCCTTCGTCATCGGTTCGCCGAGGCGGGCGGCGATCTCGTCACCGGCTTTCGTGCGCCAGCGCATGTTGCCGCTGTACGACAAGAAGATGACCGGGCGGACGACGTGGTCGGCGAGGGCGGAGCCATAGCCGTACGTGTAGTCGGCGGACGACCGTCTGATCCCGTCCGTGCCCTCCTCGTACGTCACGAAGGGGATGGGGTTCGTGTCGGAGCGGAACGGTGTGCCGGTGAGGGCGAGGCGTCTGGTCGCCGGTTCGAACGCCTCCAGGCAGGCCTCGCCCCAGGACTTGGAGTCGCCCGCGTGGTGGATCTCGTCCAGGATCACCAGCGTCTTGCGCTGCTCGCTGCGGTTGCGGTGCAGCATGGGGCGGACGCCGACACCCGCGTACGTCACGGCGACGCCGTCGTACTCCTTGCTGAGCGGGCCCGCGCTGTACTCCGGGTCCAGCTTGATCCCGACGCGGGCCGCCGCGTCCGCCCACTGCTTCTTCAGGTGCTCGGTCGGTGCGACGACGGTGACCTGCTGGACGACGTGGTGGTGCAGCAGCCAGGAGGCCAGCGTCAGCGCGAACGTCGTCTTGCCGGCGCCGGGGGTGGCGACCGCGAGGAAGTCTCTCGGCTGTTCCTGGATGTACTTCTCCATCGCCCCCTGCTGCCAGGCCCTGAGCTTGCTCGCGGTACCCCAGGGCGCGCGGCCCGGGAAGGCCGGGGAGAGGTGGTGGGAGGGGGAAGAGGCGGCGGTGGTAGTCACGGTCTCCGGTTCGGGGGGTGGGGGTTGGG
>DATCQX010000066.1:0-4348 GCA_036569285.1 Streptomyces sp.
ACGCTCTCCTGAGGCCCGCGCGGCAGCTCCGGCGGCGGCTGAAGGACGATCTCCTGTGTGGGCACCTCGGACGGCAGCACCCGGGGCGGGCGCCGTACGACGATGTGGCTCACTGCTCCCCCAAGATTCACTGGCCGGCCCCGGAAAGTCCGTCCGCCACAGCTGACGCGGGCCGCCGCGCGATCCTACTGACATCGCCCGTGACACGAGGGCGGTAGGGTGCCGGAATGTTCGCGTGAGCACACGCGCGCGGGGGCGGAGGAAGCGGGTGTTCCGGGCAATCCGGGGCGCCTCGCGGCGGCCCCGACCACGCGACTGCACATGTGCGACCGCCGCACCCGGGACCTTCACACCGCAGGCGCGGAATCACCACCGAGGGGGAACAGTCAGGTGAGCATCACGGCACCCGGCACGACAGGAGCCGGCACGGGGACGGGGCTCGGCTACTGCCGCGTCACGATCGTCGCCCCCGACAGCCGCATCGACGTCGCCCTGCCCGACGACGTCCCCGTCGCCGACCTCTACCCGGAGGTCCTGCGGCTCGCCCAGCAGAGCCCCGACGAGGGCGCGCCGGTCGGCTACCACCTCGTCCGGCGCGACGGCACCGTCCTCGACAGCTCCCGCTCCTTCGCCGCCCAGCGCATCCTCGACGGCGAACTCCTCACCCTGCGCCCCTTCGCGGAGTCGCTGCCCCCGGCGGTGTTCGACGACATCTCCGAGGCCGTCGCCTCCGCCGTCACCGCGGAACGCACCCTGTGGGACGGCGACCTCACCCGTGCGGCCGGCCTGACCGGCGGCGGCGTCCTCGCGACGCTCCTCGCCTTCATCACCTGGACGGGCGACCCCCGCCACGACATGCACGGCCTGCCCGGCGTCCTCGCGGCCGTCGCGGGCGTCCTCCTTCTCGTCCTCGCCTGTGTGCGTGCCCGGATCTACGACGACCGCGCCTCCGCCGTCGCCCTCGGCCTCGGCGCCCTGCCCAACGTGGGCGTGGCCGGCTCCGGGCTCCTCCCGCTGGAGGGCGGCGAGGGCATCGGCAAACTCCAGTTCCTGCTGGCCTGCGCGGCCGTCCTGGTGGCGGCCCTCGTCCTCACGCTGTGCGCGCCGAGCGGCGACGGCCCCTTCGTCGCCTTCGTCCTCGCCTCCGCCGTCGGTCTCGTCGCCCTGTTCCTCGCGCTCCTCGCCGAGGACTGGACGCCCGCCGAGACCGCCGCCCTGTGCGCGCCCGTCGCCGTGGTCGGCCTCGCCTTCCTGCCCGGCCTCTCGATGCGCTTCGCCCGCCTGCCGATCGGCTTCGACGCCCCGAGCAGCGCGCCCCGCAGCCGCTACGAGACGGAGGCGCCCGCCCCCGAGCCGGTCGACGCCGAGCGGATCGCCGCCCGCGCCCGCCGGGGCCACGAACTCCTCGTCGGGCTCGTCGGCGGCTGCGCGGTCGTCGCCGTCGCCTCCGCCGCCGTCCTCGGCTTCTCCTCGAACGTCTGGGCCCAGCTCCTCGCCTTCGCGACCGGCGTGGCCCTGCTGATGCGCGCCCACCTCTTCCGGTACACCGCCCAGGTCGCCCCGGTCGTCGCCGCCGGGCTCGCCTCGCTCGTCCTGCTGGGCCTCGGGCTCGCGCTGAACCCGCCGCTGTCGATCGTCAGGGAGGCCCTCGACGGCGACCGCTCCGGCTACGAACTGCGCACGATCTGGCTCGCCGCCGCGGCCGGACTCGCGATCGCCCTGGTCACGACGGTCGGGCTGATGGTCTCCCGGGGCGGCCTCACGCCGTTCTGGGGGCGGTTCCTGGAGATCGCCGAGTCGTTCGTGCTGCTGACGCTGATCCCGCTGGCGCTGGCGGTGTTCGACGTGTACTCGACGGTGCGGTCACTGACGAGCTGACACAGGAAGGAGGGGGCCGGTGCGACAATCGCACCGGCCCCCTCCTTCCACACACTGCCTCAGCCCTCCTGCGCGGCCGGCTCCCCGTCGCGCTCGACCGGCTCCAGGTCGAACTCCCCGTCCCGCGCCCCCAGCACGAACGCCGTCCACTCGGCCTCCGTGTACCGCAGCACGGTGTCGTGGTCGAGGGAGGACCGCATCGCCATGCCGCCGCCGGGCAGGTCCGCGATCTCCACCCGCTCCTCGTGCTCCTCGGTGCCCGGGGCGCTGCGCCACTGGACACCGGAGATGTCGAGGGCGTACAACTCGTCCCGCTCCCGGTCCTTGCGGGCCTTGCGTTCCTCTTCGGTCTCGGCCATGGCGGCTCGGGTCCTTTCCTCGGTCTCAACGAGCGGTACGGACACCTTACTTAGTGCTCATCTCCCCAGGCCGGGGGTTGCCCAGGAGGTACCCCTCCGGGGAAAAACGGACGGAGCGGGGTCCGCACCCTGGTAGCCTTGCCGTTGGCCGTCGCGTGCACGCACCCTCACCGGGTGCCTCCCCGGCGGATCCGCCCAGGCGAGTCACCGAAGCTCCCCCGAGAGTCAAACCGGGGGCACTCGCGGGCACAGACACAGGATTGAGGAACTAGCGTGCCGCTCGACGCCGCAGTGAAGAAGCAGATCATCTCCGAGTTCGGTACCAAGGAGGGCGACACCGGTTCCCCCGAGGTCCAGGTCGCGATGCTCTCCCGTCGGATCTCCGACCTGACGGAGCACCTCAAGACCCACAAGCACGACCACCACTCCCGCCGGGGTCTGCTGATCCTCGTCGGTCAGCGCCGCCGCCTTCTGCAGTACCTGGCGAAGAAGGACATCCAGCGCTTCCGCGCGCTGGTCGACCGGCTCGGCATCCGCCGTGGCGCGGCCGGCGGCGCGAAGTAGTTCGCTGACAAGGGGAGCGGTTCCCGTGATCATCGGGAGCCGCTCCCTTTGCTGTACGCAGGTACGGAAACGTGCGGAGTGTCACCGCCCCTTTGTAGTGTGGTAGCACAACGCAGTACATACGAGGAGAAGCGCACCCCCGACGCCGCCGGTCCTCGGTAGTGGCCCCCGGGTACACGACCCGGAGGCTTCGATCGAAGACCGGCCCGCACGGCGCGCTTCTCCGCCCGTCCCCCTGTCACACGGACAGCCGGGGACAAAAGACGAAAAACAGACGAGTAATGGAGAACACGCTAGTGGAGAACGAGACCCACTACGCCGAGGCCGTCATCGACAACGGCGCCTTCGGCACCCGCACCATCCGCTTCGAGACCGGCCGCCTCGCCAAGCAGGCCGCCGGTTCCGCGGTGGCCTACCTGGACGACGACACCATGGTGCTGTCGGCCACCACCGCCTCCAAGAACCCCAAGGACCAGCTCGACTTCTTCCCCCTCACGGTGGACGTCGAGGAGCGGATGTACGCCGCCGGCAAGATCCCCGGCAGCTTCTTCCGCCGCGAGGGCCGCCCCTCCGAGGACGCGATCCTCACCTGCCGCCTGATCGACCGCCCGCTGCGCCCGTCCTTCAAGAAGGGCCTGCGCAACGAGATCCAGGTCGTCGCGACGATCATGGCCCTCAACCCCGACCACCTGTACGACGTCGTGGCGATCAACGCCGCCTCCGCGTCCACGCAGCTGGCCGGCCTGCCCTTCTCCGGCCCGATCGGCGGCGTCCGCGTCGCGCTGATCCGCGGCCAGTGGGTGGCGTTCCCGACGCACACCGAGCTCGAGGACGCCGTCTTCGACATGGTCGTCGCGGGCCGCACCCTGGAGGACGGCGACGTCGCGATCATGATGGTCGAGGCCGAGGCCACCGAGAAGACCATCCAGCTGGTCAAGGGCGGTGTCGAGGCCCCCACCGAGGAGGTCGTCGCCGCCGGTCTCGAAGCCTCGAAGCCGTTCATCAAGGTCCTGTGCAAGGCCCAGGCCGACCTCGCCGCCAAGGCCGCCAAGCCGACCGGCGAGTTCCCGATCTTCCTGGACTACCAGGACGACGTCCTGGAGGCGCTCTCCGCCGCCGTCCGCTCCGAGCTGGCCGCCGCGCTCACCATCGCCGGCAAGCAGGAGCGCGAGGCCGAGCTGGACCGCGTCAAGGGCCTCGCCGCCGAGAAGCTGCTCCCGCAGTTCGAAGGCCGCGAGAAGGAGATCTCCGCCGCCTACCGCTCCCTGACCAAGCAGCTCGTCCGCGAGCGCGTGATCAAGGACAAGAAGCGCATCGACGGCCGTGGCCTCACGGACATCCGTACGCTCGCGGCCGAGGTCGAGGCCATCCCGCGCGTGCACGGCTCCGCGGTGTTCGAGCGCGGTGAGACCCAGATCCTGGGCGTCACCACCCTCAACATGCTCCGCATGGAGCAGCAGCTGGACACCCTCTCCCCGGTGACCCGCAAGCGCTACATGCACAACTACAACTTCCCGCCGTACTCCACCGGCGAGACCGGCCGCGTC
>DATCQX010000067.1:0-13301 GCA_036569285.1 Streptomyces sp.
CGAGCCGTCCTTGCTGGGCTTGTCCATGTAACGCAGCGGCGTGCCGTTGCCGTTGATGTCGATCTTCTCGCCGATGAGGTAGTCGCCGACGTCCGAGGCGTTGTTCGCGTAGAACTCCACCGACGTGCCGAAGATGTCGGACGTCGCCTCGTTCAGGCCGCCCGACTCGCCGCTGTACACCAGGCGGGCCGTGTTGGCGGTGACGCCGTGCGACATCTCGTGCCCGGCCACGTCGAGCGACGTCAGCGGCTTGTTGTTGCCCGAGCCGTCGCCGTACGTCATGCAGAAGCAGGAGTCCTGCCAGAACGCGTTGACGTACGCGTTGCCGTAGTGCACCCGGGAGTACGCGGCGGTCCCGTCGCCCTTGATGCCGTTGCGCCCGTGCACGTTCTTGTAGTAGTCCCACGTCACCGCGGCGCCGTAGTGCGCGTCCGCGCCCGCCGTCTCCGCGTTCGACGGGAGCCCGTTGCCCCACGTGTCGCTCGACTTCGAGAACAGCGTCCCGGTGCCCGAGGAGCCCCGGTTGAGGTTGTACGTCTTGTGGTTGCCGCGCCCGCCGTCGGTCAGCGTGTACGACGAACCCGACTGTGTCGTCCCCAGCGTGACCTGGCCGCTGTACATCGAGTTGCCGACGCCGTTCTCGACGGCCTGGTACTCGAACAGCTTCTGGCCCGTGTTGGCGTCCGTGATGACGTGCAGCTCGTTCGGCGTGCCGTCGTGCTGGAGACCGCCGACGACCGTCTCGTACGCCAGCGTCGGGGTGCCGCTGGCGGCCCAGATCACCTTGCGGGGCGCACGGCTCGCGTCCGCGCTCCGGGAGCCCTCGGCCGCCGCGCGGGACAGCGCCTGCTTCTCGGCGGCGCCGGCCGCGATCTTCGGGGTGAGGGAGGCGACCTTCACCGTGGCGTTCGTCGCCTTGACGACACCCTGCGTGACACCGGCCGCGTTCTCCTTCACGACCAGGTCGCCGCCGAGGACGGGCAGACCCGCGTAGGTGCGCTCGTAGCGCGTGTGGGTGGTGCCGTCCGTGTCCTTGACGACGTCACGGGCGACCAGCGCCTCCTGGGCGCCGAGGCCCAGTGTCTTCGCCGTGGCCGCCGTGCTCGCGCTCGTGTTCGCGTCGCGGAGCAGTTCGGCGCGCTGGGAGGGGGTCAGGCGCACGGACTCGGTCTTCGTGCTCGTCTGCTTCGGGGCCGCCGTCGCCGCGCCGGACTGGATCGCGCCGGCGACGAGAGCCGCCACGCCCACGAGGGCCGCGGCGGCTGTTCTGCGGTAGGGGGAGTGGGTGCGTCTGAGGGAGGGACTGCTGCTCACCACTGACTCCTTCGGGAGACCGTCGGTCCAACTGTTGTGGTGGTGCTGTGGGGTTGCTGTGCAGCGGTTGTGGGAAGGGTGGCAGGAGAAGAGGGGGTGTGTCATGAGCGCATCAAGAAGTTGGCCGGAAACCCTTCCTTGACCAACAGCTGAAGAAGACTTGGTGATCTCCGGGTGGACCCTGAGACGACCCTGGGATCTCGCGGGGCGTCACCCCGGGGATCCTCCGGGGCACCTGGGAAAACCGCAGGTCGTAGGACCAGCGGACGAGGACGGACCGGCCAAAACTCGGTGGGCGATGTCAGTGCGGGTCCGTAGGCTCGCCAGCGTGACCCGAGCAGAGCCTGTATCCCCCACCGAACGGTCAGCCGTCCGCACACTCCTGAGGCTGTGGCCCTACGTGAAGCCCGCGCGGGCGCGGCTGTTCACCGCCGCGTTCGTCGCCGTGGCCGCCTCCTGCGTGGGCCTCGTCATCCCGCTCGTCCTGAAGTGGATGGTCGACGGGCCGATCGCCTCCGGCGACACCGGCGGGGTCTGGCTCGGGGCGCTGTGGCTGCTCCTCCTCGGGTTCGCCGAGGCCCTCCTGTTCGGGCTGCGGCGCTGGCTCGTCGCCCGGCCGCTGTCCCGGGTCGAGGCGTCCATGCGGGCCGGCCTCTACCGGCACCTCCAGCGGCTGCCGGTCTCCTTCCACGACCGCTGGGCCTCCGGCCAGCTCCTCTCGCGCGGGAGCACCGACCTGATGCTCGTGCGCATGTTCCTCGCCTTCCCGCTGACGTTCCTCTTCGTCAACGCCGTCACCATCGCCGTCGGCGTCGTCATCATGCTGCTCCAGGACTGGACGCTGGGGCTCGTCATACTCGGTCCCACCCTCCCCGTCGTCGCCATCTGCGTCGTCTTCGAGACCCGGTACGCGCGCGTGGCGCGGCTCGCGCAGGACCAGGTCGGGGATCTGACGACCGTCGTCGAGGAGAGCGTCCTCGGGATCCGGATCATCAAGGGGTTCGGGCGCCACCGCAGCCAGGCGCGCGCCTTCCACGACCTCTCCCGCACCCTGCGCGGCACGGAACTGCGCAAGGCGCGGCTCCTCGCGATGATCTGGGGCGTCATCGTGACCCTCCCCGAGGTCGCGATCGGAGTGGCGCTGGTGGTGGGCGTCGTGCAGGTCGCGGACGGCGGACTGTCCGCCGGGACGCTGGTGGCGTTCCTGTCGACCGCCCTCGCGCTGCGGTGGCCCGTCGAGTCGATCGGGTTCCTGCTGGCGATGAGCCAGGAGGCGGCCACTGCCACCGCACGGTACTTCGAGGTGATGGACGAGGAGGCGGAGGGGAGCGGGGAGGAGGACGCGGGGACGGCGCCGTCGGGGCCGGTGGCGTCCGGTGCCGCCGGTGACGGGCTGCGGTTCGAGGGGGTCACCTTCCGGTACCCCGACGCCGATCCCGACTCCCCGCCCGTCCTCGCCGGGATCGATCTGCACATCCGCTCCGGGGAATCCCTCGCGCTCGTCGGGGCGACCGGCAGCGGGAAGACGACGCTCACGGCACTGGTGCCCCGCATGTACGAAGCCGACGGGGGCCGGATCACGCTCGACGGCGAGGACATCAAGGGGATGTCCCGCACCGAGCTGCGCTCCCGGGTCGCCGTCGCCTTCGAGGAGCCCACCCTGTTCTCGGCCAGCGTCGGGGAGAACGTGCTGATGGGCGCGGCGTCGGGAGACGGCGACCTCGGGCGGGCCCTGGAGGTGGCCCAGGCGGACTTCGTGCACACGCTTCCGGACGGCGTCGACACGCAGGTCGGCGAACAGGGGCTCAGCCTCTCCGGAGGGCAGCGCCAGCGCCTCGCGCTCGCCCGCGCGGTCGTCGGCCGGCCCCCCTTCCTCGTCCTCGACGACCCCCTCTCCGCCCTCGACGTCCACACCGAGGCCGCCGTCGAAGCCGCCCTCCGCCACGTCCTCGCCACCACCACCGCCCTCATCGTCGCCCACCGCCCCTCCACAGTCCTCCTCGCCGACAGAGTGGCGCTCCTGTCCGAAGGCCGCATCAAGGCGGTCGGCACCCACCACGAACTCCTGCGGACGAACGCGGAGTACGCGTACCTGATGGCGGGGGCACGGGAAGAGGACTCGGGGGAGGCCGACGGGACGGAGCACGAGCCGCACGACCAGAGCGGGGAGACCCGTACCGGGGAGCAGTCCGTCGCGCGGCGGGGCCCTGGGCGGCGAGCGGCGGACGCCGCCCAGCGCCCCGCCGCGGGAGAGCCGCCCGCCGGGAACGGCGTGCCGGAACGCACCGGCGTGCGGGAGAAACACGCCCGGCAGTCCCCTCAGGGAGAGCGTGCCCCGCAGGAGAACCCCACCCCCCGGGAACAGGAGGACGTTCGCCGATGACCGCCCCCACGACAACTTCGACCGCCCCGGGCAAGACCTCGGGAGCGCGTACGGACCCGTTCGACCAGGACGATCTGCCGACCCCGCCCGGGGCGACAGGGGCCTTGCTGCGGTCCTTGCTCGCGCCGATGAAGGCGCGGGCCGGGCTGACGGCGTTGCTGCTGCTGGTGCAGCAGGCGGCGGTGCAGGTGGGCCCGTTGCTGGTGGCGTACGCGATCGACACCGCCGTGCCCTCGTACCGGGACGGCGACAACGGGCCGCTGATCGTGGCCGGAGCCGGATATCTGGGGTGTGCGCTGCTGGCCGGCCTCCTCCAGTACGCGTTCATCGTCGCCTCGGCACGTGTCAACCAGGACGTTCTGCTGGACCTGCGGGGGCGCATCTTCCGGCACGCGCAGGCGCTGAGCGTCGACTTCCACGAGCGCTACACCTCCGGGCGGCTGATCTCCCGGTCGACCACGGACGTCGAATCCCTGCGGGAACTCCTCGACGAGGGCCTCCAGGAACTCGTGATGGTGGTCCTCTCGTTCGTGTACATCTCGGCGATGCTGCTCTGGCTGGACCTGGGCCTCGGCGCGGTCGCCGTCGCGTCGTTCGGGCCGCTGTACCTGATGATCCGGATGTACCAGCGCCGCGTCGGCCGTGTCTACAGCAGGCGCTCGACGGCCGCAGCCGCCGTGATCGTCAAGTTCGTCGAGACGATGAACGGCATCAGGCCGGTCCGCGCGTTCCGCAGGGAGGCCGTCAACGACAGCGAGTTCGCGGTCCTCAACCGCACGCACGAACGCTCCAACGGCGACGCCCTCCTGGAGATGGCCCGCTACGTCACCGGCTCCCGCCTGATCGCCAACACGGCCGTCGCCGCGATCGTCCTGTGGGGCGCCTACCGCGTCTCGGACGGCTCCCTCGAACTCGGCGTGCTCGCCGCCGCCGTCCTCTACCTGCGCCGCCTGTACGACCCGATCGACCGCCTCGGCATGTTCCTCAACTCGTACCAGTCGGCCGCCGCCTCCCTGGAGAAGATCGCCGGACTCCTCGCCCAGACCCCGTCCGTCCCCGAACCGGCTGACCCCCGCGAACTCCCCGTACGACAGGGCGGACTCCCGGGCCGCGCGGTCGAGTTCGAGGGCGTCTCCTTCGGCTACCGCACGGGCGGCGAGATCCTGCCCCGCTTCGACCTGACCCTCCCGGCGGGCCAGACCGTCGCCGTCGTCGGCTCGACCGGCGCGGGCAAGTCGACGCTCGCGAAACTCCTCGCCCGCTTCTACGACCCCACGGCGGGCCGCGTCACCCTCGACGGCGTCGACCTGCGCGACCTCTCCGTCCCCGAACTGCGGCGCGGCGTCGTCATGGTCACCCAGGAGGCGTTCCTCTTCTCCGGCACCGTCGCCGAGAACATCGCGATCGGCCGCCCCGACGCCACCCGCGAGGACATCGAACGCGCCGCGAAGGCCATCGGCGCCCACGAGTTCATCAGCGCCCTGCCCGACGGCTACGACACGGACGTCCGCAAGCGCGGCGGCCGGATCTCCGCCGGCCAGCGTCAACTCGTCGCGTTCGCGCGGGCGTTGCTCGCCGACCCGGCCGTCCTCATCCTCGACGAGGCCACCAGCTCCCTCGACGTCCCCGGCGAACAGGCCGTCCAGCGCGCCATGTCCACCGTCCTGCGCGGCCGGACCGCCGTCGTCATCGCCCACCGGCTGTCCACGGTGGAGATCGCCGACCGGGTGCTCGTCATGGAGAGCGGCCGGATCGTCGAGGACGGCACCCCGGGCGAACTGATCGCGGGGACGGGCCGGTTCGCGGATCTGCACCGGGCGTGGCGGGAGAGCCTCGCATGAGCGCCCGGATCGACGCCTACGCGGACCCCGGCACCCCCGACTGCCGGGGCGGCCTCGCCTACCTGTGGTGGCTGACCCGCAGCCAGCCCGGCCGGTCGCTCGCCGGCGCCACCCTCGCGTCCGTGTGGATGGCGCTGCTCGCGGCGGCGCCCTGGATGATCTCCAAGGCGGTCGACGAGGGACTCGAACCCGGCGACATGAGCGCCGTCGTCGGCTGGAGCGCGGCCCTGTTCGGCGTCGGCGTCGTCAACGCGTGGCTCAGCATGATGCGCCACCGCACGATGACGCAGGTGCGCATGGACGCCAACTTCCGCACGGTGAAGGTCGTCGTCGGCCAAGCGGTACGGCTCGGCGCCGCGCTGCCCCGGCGGACGGGCGCGGGGGAGGTCGTCACCATCGGCGTCGGCGACGTCCAGACGATCGCGTTCGCCCTGACGGCCGTCGGGCCCGGGTTCGGGTCGGTCGTGATGTACGTCGTCGTCGCCGGTCTCCTGCTGGACGTCTCGCCGGCGCTCGCCGCCATCGTCCTCACCGGCATGCCCGTACTCGCCCTGATCGTGGGGCCGTTGATGGCCCGGCTCCAGGGCGCGGAGACCGAGTACCGGGAGCGGCAGCGGCTGCTGACCGCGCGGATCGGAGACCTCGCGAGCGGGCTGCGTGTCCTCAACGGCCTCGGCGGCAAAGGGCTGTTCGCGGAAGGGTTCCGGCGGGACTCGGCGCGGCTGCGGGAACAGGGGTACCGGGTCGGCGCGGTGACGAGCTGGATCCAGGCCACGGGGGTCGGCCTGCCGACGCTGTTCCTGTCCGTCGTCACCTGGCTCGCCGCCCGGCAGGCCGCGCAGGGCGAGATCACGGTCGGCCAACTCGTCTCCGTCTACGGCTACGTGGCCGTCCTGGTCATGCCGGTGTCCTTCCTCGTCGAGATGGGCTACCAGCTCAGCCGGGGCACCGTCGCCGCGCGCCGCGTCGTCCGGCTGCTGGCCCTCGAACCGGACCCCGACCACCCGACCGCCAAAGCCCCGGCGCAGGCAGCCGAGTTGCACGACCCGGTGTCCGGAGTCCGCGTCGTGCCGGGCGAGTTGACCGCCGTCGTCTGCGGACGGCCCGCCGACAGCGCCGTGATCGTCGACCGGCTCGGCCGGTACCTGCCGTCCGACGTCACCTGGGGCGAAGTCCGGCTGGACGCCGTCCCGTTGGCGGACGTCCGCGAGCGCGTCCTCGTCGCCGACAACGAGGCCGACCTGTTCGCTCAGACCCTGCGCGAGATGGTGTCGGGGCGCGAGGAACGCGACGCCGACGCCATCGCCCGCGCGGTGTGGGCCGCCGCCAGCGAGGACATCGTGCGCGGATTGCCCGACGGCCTCGACTCCGCCGTCTCCGCGCAGGGCCGCAGCCTCTCCGGCGGCCAGCGTCAACGCGTCCGGCTGGTGCGGGCGTTGCTCGCCGACCCCGAGGTGCTGCTCGCCGTCGAACCCACGTCCGCGCTCGACGCCCACACCGAGGCGGCGATCGCCGCCCGCCTGCGGGAGGGCCGGGCCGGCCGGACGACGGTCGTCACCTCCACGTCGCCGCTGCTGCTCGACCGGGTGGACCGGGTGCAGTACGTGGCCGACGGGCGGGTGGTGGCGACGGGGACGCACCGGGAACTGCTGGAACGGGAGCCCGGGTACCGGGAGTTGGTCGCGCGGGACGCGGAGGAGACGGAAGGGGCGGTTCGGTGAGCGGCGACGGGGAGGCCGGGCGGTTGCCCGTGGCCGGGGCCAAGGAGGTGCGGCGGGCCGCCCTGCGGCTGGTGCGGGCTGATCGAGGGGCGCTCGGAATCGTCGTCGGCGTCAACATGCTGGCCGCCGGTGCCGGGATCGTGGGGCCGTGGCTGCTCGGGCGGATCATCGACGAGGTGCGGGGCGGCGCGGGCGTCGGGGTCGTCGACCGGCTGGCGCTCGGGATCCTGGTCGCCGCCGTCGCCCAGTTCCTGCTGGCGCGGTGGGGGCGGTACGTCGCCCACCGGTTCGGGGAGCGGACGCTCGCGCGGGTGCGGGAGGAGTTCGTGGACCGGACGCTCGCGCTGCCCGCGTCCGTCGTCGAGCGGGCCGGCACCGGGGACCTCACCACACGCGGCACCGCCGACGTCGCGACCGTCGGGACGACCCTGCGGGACGCCGGGCCCGAGATCATGGTCAGCGGGGCACAGGCCGTGTTCCTGCTGGCCGCCGTCTTCTTCGTCGACCCGTGGCTCGGCCTGGTCGCGGCCCTCGGGCTCGCGCCGATCTGGGCCGGGCTGCGCTGGTACCTGCGGCGCGCCCGCACCGGCTACCTCGCCGAGGGCGCCGCGACCTCCGAGGTCTCCGAGATCCTCGCCGCGACCGCCGGGGGCGCACGGACCGTCGAGGCGTTCCGGCTCGGCGAGCGGCGGACGGCGGCGAGCCGCGAGGCGCTGGAGGTGTCCCGGCGCACCCGCTACTACACCCTCTTCCTGCGCAACGTCTTCTTCCCGGTCGTCGAGGTCTCCTACACCCTGCCGGTGTCGGCGATCCTCGTCGTCGGCGGGGTGCTGCACGCGCACGGCGCGGTGAGCCTCGGCGCGGTCGTCACCGCGACCCTCTACACCCGGCAGTTCTTCGAACCGCTGGACCAGGTGCTCGTGAAAGTCGAGCAACTCCAGAGCAGCGGGGCGTCGTTCGCCCGCGTCGAGGGGATCGCGCAGGCGCCGGGAGCCGTCCGGGTCGACACCCCGGATCCCGCCGACGACCGGATCGACGTCACCGGTGTGCGGTTCGCGTACGAGCGGGGCGGGGAAGTCCTGCGCGGCGTCGATCTCACCGTCCGGCCCGGCGAGCGGCTCGCCGTCGTCGGCCCGTCCGGCGCCGGGAAGACGACGCTCAGCCGGCTGCTCGCGGGGGTGGACGCGCCCACCTCGGGTTCGGTCACCGTCGGCGGTGTGCCCGTCGCCGATCTCGGGCCCGAGCAACTGCGCCGTCAGGTCGTCCTCGTCACCCAGGAGCACCACGTCTTCCTCGGGACCGTCCGCGACAACCTCCGCATCGCCGAACCCGGCGCGGGGGACGAGGAGTTGTGGTCCGCGCTGGACGCCGTGGGCGCGGGAGACTGGGTGCGCGACCTGCCGGGCGCCCTGGACGCCGAACTGGGCGCCGGTTCCACCGTGTTGGACGGCTCCCAGGCCCAACAGCTCGCCCTCGCGAGGGTCGTCCTCGCCGACCCCCACACCCTCATCCTCGACGAGGCGACCGCCCTCCTCGACCCCACCACCGCCCGCCACACCGAACGCGCCCTCGCCGCCGTCCTGGAGAACCGCACCGTCATCGCCATCGCCCACCGCCTCCACACCGCCCACGACGCGGACCGCGTCGCGGTGATGGAGGGGGGCCGGCTGAGCGAGTTGGGGACGCATGAGGAGTTGGTGAACGCGGGGGGTGCTTATGCGGAGTTGTGGGGGACCTGGCACGGGGAGCGGGGGGACGTGAGCGACGCGGCGGTGGACTGAGAGAGCGGGGTGCGGCCGGGCGGAGGGTGACTCGGCCTGCGGGGGCGTCGGCAGTCCCGCCCCGTCCCGCCCCGTCTCGCTTCGGCTCCTGAGCCGCCTTGGCCGTCGCGCCTCCGCCCTACTCCGCCCCGTAAGCCCGCAAGAACACCTCCGTCGCCGCCCCCGCGATCGCCTCCACCTCCGCCTCGCCCACCTCGCGAGTCCCGAGGGTGCCGCGGTGTTCGAGGGGGCCGGTGAGGAGGGAGAGGAACTGTTCGGCGGTGGTGGTGGGGTCGGAGGGGCGGAGGTGGCCGGAGAGGGTGAGGCGGGCGAGGCGGTCGGCGAGGGATTCCGTGAGGCGGGTGGCGGTGCGGGCGGTGACCGTCTCGACGAGGTCGGGGAAGACGCCGACCTGCGCGAAGGTGAGCCACCGCAGGGAGCGCGCGCGGTCGGTGGTGTAGACCGTGAGGAGGCCGTGGGCCGTCGTCAGGAGGGCGGACCGCAGGTCGTCGCCGGGGGCGCGCAGGGGGTCCAGGGCCGCGACGGTCTCCGCCGAGACGGCGTCGGCGGCCAGCTCCAGGGACTGCCGGAGCAGGGCCTCCTTGTCGGCGAGGTGGTTGTAGACGGTCGGCTCGGCGATCTCCCGCACGCACGCCCGGGCGTAACCGCGCCGCGCGAACACGGTGAAAGCCGCCTCCAGGATGGCGCCGCACCGCGTCGGTCGAGTCCACCGCGTTCGGCGTCGTCGGACACGACATCGGCGACCCCGCGGACGGCTACACGCACACGTACTGCGTGGGCGTCCCCGACCTCGACGCCCTGGAGCGGTACATGAACGACCCCGTGCACCTGACCGGCGACGACGTGATCCTCCCGCACATCCAGCGCATGGGCGCCGTCCGCACCTCCGACGACACCGACCCGGAGATCCGGGAGAAGGTGGGCGCCCTGCACGGGGCGAAGCTCGCGCGGTACCCGGAGTGGGCGAGGCAGTTGGAGACCATCCCGGAGGCCAGGTTCTGAGCCGTAGCCCCCCGGGTCGTACCCGCGCATCAACCGATCGGTTGATGTCAGGCAGGGCGAACGGTGGAGGCGGAGTCTGGCTGCCCGGGCGATGTGGGGGAGGGGGCGGATCCGGGAATCTGAAGCCATGCCCGTCATCGAAGTAACGGATCTGCACAAGGCGTACGGCGCCCACAAGGCGGTCGACGGACTCTCCTTCGCCGTGGAGGAGGGGGAGATCTTCGGAGTGCTCGGCCCGAACGGGGCCGGGAAGACGACCACCGTGGAGTGTGTCGAGGGCCTGCGCGTGCCGGACGCGGGGCGGGTCCGGGTCGCGGGGTTCGACCCTGTCACCCAGCACGCGCAGGTCGCCCAGGTGCTCGGCGCGCAGCTCCAGCAGAGCGAGTTGCAGCCCAAGCTGACCGTCCGCGAGGCGCTGGAGCTGTACGCCTCCTTCTACACGCGCCCGGCGGACTGGCGGCCCCTCGCGGAACGCCTCGGCCTCACCGGCAAGTTGACCACCCGGTTCGCGAAGCTGTCCGGCGGGCAGAAGCAGCGCCTGTTCATCGCGCTCGCGCTGATCGGGAACCCCAGGGTCGTCGTCCTCGACGAACTCACCACCGGCCTCGACCCCCGCGCCCGCCGCGACACGTGGGAGCTGATCGAGGACATCCGCGCGAACGGCGTGACCGTCCTGCTCGTCACGCACTTCATGGAGGAGGCCCAGCGGCTCTGCGACCGGATCGCCGTGATCGACAAGGGCAGGATCGCCGCCCTCGACACACCGTCCGGCCTGATCCGCCGCTCCGCCGGCGCGACCGTCATCAGCTTCACCCCCTCCGCCCCCCTCGACGAGACCGACCTCGCCGCCCTCCCCGGCCTCGCCGCCACCGAGCACAAGGACGGCCGCGTCACCCTCTCCGGCACCGACGACACCGTCAACGCCGTCATCACCCTCCTTGCCCGCCGCCACATCACCGCCCACCAACTCCGCGTCACCGACGCCACGTTGGACGACGCGTTCCTGGACCTGACAGCGCAGAAGGCGACGACAGCGCAGAAGGAGACGACGGCATGAACACCGGCACCTCCACCCCGGCGCCACCCCACCCCTCCGTCCGGAAGCCGACCGCCATGGCCACCACCGCCCCCAGCGCCTCCCTCCTCAACCCGGCCGTCCTCAAGACCGAACTCCGCCTCTTCCGCCGCGAACCCGGCGCGCTGTTCTGGATCCTCCTCTTCCCCACGATCCTCCTGGTGATCCTCGGCTCGATCCCCTCCTTCCGGGAGGCCGACAAGGCGTTCGGCGGGCTGCGGCCCGTGGACGCGTACGTGCCGGTGGCCGTGCTGCTCGGGCTGATCGTGGGCGGCATCCAGTCCATGCCGCAGACCCTCACCGGCTACCGCGAGCGCGGCATCCTGCGGAGGATGTCGACGACGCCGATCCGGCCGTCCGCGCTGCTGTCCGCCCAGATGGTGGTGTACGGGGTCGCGGCGCTCGCGTCGGCGGTGCTGGCGCTGGCGGTGGGCCGTCTCGCGTTCGACGTGACGCTGCCCCGGCAGCCCTTCGGATACGCCCTCGCGCTGCTCATGACCCTCCTCGGGGCGCTCGGGCTCGGCGCGGTGATCTCCTCCCTGTCGCGGACGACGAAGATCGCGGGGGCCATCGGGTCGGCCGTCTTCTTCCCGTCGATGTTCACCGCGGGCGTGTGGATGCCCGTCCAGGTGATGCCGCACGGCCTCGCGACGGCCGTCGGCTACACCCCCTTCGGCGCGGCGGCCGAGGCCCTGAACCAGGCGGCGGCGGGGGACTGGCCCGGCTGGGGGCACCTGGGGGTGCTGGCCGCGTGGATCGTCCTGCTCACGAGCGCCGCGGCCCGCTGGTTCCGCTGGGAGTAAGAGGCCGGTAAAGGGGGGAGACGGCCGTGCAGACTGGGGACATGACCATGCGGGACGAGAAGATCGACGTGCGCTGGGAGCAGCTCCACGTGTGGGGCCCCTACGCGCTGCTCGGCATCAGCGTCGTCCTCGCGACGATCGCCGCCGAGCTGATGGCGGGTCCCGCCGCGTGGTACGCCACCGGGATGCTCGTCGTCGGGGCTGTCGGGCTTCAGCTGTGGTGGCACCGCGCCCGGCTCCGCCGTCCGAACCGGGGGCGGACGCCCTCGCCGGCGGGGACCGTGTACTACGTCGTCCGCTGGGCCCTCGCCTTCGTCCTCACCCTGCTCAACCCGTTCTTCGCGTTCTTCGCGGTCGCCGGATACATGGACGCCGACGAGCTGCTGCCCGGCAGGTGGCGCCGGGTCGGGCTGTTCGTGAGCGCGGTGCCGGTCGCCGGAGCGCAGTCCGGGGGGCTGCCCCCGCACAACCTCGGGCAGTGGGCCGTGTTCGTCGCGCTGCTGTTCTTCCAGTTCCTCATCCAGTCGGTGGTCGCCCACCTCACCGAGCAGGACGCCCGCCGGTCCACCGAACGCGCCACCACCATCACCGAGTTGGAACGCACCAACGCCGCACTGCAACAGGCCCTCGACGAGAACGCGGCGCTGCACGCGCAGCTTCTGGTGCAGGCGCGGGAAGCGGGGGTCGCCGACGAACGCAGGCGCCTCGCCGCCGAGATCCACGACACCATCGCGCAGGGGCTGACCGGGATCATCGCGCAGCTCCAGGTCGTCACGAACACGCCGGATCCGGACGCCGCCCGCGAACACACCGTCCGCGCCATGGATCTCGCCCGGCACAGCCTCGGGGAGGCCCGGCGGTCCGTGCACAACCTTGCGCCGGTCGCGCTGGCCGACGCCGGGCTGCCGGACGCGCTGAAGAAGACGGTCGCCGAATGGGGTGAACGGACGGGCGTCCGGGCCGAGTTCACCGTCACCGGCACCGCCGAGCAACTCCACGACGAACTCTCCGCGACCCTCCTGCGCATCACCCAGGAAGCCCTCTCCAACGCGGCCCGGCACGCCGGAGCCACCCGCCTGGGCGTCACGCTCTCCTTCCTGGGCGCCGAGGTGATCCTCGACATCCGCGACGACGGCCGCGGCTTCGACCCCCTCGCCCTCCCCGCCCGCACCCGCACCGGCGGCTTCGGCCTCGACGGCATGCGCGCCCGCGCCGAACGCATTGCCGGTTCCCTCACGATCGAATCCGAACCGGGCCAGGGCACAGCCCTCTCCGCTCGCGTACCGTTGGTCCGCCATGACAGATGACCTGCCCAACACGCCTGCCGCCGCCCAGCATCCGACCTCGCTGGAGACACAGCCCGGCTTCCCGACCGGGGCTC
>DATCQX010000068.1:0-6940 GCA_036569285.1 Streptomyces sp.
AGCGGCACGACGGTGCTGGAGGGACACGCGACCTGGGCCGACCGGCTGACCACCACCCGCCTCTACGGCGCCCCGGTGGACAACAGGCAACTGGCCCGGAGGTCCTGGCGCTACCGGCTCCACGCCGCCGTCCCCGGCATCGACAAGATCAGTCCGCAGCACGCCCAGTACGAACAGTGGGCCCGGCTCATCACGGAGGCCGTCGGCCTGTGCGGCACCGACGTCGTCAACCGGGTCTGGAGCGACGCCGCGCTGCTGCCCGCCGCCGAGGAGATCGCCGACCCCGATACCTGGGCCCGACGGCTCGCCGCCTCTCCTGCCGGTCCCGGCCTCGCGGCCGAGCCGGCCGGACAGAGCTGACCGGTACCCGTAGGAGGAGGCAGGACGACGTGGAGAAGACCACCTGGGCAGGCGCCGAGGCCGTCGGAGCGGACGAGCCCACCACCACGCCCGAAGTGAACTCTGGCGCGCGGCCGTCCGACTGGGAGCAGGCCCTGGACAGCCTGCCCGCGACCTGGCCGAAATCTCTCCAGGCACAGGCGGCCGACCCCGTGGTGCGCGCAGCCGTCCGCCTTGCTTATGAGACCGGTGTTCCCGTCGCCGAGATCCGCCGCCGCACCGGGCGCTCCCTCAAAGCCCTGAGGCTGATCCTCTCCCAGGAGGGAGTCCTGGGTGCCCCGGGCGGGCGCGGCGTCCGGTCGGGGCTGCCCAAGGGATATCCGACCTGGTCGGCCTATGCGACGGCGGTGATACGCCGACGGATCAAGGAGGGGATGTACTCGGCCGCGACGTCCTTGCCTCCGTACCGGGTGCTGGCCGTCGACCTGAAGGTCCCCCGGGGCGCCGTCTACAGGGCAGCCCGGCGGCTGAAGGGCGAGGGGCGGCTGCGCGGGGAAGGGCGCCGTGTCGTCGTCGAAGGGACCGCCGGGCAGCCGGCGCCGCACCGGCCCGCCGCCACCGTCCGAAGCCTCGTGCCCGCGCGGGCGCACGGAGGAACAGGACAGCCCCGTGCGGCTGCCCCGGCCGACCGGGCCCGACCGACGGCGCCTGCGCGCCCCCGCACCCCCGTTTCTCCCCGTCCCGCTCGTCTGAGGAACTTCCCTATGGACACTGCTGACCTGGCCGGGCGATACCGTGGTCTCGCCTCGGAGCACCGCCGCCTGTACCGGGTGCTGAGTGTGCTGCCCGTGGCCGACACCGACCCCGAGACGGCCGGCGCCGCGTGCTCTCTGCGCCTGCAGGACGCCGCGGTCGGCTTGGAGGTCCTGGCGGGCGAGGGGCTGCTCCGGGCCCTCGATCCGGGCCCGGCCCGCCCCCAGCGGTACGGGTGGAACCCCCGCATCCGTGATCACGCCCGCCGGTGGTTTCGGGAGGTGGAGCATCCCGCCGCCGTGAACGCGGCCGTGCTGCGGACGGCCGAATGGCTGCTGAGGATCGCCACCTCCATGCAGATCCGGCTCACCCCCTCCCAGGCGGCCCTGCACAGCATGCGGGGACTTCCCCCGCTCGCCGGACAGGTCCCGTTCGACACCGCCGACACTCCCGTGGCGGTGGGGTGGCTCGCCTCCCAGGCACCGAACATGACCGGCATCCTGCGCGCCGCGAACGATCTGCAATGGGACAGGACATGGCAGCTGGTGAGCGCGTGGTGGCCGCTGTTCCAGCTCCAGCCGCCACCACGCCGTCTGTGGGAGGAGGCCCACAGGATCGGGCTGCACGCCGCCCGCCGCGCTTCGGACCAGGCGGCCGTCCGGCAGATGCTCCTGGCCCAGGCAATCGGCCTGCGAGCTGCCGGTCACCCGGACGAAGCCGCCGCCGTCTGCGTCCAGACCGCCGAACAAGCCCAGTACTACGCCGCGCACCGCGACCACGGACAGGCCCTGCTCGAACTCGGCCGCTGCCACCACCACCGAAGCCGGTTCGAACAGGCCGAGGAGACCCTCGCCACCGCCCTGACGGTCTGGGACAGCGTCCCCTACCCCCGCGGCACCGCGCTCGCCCACCTCACCCTCGCCGACATCGCCCTGGACCGTCATCGGCCCGATGACGCACAGCAGTTGACCGGCACCGCTCTGGACATCCTGCGCACCCAAGGCACCGCCCACGACACCGCCAGGGCCCTGACCCTGAACGCCCGCACCCGCCTCCACACCGGCCACCACGACGAAGCCCTCACCGACCTCACCGAAGCCACCACCCTGTTCACCCACGGCGGGGCCGACCGCTGGCACGCCCGCACCCTCGCCCTCCAAGGCGATGTCCACCGCCACCAGGGCCGTGACCATGCCGCGCGCATCTGCTACCGCGAGGCGGCACACCTGAGCGTCGGCCGATGGCCGGAAGCCGACCACTACAACCGTCAGGCGGACGACATCGGCAGGTTCCCCACGGGCACCCGGCCCGCTCCCGCCCGCCCCCGAACCCCCGCCCGAGAGAGCTGACACTTCGTATGACCTCCCTGCGCATCCGCAACAAGGTCGGCCGCAGCTACGACGGCCTGGCCGAACAACTCACCGTCATCGGCGACGAAGTCCTCCCCTTCGTCGAGACCGTCACAGGCCTGCCGCTGCCCGACCGGGTGGACATCCGGCTCGTGTCCCCCCGCACCTGGCGGCGGGCCAACCGCCGCCGCCGAAGATCACCGACCCCGACATCTGGGCCCTGCGGCTGACCGTCCCTCCAGACCAACAGAGCTGACCGGCCCTTCCAGTCCCGCACGGCAGCGCCGTGGAGTGCCTGCCCACCATCCAGCCCGGTCGAGCGCCGACCAGCCAACCCCGTCAGGACACCGATGACCACGCTTCCTGTGCACCGCCTGCAGGAACTCCCGATGACGATCAGCCGGTACCTCACCGAGCCCGCCCGTCACCGGGTCCTGCTCCTCTACACCACCGTGCGCACCGACATCACCAGCGGCGCTCTCCCGCCGGGCCGCATCCTGACCTACCCCGATCTCGAAAGCCGCATCCGTCCCCGGATGACCACCCGCGAGGTCTCCGGCGCGCTGTGGCTGCTGCGCGAGGACGGCCTGGTGGAGACCAAGGTCGGGCTCGGGACCCGGGTTCGCGTCGAAGGGCAGGAGTGGACTCGACCCGAGGCCGGGCTCACACAAGTGGTACACATCGAGAAAGCCCTGCGTACGCGGCTGGCCGACGGGATCTATCCCGTCGGCGCGCCGTGGCCCGCCCGGCGCGCACTGGCCGCAGAGTTCGGAGTCTCCGTCACCACGATCCACAAGGCGCAGGCCCCGCTGTTCATGAACGGCTACCTGGCCTCCGCCTCCCCCCATCGCAGAGCCGGAGCGCAAGTCACCGACCTCGTCGCCCGCACCCCGCGCGAGGTCCTGCTCCGCCCATCCGGGCCCTCCTTCCCTCGCGGAACTGCCCCCACCGCCTGAGGCGGGGCTAAGACGTTGCCCGCAGCGGCCGTGCCCCGGTTCCCGGTCTCGTACCCGGCTTTCAAAGCCCGCGCCTGCAATGAACTGCCGCGGGCCCCATGGCCACACCGCTTCCCGCCCCCGCCCACAGCAGCCTCCTTCCTCACAGGACACCGATGACCGCACCGCCCGCCCGCCGCCTCAACGAACTTCCCCCGCGCATCACCCGGCACCTCAGCAGTGCCGACCACCACCGCGTCCCGCGCCTCTACACCCTCGTACGTGACGCCATCCGCAACAAGGACCTCCCACCGGGCCATACCCTGCACTACGCCGACCTCGCAAACCTTCTGTCTCCCCGCGGAGGGCGACACACGGTCTCCGGCGCGCTGTGGCTGCTGCGCAAGGACGGCCTCGTGGAGACCAGACCGCGGTACGGAACCCGCGTACGCGTCGCGGGACAGGAATGGACGCAGACCGACGACGGAATACCGCACGCGGTGCACGTCGAAATGGCCCTGCGTGAGCGGCTCGCCGAGCAGACCTATCCCGCCGGTACACGCTTCCCCGGCCTGTACGAGCTGGCCGACGAGTTCGGAGTCTCAGACAAGACGATCCGTGAAGCACTCAAGCCCATGGTCGCCGCCGGCTACCTGGCCACCTCCTCCTACCGGAAGGCTGGAACACAGGTCACCGACGTTGTCACCCGCACACCGCGCGACGTCCTGCTCCGCCCGGCCGACCGGCCCGCGCTCCCCCGCGGCACCACCTTCACCCTCTGGGGCAAGACCCAGACCCTGCCCGAATGGAGCCGAGACTCCCGCTGCAAAGTCGGCTATCCGCTGCTCAAGGCCCGGGTCCGAACCGAGCGATGGCCCCTGGAGCGAGCCCTGACGACTCCGGTCCGACGCCGCACCGCACGCTCACCCGGCAACCCGCCGATCACCTGACTCCGCCGGACCGGCGTGTTCGTCCCGAACCTCGTCATCCCGCACACACGACCGCTCCACACCCGCAGCAACTGCCGCCCCCTCACCGCCACGAAAGGACTGGTGAACACCCTGATGACCACCGTGCCCCCGGCCTACCGGGTGCCCCTGCCCGACCCCCTCACCGACCTCCTCGGCAAACACCTTCCCGACCTGCCCGACCACCAACTCAGTGTCACCAAGGCGCAGTTGGCCGCGGAGGCGGCAGAACGCTGCCGCGCCGCGCTCGCCGGGGCGCCCGACGCGTGGGCACTGATCCAGCACCTGCGCGACCTCCTCGATGACGGCCAGGGCGAAGGCTTCGCCGTCCTGACCACCGCACCGCTCCTCGACCACCACGGCCTCGACGACGGCCTCACAGCGATCACGGTCGTCCTCTCGTGCCTCGCCACCCCTGTGAAGACGAATGACGACCAGCCCCTGTGGAACCGGCTGGATGCCGACGGGAGTCCCCTGCACATCGATGCCGTCCGCGCCCCCCGGCCGCCGGACTACACCGCGTTCCTGTGCATACGGCCGGACCCGCGCGGCGGCGGCCTGAGCCTCGTCTCCCCGATCCGCAGGGCCGTATCCCGCCTCACCGGCGACGAACGCCTCCTCCTGGCCCGCCCCCATGAGACGGGCACCACGACGGTCACCGGTCCCGTCCTCGGCATGTTCTCCGTCCTCGACCCCACCCTGCCGCCCCCCGACCGCTTCATCCGCTTCAACCCCCACACCCTCCTCAAGAACGCCGGCCCGGCCGACCCCCACACCCGCGCCCTACAGGCGCTGGGACGCGAACTCACCGCCCTCCAGCGCCGGATGCGCCTCGACTTCGGCGACCTCCTCATCACCAACCAGCACCTGTCCGCCCACGGACACGGAGCAGTCGGCGGCTTCCAGCACCACATCCCCGCACACCAGCGCCGACAGATGTGGCGCATCCACCTGCGCACCTTCACCCCCTGACCCGGCACACCCCTACCTGAATCTCCTGCCCTCCAGACCACCGCGCGCAGCTCTGCCTGCCATCCGCCCACGGCCGTGCGGGCACCAAGAGCCCCTGCCTCCGAACCCGGGGCGGCGGGGACTCACCCCACATCCCCGGCACCGGAGCCCCACCCCTGGGCCCCGCACCAGCCGGACAGAGCTGACCGGCCCTCGCAGGAACGAGCGACAAGACGACATGAACGACAACCACCCTCTCCAACCGAAGCCGCCAGCAGCCCTGCCCAGGACACACACGACCAAAGACACCGTGCTCGACACGGTGCTCGCCCTGCACCGAGCCGGTACCTGGGAGGAAACGGGGCTGCAGCGGACAGCAGCCGCCGCCGGCGTGTCACGCGCGACCCTCTACAACCTCTTCCGCCACCGGGACGGACTCACACAGGCGCTCCTGTCCCACGAGACCGGCCGCCTGCTGGACGGAGCCAGCCACCGCTGGCACCAGGCCCGCACCCGGGGCGCCGAACCCGCCGACTGCCTCACCGCAGCCGCCGCCTGGATGCTCGCCGCCAGCCGCTCCCACCCCCTGCGCCGCTACGTCCTCCCCGGACACGGACATCAACCGCCAGGCACCGGCAACCGGGCCCTGACCGATCTCCTCACCGAGACCCGCCGCCGCCTGACCAGCGTCACCGGACCCGACAGTCACACCCACGCCGTGGAGACCGTGCTGCGCCAGACCCTCAGCTACCTCCTCCTCCCCGCCGAGTCCCACCGGCACGCCCGCATCCAGATCGCACACACCGCCCGGAACCTCATCCCGCCCGCCACCGCCCCAGCGGCCACCGGCCCGGTACCCGACCACACACCCGCCCCGCGCCCCCACACCCGGCAACCAGGACCCGAAGAAGATCACCGATGACCCGAGAAAACACCGTGAGCGCCACCGGCCGGGAAGACACGGCTCCGAGATGGCAGAAGCATCTGAAAGGCGCCCATGTCCCCAGGAAGGGATTCCGGTTCAAGGGGGGTGAGGGTGAAAAAACGAAAGAGGCGATCCTTGCAGCCTACGAGGACGGGGGAGGGCTACGGGAAATAGCGTTCTTCCTCGGGCGGTCGTACGGGAGTGTCCGCAGCATTGTCTCCGATGCGGGAATCCTCAGGTCGAGAGGAGGGGTGAGAGAAATTACACCGGGCCTCCTCACTCCTCAGGAAAGGGCCGAGAAAAGCATCCGGGACCTCATCGCGAGCGAAGCCTGCAAACCCCACCACAAGCTTCCGCCCCTCAAGCACCTTTCCCATGCAGCAGGCGTGTGCCGCACGACTCTCGCAAATGCCGCTGTGAAGCTGCAGATGGAAAAACTTCTGCTCCTGGTGCCTGGCAGGGGATACGTGGTGATCGACCCCTCCGATCCCCCGAAAGGCAACACCCTGCAGGTGTGCGTCTACCCCGGGCGATGGGAAAAATGGCTGATCGGCAATGAGGGCGCCACGAACGCGGACTACCTCAAGAAAGCATTGAGGAGAAAGATCCAGGAGGGTACCTGGCCGGCCGGAAGCAGGGTGCCAAGCCAAGAATCCATAGCCGGAAGATTCGGCACCCCCCTGACTGCCGTACAGTCCGCCCTCCGCTCGCTCGAAAAAC
>DATCQX010000069.1:0-5362 GCA_036569285.1 Streptomyces sp.
GCCCCCGCCCTCCCCGACCTCGCCCACAGCCTCGCCACCACCCGCACCCCCCTCGACCACCGCGCCACCCTCACCGTCACCACCCTCCCCGACCTCGTGAGAGGCCTCCAGGCCCTCACCGACGGCGACGACCTCGCGGGCCTCACCCAAGGCGCCGTCACCGGCGGCGCGACGGCCTTCGCCTTCTCCGGACAAGGCGCGCAACGGGTCGGCATGGGCCGCGAGCTGTACGACACGTACGAGGTGTTCGCCGCCGCCTTCGACGAAGTGTGCGCGGGATTCGGTGAGTTGAGGCTACGAGAGGCGGTGTTCGCGGGTTCCGCCGAGGAGTTGGCGGAGACCGGGCTCGCGCAGCCCGCACTGTTCGCCGTCGAGGTCGCCCTGTCACGGCTGCTGGAGACGTGGGGCGTACGCCCCGACGTGGTGCTCGGCCATTCGCTGGGCGAGTTGACGGCGGCGTACGTGGCGGGGGTGTGGTCGCTGGAGGACGCCTGCCGGGTCGTCGCCGCGCGGGGACGGCTGATGCAGGAGCTGCCGTCCGGTGGCGCGATGTGGGCCGTCGAGGCGGAGGAGTCCGAGATCGTGGAAGCGCCGGGTGTGTGGCTGGCTGCCGTCAACGGGCCGCGTGCTGTGGTGCTTTCGGGTGAGGAGACGGCCGTGAAGGAGGCGGCGGACGCGTTCGCAGCCCAGGGCCGCCGCGTGAAGCGCCTCGGCGTGAGCCACGCTTTCCACTCCGGCCTCGTGGCACCGATGCTCGACGAGTTCGCCCAAGTCCTCGCCGAAGTCACCTACAACGAGCCCTTGATCCCGGTGGTCTCCAACGTCACCGGTGAGATCGCGGGGGAGGAGCTGACGACCCCCGAGTACTGGGTACGCCACGTCCGCGCCGCCGTCCGATTCGCCGACGGCATCAACGCCGCCGCGACTCAGGGCGTCGCCACCGTCCTCGAAGTCGGCCCCGACGGCTCCCTGTCGGCGCTCGTGCGCGAAGCCGGGCCCGGTCTGGTGGCGGTGCCCGCACTGCGCCGGGACCGCGGCGAACCCGAGGCGCTGCTGGGCGCGCTGGGGGAGGCCTACGTCCACGGCGTCACCGTCGACTGGGACGCCGTGCTCGGCGGCCCCGGACGGCGCGTCCCGCTGCCGACCTACGCCTTCCAGCACCGCCGCTACTGGCCGCGCCCGGGCACCCCGGCCGGCAGCCGCCGCGAGGACGCCCGCCGCTACCGGATCACCTGGCGGCCGACCTCGCTGACGGACACGGAACTCACCGGACGCTGGCTCCTCGTCGCCCCCGAGGGCGCCTCCGTCGTCGCCGAGGCCCTGCGCAACGCCGGTGCCGACGTCGAGACCGTGTCCGACGCGCGTGCGGTCCAGGGCGAGTACGCGGGCGTCGTCGCGCTCCCGCAGAGCCCCGCCGACGCGGTCGCCCTCGTGCAGGACCTGCGGGCCTCCGGGACGAAGGTCCCGCTGTGGTGGCTCACCCGGCACGCCGTGGCCGTCACCCCCGGCGACACCGTACGGCCCGACGCCACCCGCCTGTGGGGCCTCGGCCAGGTCGTCGGTCTGGAGGAGCCCGGCTGGTGGGGCGGCATCGTCGACCTGCCCGCCGAATGGGACGACGGCATCGGCACCGCCCTCGCGGCCGTCCTCGCGGGCGGCACCGGCGGCGAGGACCAACTCGCCGTCCGCTCCACCGGAGTCTTCGCCCGCCGCCTCGTCCGCGCCCCCCTCTCCGGCCGCCCGCCCGCCAAGCGCTGGCAGCCGCACGGCACCGTCCTCATCACCGGCGGCACCGGAGGCGTCGGCGCCAACGTGGCCCGCTGGGCCGCCACCGAGGGCGCCCGCCACCTGGTCCTCACCAGCAGGCGGGGCGCCGATGCCCCTGGTGCGGCTGAACTGGGCAGTGAACTTGAGGCACTTGGCGCTTCGGTGACTTTCGCGGCCTGCGACGCCGCCGACCGCGACGCCCTCGCCGCGATCCTCGACGCCATCCCCGAGGAACACCCGCTCACCGCGGTCGTCCACGCCGCAGGCGTCGTCCGCTACACCAAGGTCCGCGACCTGACCCCCGAGGAACTCGACGAAGTCCTCGCGGGCAAGGCGACCGGCGCTCAGCACCTCGACGAACTGACTTCTGGGATGGACCTCGACGCCTTCGTCCTGTTCTCCTCCGGCGCCGCGGCCTGGGGCGGCGGCTCGCAGGGCGCCTACGCCGCCGCCAACGCCTACCTCGACGGCCTCGCCGAGGCCCGGCACGCGGCAGGCCGCCCCGCGACCTCGCTGGCCTGGGGCATCTGGGGCGGCGACGGCATGGGCGCCGACCTCGACGAACAGTCCCTCGCCCGGATGGGCCTCGCCCTCCTGGACCCGGCGCTCGCCCTCGCCGTCATGCGCGAGGCCGTCGAGCACGACGAACCCACCCTGACCGTCACCGACACCGACTGGTCCCGCTTCACCCCCGTCTACGCCGGCGCCCGCCGCCGCCCGCTCATCGAGGACATCCCGGAAGCAGCACAGTCCCTGACCCCTGAGGAGCACCAGGACGACTCCCTGCGCGCCCGCCTCGAACGCCTCACCGAGAACGAACGCCGCACCGCCCTCCTGGACCTCGTCCGCACCCGGGCCGCCGCCGTCCTCGGCCACACCGACACCTCCGAAGTCCCCGAACTGCGCGCCTTCAAGGACCTCGGCTTCGACTCCCTCACCGCGACCGAACTCCGCGACCGCCTGAACACGGCGACAGGCCTCACCCTCCCCGCCACCCTCGTCTTCGACCACCCCACCCCCGCCGCCCTCGCCACCCACCTCGGCCACCAACTCCACGGCGGCGCCTCACCGTTCACCAAAACCGTCGTCGTCCACCGCCCCGACACGGACGACCCCCTCGTCGTCGTCGGCATGGCCTGCCGGCTCCCCGGCGGCGTCACCAACCCCGACGAGCTGTGGCGGCTCGTCCTCGACGGCCGCGACGCCATCGGGGACGCCCCCGGCGACCGGGGCTGGGACGCGTTCGGTGACACCAGCGGCCTCCAGGGCGGCTTCCTCGCCGACGCGACCGGCTTCGACGCCGAGTTCTTCGGGATCTCGCCTCGCGAGGCCCTGGCCATGGACCCGCAGCAGCGACTGCTCCTGGAGACCTCCTGGGAGGCCCTGGAGAGCGCCGGGCTCGACCCGACCCGCCTGCGCGGCTCCCGCACCGCCGTCTTCGTCGGCGGCACCCCCACCGGATACGGCGCCCTCCTCGGCGACGGCGGCGACTCCGGCGGCTACCTCCTCACCGGCAACAGCGGCAGCGTCATGTCCGGCCGCATCGCCTACGTCCTCGGCCTTGAGGGCCAGGCCCTGACCGTCGACACCGCCTGCTCCTCCTCACTGGTCTCCCTGCACCTCGCAGGCCAGGCCCTCACCCGGGGCGAGTGCGACCTCGCCCTTGTGGGCGGCGTCGCCGTCATGCCCACCCCGGGCGCCTTCGACGAGTTCGACCGTCAGGGCGGCCTCGCCACCGACGGCCGCTGCAAGGCCTTCGCGGACGCCGCCGACGGCACCGGCTGGTCCGAGGGCGTCGCCTTCCTCGTCGTGGAACGCCAGTCGGACGCGCGCCGCCTCGGCCACCGCGAACTGGCCGTCATCCGCGGCTCGGCCATCAACCAGGACGGCGCCTCCAACGGCCTCAGCGCCCCCAACGGCCCCTCCCAGCAACGCGTGATCGCCCAGGCCCTCGCCAACGCGGGCCTCACGCCCGACGAGGTCGACCTGGTCGAGGCACACGGCACCGGCACCCGCCTCGGCGACCCCATCGAGGCGCAGGCCCTCCTCGCGACCTACGGCCAGGACCGCGAACGCCCCCTGTACCTCGGCTCGTTGAAGTCGAACATCGGCCACACCCAGGCCGTCTCCGGCGTCGCGGGCGTCATCAAAACCGTGCTCGCCCTGCGCGAGGGCGTACTCCCCAAGTCCCTGCACGTGGACGAGCCGAGCAAGCGGGTCGACTGGTCCGCGGGTTCCGTGGAACTGCTGACGGAGACACGGGAGTGGCCTTCGGACGACCGTCCGCGCCGGGCCGGTGTCTCCTCGTTCGGGATCAGCGGGACCAACGCGCACGTCATCCTGGAGCAGGTTCCCGGGGTGGAGGCTCGCCCGGTGGACTCCAGTGGTCCGCTTCCCTGGGTGCTGTCGGCGCGTACGGAGTCGGCGCTTCGGGCTCAAGCCGCTTCGCTGGCCGCCTATGTGACTGACCGTCAGAATGACGACTCCGTCGCCGTGTCTCTCGCCGCGTCGCGGGCGGGCATGGAGTGCCGGGCCGTGGTGGTCGGTGCGGACGGGGAGGCGCTGCGTCGGGGGCTGGCTGCTGTTGCGTCCGGGGCGGCTGATTCGGGTGTGGTGTCGGGGCGTGTGGGGGCGGGGGGTGTGGTGTTCGTGTTCCCGGGTCAGGGGTCGCAGTGGACGGGCATGGCCCTCGAACTGCTGGATTCCTCGCCGGTGTTCGCGGCGCGGATGGCAGAGTGCGAGGAGGCGCTGTCGGGGTTCGTCGACTGGTCGCTGAGGGATGCGCTGCGGGGTGATCTGGAGCGGGTGGATGTGGTGCAGCCGGTGCTGTGGGCGGTGATGGTGTCGCTGGCGGAGGTGTGGCGGTCCTTCGGGGTCGAGCCTGCCGCTGTGGTGGGGCATTCGCAGGGTGAGATCGCGGCGGCGGTCGTCGCGGGGGCGCTGTCGTTGGAGGACGGGGCTCGGGTGGTGGCGCTGCGGTCGCGGGCGATCCTCGCGCTGTCGGGCAAAGGCGGGATGGTGTCGGTGCAGTTGCCCGCCTCCCGCGTGCGTGGAGAGCTGGGGCGCTGGGAGGGCCGCATCGACCTGGCCGCCGTCAACGGACCGGCGTCGGTGGTCGTCGCGGGTGAACCCGAAGCCCTGGACGAGTTGTTGGCGTGGGCGGAGGCGGGCGGGGTGCGGGCGCGGCGGATCGCCGTGGACTACGCCTCCCACTCCTCCCATGTCGACGCGGTACGCGAGGAGTTGGCGGACCTCCTGAAGGACGTCTCCCCGCAGCCGTCCCGTGTCGCGTTCTACTCCTGCGTGAGCGCGGGCCGTCTGGAGACGTCCGCCCTGGACGCGGACTACTGGTTCCGCAACCTCCGCCAGCCGGTCGAGTTCGAGGCGGCGACCCGTGCCCTGCTGGAGCAGGGCCACACCCTCTTCGTCGAGGTCACCCCGCACCCGGTCCTGACCAGCGCCGTCCAGGACACCGCCGACGACCTGGGCCGCGAAGCCGCCGTCACCGGCACCCTCCGCCGCGACGAAGGCGGCCCCCAGCGGCTGTTGCTCTCCCTCGGCGAGGCCTACGTCCACGGCGCCCCCGTCGACTGGA
>DATCQX010000070.1:0-10077 GCA_036569285.1 Streptomyces sp.
GCTGATGGCGAGCGCCCTCGGCGGGACGGTCGACAACACCGGCGCGCGCGAGTACGGCCGTACCGACCTGCACGTCTCGAAGGTGTCGTCCACCCTCTTCGAGGGCACCCCGGCCGAGCAGGCCGTGTGGATGTCGCACGGCGACGCGTGCTCGGCGGCGCCGCAGGGCTTCACGGTGACCGCGTCCACCGACGTCGTCCCCGTCGCCGCCTTCGAGAACGACGAGAAGAAGCTGTACGGCGTCCAGTACCACCCCGAGGTCATGCACTCCACGCACGGCCAGCAGGTCCTGGAGCACTTCCTGTACCGGGGTGCGGGCCTCAAGCCGGACTGGACCACTGGCAATGTCATCGACGAGCAGGTCACGGCGATCCGTGAACTCGTCGGCGACAAGCGCGCCATCTGCGGCCTCTCCGGCGGCGTCGACTCCGCCGTCGCCGCGGCCCTCGTCGCGCGGGCCATCGGCTCCCAGCTGACCTGCGTGTACGTCGACCACGGCCTGATGCGCAAGGGCGAGACCGAGCAGGTCGAGAAGGACTTCGTGGCCGCGACCGGCGTCAAGCTGGTCGTCGTCGACGCCGAGCAGCGGTTCCTGGACGCGCTCAAGGGGGTCTCCGACCCCGAGGAGAAGCGGAAGATCATCGGCCGCGAGTTCATCCGCGTCTTCGAGCAGGCGCAGGCCGACATCATCGCGGACGAGGGGCCGGCGGTGGAGTTCCTCGTGCAGGGCACGCTCTACCCGGACGTGGTCGAGTCCGGTGGCGGCACCGGCACCGCGAACATCAAGTCCCACCACAACGTCGGCGGGCTCCCGGAGGACCTGGAGTTCAAGCTGATCGAACCGCTGCGCAAGCTCTTCAAGGACGAAGTCCGCATGGTCGGCCAGGAGTTGGGGCTGCCCGAGGAGATCGTCCAGCGCCAGCCGTTCCCCGGTCCCGGCCTCGGCATCCGCATCGTCGGCGAGGTCACGAAGGAACGCCTCGACCTGCTGCGCGAGGCCGACGCCATCGCCCGCGAGGAGCTGACGGCCGCCGGGCTCGACCGCGAGATCTGGCAGTGCCCGGTGGTGCTGCTCGCGGACGTCCGCTCCGTGGGCGTCCAGGGTGACGGGCGGACCTACGGGCACCCGATCGTCCTGCGGCCGGTGTCCTCCGAGGACGCGATGACGGCGGACTGGTCGCGGCTTCCGTACGAGGTGCTGGCGCGGATCTCGACGCGGATCACGAATGAGGTGCGGGACGTCAACAGGGTTGTGCTGGACGTTACTTCGAAGCCGCCGGGGACGATCGAGTGGGAGTGACCCCTTTTTGAGGGGCCTTAGGGGTCTCAGGTGCGCTTGATCACGCGTACCTGCTGACCCGGCTGCCAGACTTCGACGACCAGGTACGTCTCGTCCTCGACGAACGTCCTTGTCACCTCGGTCAGTTCGGCACGGAAGAGGTGGAACGGCTCCGGCGGTTCCACCTCTTTCACGTACGACGCCTTCAGAGGGCCGTCGTGAACTTCCAGCGCCCGTCCGGAGATTCGGACGTCGCCCCCGCCCATGCCCGTGCCCTCGCCGGGGTTGGCCTGGAGGGCGAATCGCGGATCCCTGTGCAGGTCACGGGATTTGAGGGAGCCCGGCATCATGCCGAGCCACAACTCGCCGTCGTGGAAGCGGACTTCGATGCCGCTGGTACGCGGTGAGCCGTCGCGGCGGAGGGTCGCGAGGACATGGTGGGTGTGCTGGGCGAACCTCTCCTCGACGGTCGTCGCGAGGGTGGGTTCGGCGGTGCGGAATGCGGACCAGTTCGTCGTCATGAGGACGAGTCTCGTGCCGAATCCCGACATCTTCTGTCGGTTGAACGGCGCGTGTTTCCGTTGAACGGCGCGTGTTTTCGTGACGGGAATCGTCATCTTTGCATAACGGCCCTGCCTTTCTGTGCTGACCGACGGTAACTTCCGGCTCTGTAGAGAACACCGTTGCTGGAGGACCGATGTCCGGGCCCACACCCCCTTCCCCCCTGCCCACCGACCAACTCCGGTTCGCCATGCCGCCGATGCACGAGTCGCTGGAGGACGAGCGGCGCCACAGAAAGGAACGGCTCGCCGGCGCCGTCCGGATCTTCGGGCGGCTCGGGTTCGAGGACGGGGTGTCGGGGCACATCACCGCGCGGGACCCGGAGTTCAGCGACTGTTTCTGGGTGAACCCGTTCGGGATGCCGTTCCGGCACGTCACCGTGAGCGATCTGGTGCTGGCCAACTCCGAGGGGCAGGTTGTCCAGGGGAGTTACCACGTCAACCAGGCCGCCTTCACCGTGCACGCGCAGGTGCACGCGGCGCGGCCGGACGTCGTCGCCGTCGCGCACTGCCACTCCGTGTACGGGCGGGCGCTCGCCGCGCTGGGGGAACTGCTCGATCCGATCACGCAGGAGAGCTGCGCCTTTTTCGAGGACCACGCGGTGTACGACGCGTACACCGGGGTGAGCGTCGACGCCGAGGAGGGGCGGCGGATCGCCGCCGCGCTGGGCTCGCGGAAGGCGCTCGTGCTGCGTAACCACGGGTTGTTGACCGTGGGGGACTCCGTGGACGCCGCCGCGTGGTGGTTTCTCTCCATGGAACGGTCGAGCCAGGTGCAGTTGACCGCGCGGGCGGCGGGGCGGCCGGTGCTGGTGGAGCGGCGGCAGGCGGTCGCCACGCGGGAGCAGGCGGGGGGTGATCTGGTGGCGTGGATCAATTATCAGCCGCTGTGGCAGGACATCAGCAGGAGTGAGCCGGACCTGCTGAGCTAGGTGTCTCGAGAGGGGATTTCGAGGGTGGGCTCAGAATCCCCTGAGGATCACCGACTTCGTCCTCGCGAACTCCTCGTCCGTCAGCACCCCCGCGCGATGCAGCTCACCCAACTCCCGCAGCCTGCGCAGGAGTACGTCGTGATGGTCGGCCGACTGGACCGGCGGGGCGGGAAGTTGCTCGCGGTGCGGGCGGGTGGACGGGTGCTGGATGCGGGCGGTGACGGCCGTCGCGATCAGTGCCGTCAGCAGGTCCCGGCGGGTGTTACCCCACAGGTCCAGCGTGTACGGGTCCTTCTCCGGCGGGAGTTTCGAGAAGACGGTGTCGCGGGTGACGAACCTCAAGAACCCGTCGTCGTAACCGGAGTTGGGCATCCACTCGACCCGCAGCACGTCCCCGACGGCGATCACCCGCGGGCCCGTCGCGCGCTTTACCCGGTCCGAGGTGTCCGCCCAGTCGATGCGGACGCGGGTGCCGTCGAAGGAGACCGTGCCGTCCGAGGAGCGGACCGAGACCGGGACCGGCGGGCCGGGCAGGAGGTACGCCGCCGTCGGGCTCTGCGGGATCTGGTCGAGGAGCAGGGCGTTGCGGATCTCCTCGGCGATGAACTCGGCGGTGCCCGTACTGTCTTGATCGACCGTCAGGTTGTAGGGGTCGGCCGGGTCGGGGAGCCGGCCGCCGGTCGCCTGGAGCAGCGGGTCGGCGCCCTCGCGCAGCCGGATGCGTAACCTGCCCCGCCTGCGCTCCGGTTCGTAGACGACGCCGGCGACCGCCTCCAGCGGGACCGCGACCTCCCCGTACGTCTGCCGGAACAGCGGGACGCTGCGGTGCAGGCCCGGGGTGATCCTCACCGTCGTCCCGTCGAAGGCCCAGGTCCCGTCGCGCTGGATGATCTCGGCCATAGGGGAATTGTCCCAGGGAGGTCAACAGGGGGTGCGGGGTGTGTGGTTGGGACCGGACGGGTTCTCTTTGTGTGTGTTTCGCGGTGGTTCGGGGCGGGTGTGGTGGCCGCTTCGGTGCCGGTTCATGCCGCCCGTCGGGCCGGTCGGCGCACAAGGGTCTCTGTAGGGCACAATTCGCTCTCGTCGCACGGGAGTTGTCTGGGCGCGGGAAGGCGGTCGTCGGGCGTGGCGGTGCGGGAAGCGGGGCAGGTGGCCGGCGTGGGTTCCGGGGGCATGGGCGGCGTTGGTGGCGCCGGTGGCGCGCACGCGGGCGGGTGCACGTGCGGCGGGTGCCCGCACGGGGCCCGGGAAGGGCATCGGCGGGCCGTCGCCGCGTTCCTGGCCAAGCGGGACTCCTTCGCCGCGGGCGAGGGGGTGCCGGCGGCCGTCGCGCACTCCGCGTTCGCCTCCCGGCAGTGGGTCTCCGAGGAGCTGACCCAGTCCGCCGGGGACGTCGCCGAGCGGGGGCGGGCCGAGGGGGAGGCGTGGCTCGCCGGGCTGTGGCGGTGGACCGTCGTCCCGGTGTGGGCGGGTGTCGTCGTCCTGCTGCTGGTCCAGGCGCTGACCGCCGTCGGCTCCGGCTGGAGCACCGCCCGGACGGCCGGGCTGCTGGCCGCCGTCGTCGTGGGGTGCGCGCTGAGCGCCGCGTCCTGGTTCCACCGGGGGCGGGGCGGTGCGCTCGCGCCGGTCATCGGGGAGGACAACCGGCTCTCCACCTCCCGTGTCGTGGCCGGGAGTTGGGTGCTGTCCGTCGCGTACTCCGTGCTCGTCCTCGTCGGGGAGCTGGCCGCCGCGTCCGGTTCCGGTGAGCGGGACGCGCTGCTCGACGGGCTCGAACTCGCCCGGGGCGCGGGGGTGGTGACCGTTCTCGCCGTCGTCTGCGGAATCGCCGTGCTGGTGCGGCGAGTTGTGGGGGTGCGGGTGCTGGGGCAGCGGCTCCAGAAGGTGCGTGCGCACCGGCCGCGCGCGGCCGACCTGTTGACCGACGACTCCGGGCGGGGCGCCTTCGCCGACATCCAGTACGTCGTGATCAACGGGGTCGCCCTGGTGTTCGCCCTCGTACGGCTGGGCCGCCGTCCCGATCAACTCCCCGACCTCCCTTGGGGGTTGGCGCTGGTCGTGCTGGTCTCCGCGGGGACCTATCTCGCCGGGAAATACGCCGAGGGCGGGCGGCCGGTGATCCTCTCCGTCGTGCGCTCGCGGGAGGCCGGCGACCTCGACGGGCCCATCCGCGCCGGGGACGACATCGAGATCCGGGGGGCCGGGTTCGTGCCGCCGGGGGCGCAGGGAGCCGACCGGCTGGCCCGGATGGTCGTCCGGGTCGGGGCCGTGCACGTGCAGGTGCCGCTGGTGCCGGTCGTCGGGGGGTTCAGCAATCCGACGGACGCGGTGCTGACCGTGCCGGTGCCGGCGGAGGTGGAGCCGGGGAAAGTGGAGGTGCAGGTGGTTACGGCTGCGGGGGTGGAGACGGGGCGGTATGAGATCGAGGTGGGGGAGTAGGGGGCGGGGAGAGGTGAGGGGCGGCAGCGGGGCCGGGGTGCCAGGCGGCAGGGGGCCGGTGCTGGTGTCGGTGAGCGTTGGCTGTCGCTTTGCTGTCAGTCATGGACGGTGGTGAGCGGGACGCATGTCCCGTCCGTATCGTCTGGTGAAGGGTTCACACTGGGGTGGACGAGAGGTGGCGGACTGCAATGGTTCACGGGATGCGCACGGACACCTATCCCTCCGCGGCCGGTGGCGGGCAGAACTGGCGTGACATGGCGACGCGGTACGCGCTCGTGCCGTTGCGGGTGTTCCTCGGGGTGACCTTCATCTACGCCGGACTGGACAAGCTGACCGACAGCGCGTTCATGAAGGACTCGGGCGCCGGGTCCCTCGGGGACACGATGCGGGCGGTCCGGGACTCCTCGGCGATTCCGGCGCTGGTGGACCTGGCGCTGAAGAGCCCCGTCGGGTTCGGATACGCGATCGCACTCGGTGAACTGGCCGTCGGCATCGGCGCGTTGCTGGGACTGCTGACCCGCCTCGCCGCCCTCGGGGGCCTGCTCATCTCGCTGAGCCTGTGGCTGACGGTGAGCTGGGCCTCCGACCCCTACTACTACGGCAACGACCTCCCGTACATGATGGCCTGGCTGCCGTTCGTGCTGGGCGGGGCGTCGGTGCTGTCGGTCGACGCGCTGCTGAGGGAGAGGCGGCGGAAGGACGGGGGGCTCGGGGCGCTGTAGGGCTGACCCGAGGCCGGTGGTGTGGGGGCAGGCTCCGTTCACTCGGGGCAGGCCCCCCCTTTTTTCTTGTCCTTGTCCTCGGGGCCGACCTCTCTCCGTCCTCACCTGGCCCTCGGGGCGTGTCGGCTCTTGGGGCAGGTCTCTTTCCACGGGCTCGGTGCCGGAGCGGGCCCCGGCGCGGCGAGGTTCTCGTCAGGTCAGGGCTCCTTTCTGTCCCAGGGCGTGGTCTGGGACGTGGGCTCGGCGGCCGGAGCCGAGGTAGGTGCCGATGCGGACGGCGATGAGGGCGTCGACGTGGGCGCAGAGGCGGACGGCGATCCGGGCGCCGTGTTCGCGCCGGCCCCGTTTCCGTCGCCCCCGCTTCCACCGGCCCGGCGTCTGCGGACCGCCCTGGCCGTCGCCCCCGCCGCGCCGGCCAGGGCGAGGCCGAACAGGACGACGGGGATGACGGCGAACCACGGGGTCTCCCAGAGGCCGCCCGCGTCGCCCGCGTAGATCACGCCGGCCAGGGTGAAGAAGAGGCCCGCGGCTAGGCGGCCGGGGCGGAACTCATGACGCAGCACGGGTCACCTCCGCCTGCCCCACGCCCACGTGGACGGAGAGGTCGAGGGTGCCGGCCGGGGTGGTGCCGGCGGCGGGGGTGAGGGTGACTTCCTTGTGGCGTCCCGGCTCCACGTCCACGTCCTTGCTGTTCTCGCCCGGCAGTCGGATGTCGCCCAGCCCCACGTCGGCACTCAGGCGCACGGTCAGTCCCTTGGGGACGATCACGCGCAGCTGGCCCACGCCGACGTTGATGTCCGTAGTGGTGCCGGTCGTCTTCGTGAGGTCGAGGGCCGTGAGGTCCAGGGTGCCCTTGCCCGTGCCCAGCTCGTAGGAGGGCAGGAGCTGCGTCGAGGTGGTGGGCTTCCACGTCGTGTCGCGCCAGTGGGTGGTGATGTTCTTCGGGACGGTCGTCGTCGCCGCGAGGAGGCCCGCGGTGACCAGGGCGAGGAAGAACGAGCCCGCGCCCGTGCGGCCCAGGAAGGAGCTGACGGCGATGCCGAGGCCGAGGACGATCAGGGTGGCCGAGAGACCTGCCTGGAGGCTCGTGCCCAGCGGGTGGTCGTCCCAGGTGAGGCGGGTGGTCAGGGCGCCCGCTCCGAGGGAGAGGAAGAAGAGCCAGCCGCCGATCCAGCGGGGGAGACGGGCAGCGGGTTGACGCGGGGCCTGGAAGTGGTGCGGACGGTGGTGGCCGGGGTGCTGGTGCCGCGGGTGCTGGTGGCGGTGGCCCGACAGGTCGACCGTCGTGAACCTGCCGAGGTCGGGGGCGCCCGAGTCGCCCGGACCCCACAGGTATCCCGTACCCCCGACGTGGGTGCCGTCCTTGACGATCGGGTCGCGCCACCAGGACGGGAACGTCGCCGTCATCGGCGGGGCCTTCGGCTCCGGCGGGGCGTCGGCCACGGCCTGCGCGGTCAGGGGGGCCGTCTCGGAGGTGTCGCGGTTGCGGGACCAGTAGCCGGCTCCCGCGAGGAGGAGGGAGAGGACCGCGGCGAACATGAGGACGTCGCCGTTCCGCAGCATCGACAGGAAGATCCCGCAGCCGACCAGGGCGAACAGCACGGCGGCCAGGGCCTGGCCGTCGACCCGGCCGGTGAGGAGCCTGCGCACCTCGTTCTCGTCGTCGTCCTCGTAGGGGACGAAGAGCCAGGCGAAGCCGTAGAAGATGAGGCCGATGCCGCCCGTCGCCGACAGGACGGCCAGCGTGATGCGGAAGATCACCGGGTCCATGTCGCACCGGCGGCCCAGCCCCGCGCACACGCCCGCGATCATCTTGTGCTCGCGGTCCCGGCGGAAGGAGAGGGGACCGGGCTCGGCCGGCTCGGGCTTCTCCGCCGTCGCCGTCGCTCCCCGGTCCTGCTTTCCGCGCAGGCCCGGGTCAGCGTCGGAGGGGCCCCTCGGCTCGTCCGACGCGGAGTCCGCGGCGTGCTCGTGATCTGCCATGCCTCCATGGTGGCGGGTCCAGGACCCTCGTGGGAGCCGGAACGACCCTGGTCCGACCCTGATATCGGCCCTGAGGGGACACCAGGGGACCGTTCGACTTCTAAGGGGGCCGGGATCAGGGGAGTCTCGGGGGCGAACCCTGATGTCAAGGCCGTCCGGCCGTGGAAACATCGTCGACATGCCGGAAGCCGCAGCAGCACCCCTCGTCGAACCGCGGCCTTCGCGCAAGCTCTACCGCAGCAGCGACGGTCGCTGGCTGGGCGGAGTGGCGCGAGGGCTCGCAGGGCATCTAGGGCTGCCCGTGATCTGGGTCCGGCTCGTGTTCGTCGGCCTGTTCATGGGCGAGGGCCTCGGCGCCCTCCTCTACGCGGCGTTCTGGTTCTTCGTCCCGCTCGGCGTCGGAGGTGTCGCCGGCCAGCGTCCGCCCTCCCTGGTGACCACGGAGACCGGGCCCGACGGCCGCCGCAGGCTCGTCACCCGCAAGCCCGACAAGGGCCAGCTCCTGGCCCTGCTCCTCATGGTCGTCCTGGCCATGGTGTTCGTCGGCAGCGTCGACATCGGCAACGGCGTCGGCGTGTACTTCCTGCCGATCGTCCTGGTCGGCGCCGGGGTCGCCCTCGTCTGGCGGCAGGCCGACAACTCCCGCCGGGCCCGCTGGGTCGAGGTCGGCCGCCGCAGGCGCACGCTGACGCTGGTGCGCACACTCGGCGGCGTCCTCCTCGTCACCGCCGGCGTCTCCGGCGTCTTCGTCCTCCAGGGCTCCGTGGCCCACCTCGGGTCGGTCCTCCAGGCGGCTCTCGCCGTCCTCGTGGGGATCACCCTGCTCGCCGGGCCGTACCTCGTCCGGATGACCCAGGACCTCTCCGAGGAGCGCCTCATGCGCATCCGCGCCCAGGAGCGCGCCGAGGTCGCGGCCCACGTCCACGACTCGGTGCTCCACACCCTGACGCTGATCCAGCGCAACGCGGAGAACGCCCCGGAGGTCCGCAGGCTCGCCCGCGCGCAGGAACGCGATCTGCGGACCTGGCTCTACAACCCCGAGGGCACCGGCAAGGACAAGGAGGACGAACCCACCACGGTCGCCGACGCGGTCCGCCGCAACGCCGCCGAGGTGGAGGACAAGCACGGGGTGCCGATAGAGGTGGTGATCGTGGGCGACTGCGAGCTGGACGAGAGGACGGCCGCGCAGATGCAGGCCGCGCGCGAGGCGATGGTGAACGCCGCCAAGTACGGTGGCGAGGGAGGGGCCGTCCAGGTCTATGCCGAGGTTGAGGGGAAGACGGTGTTCGTGTCCATCAGGGACCGCGGACCCGGTTTCGACCCCGACTCGATACCCGCCGACCGCATGGGCGTCAGAGAATCGATCATCGGGCGCATGGAGCGCAACGGCGGTACGGCGCGGCTGAGGGCCGTGCCCGGCGGCGGGACGGAAGTCGAGCTGGAGATGGAGAGGGTGGAGAAGACGTGATGAGCGAGCCGACAGAAGAGACCGGGGCGACCGAGGTGGTGGGGGCCGAGGAGCCGCCCCCGGGCGGCGGCTCCGGCGGGGAGCGCCGGGTGCGCGTGGTGCTCGTCGACGACCACCGGATGTTCCGGACGGGCGTCCAGGCCGAGATCGGGCGTACGGACGAGACGGGGGTGGAGGTCGTAGGGGAGGCGGCGGACGTCGACCAGGCGGTCACCGTCATCACGGCGACCCGCCCCGAGGTGGTCCTCCTCGACGTCCACCTGCCCGGGGGCGGCGGCGTCGAAGTCCTGCGCCGGTGTGCCGACATGGCGAGCGACGCCGAGCAGCCGGTGCGGTTCCTCGCCCTGTCCGTCTCGGACGCCGCGGAGGACGTCATCGGGGTGATCCGGGGCGGCGCGCGCGGGTACGTCACCAAGACGATCACCGGGACCGACCTGGTCGCCTCCATCTTCCGCGTCCAGGAGGGCGACGCCGTCTTCTCCCCGAGGCTCGCCGGCTTCGTCCTCGACGCCTTCGCCTCCACCGACGCGCCCCCGGTCGACGAGGACCTCGACCGCCTCACCCAGCGCGAGCGGGAGGTGCTGCGGCTCATCGCGCGCGGGTACGCGTACAAGGAGATCGCCAAGCAGCTCTACATCTCCGTCAAGACCGTCGAGTCCCATGTCTCGGCGGTCCTGCGGAAGTTGCAGCTCTC
>DATCQX010000071.1:0-2161 GCA_036569285.1 Streptomyces sp.
CTCCGCCCGGTCACCCTGGAACGCGGCTGGAGCAAGCACGCCGAGGGCTCCGTCCTCGTCTCCTTCGGCGACACGAAGGTCTTCTGCACGGCCTCCGTCACCGAAGGCGTCCCCCGCTGGCGCAAGGGCAGCGGCGAGGGCTGGGTCACCGCCGAGTACTCCATGCTCCCCCGCGCCACCAACACCCGCGGCGACCGCGAGTCCGTCCGCGGCAAGATCGGCGGACGCACCCACGAGATCAGCCGCCTCATCGGCCGCTCCCTGCGCGCCGTCATCGACTACAAGGCGCTCGGCGAGAACACCATCGTCCTCGACTGCGACGTCCTCCAGGCGGACGGCGGCACCCGGACGGCCGCCATCACCGGCGCCTACGTCGCCCTCGCCGACGCGATCGGCTGGGCGCAGGGCCGGAAGCTGATCAAGGCGGGCCGGCAGCCCCTCGTCGGCACCGTCTCCGCCGTCTCCGTCGGCATCGTCGGCGGCGTGCCGCTCCTCGACCTCTGCTACGAGGAGGACGTCCGCGCCGAGACCGACATGAACGTCGTCTGCACCGGCGACGGCCGCTTCGTCGAGGTCCAAGGCACCGCCGAGGCCGAACCGTTCGCCCGCGACGAACTCAACTCCCTGCTCGATCTGGCCGTTTCCGGCTGCGCGGACCTCGCGGCGCTCCAGAAGGCCGCGCTGGAGCAGGCCCTGGAAAGGTAAAGAAAAAACCAAGGAAAGCGGTACGGTGGAGCAACTGTGCCGCTTTTCCTCGCGTCTTGGGCAGTACAGAGAGGGCTTTCGACCGGAAGCCCTGGGGACGGGGGCCTCGCGGCGAGAGCCAGGCCCTGTACGCACGGGAGGAACCACCGCCATGGCCGCGCTCCGACGACGCCGAGGTCGCCGAATCGCCACAGCCGCCGCCACCGCGGCGATCGCCCTCACCACAGGGTTCACGCTGACCGCGTGCGACGCCGTCAACAAGGCGCTCGACTGCGTCCAGACCGCCGAGACCGTCGCCGACAGCGTCACCGACCTCCAACAGGCCGTGGAAAACGCCGCCACCGACCCCACCCAGCTCGACGAATCCCTCGCCGGCATCGACAAAAACCTCGACAGCCTCGGCGACAAGACCGACGACACCGACGTCAACAAGGCCGTCGACAGCCTGAGGGAAGCGGTCACGAATGTCCGCAAGGCGGTGGACAGCGGGGACAAGACGCCGGATCTGAGCCCGCTGACGGACGCGGCGGGGGAGCTGACGAAGGTGTGTACGCCCTGAGGCGGAGGGAGTTGAGGGGGCCGGGGTCTTCTGGGGGCGCGGTGTTTTGAGGGGCCGTGGGGTGGGGGCGCTTTCGGACGGCGCTGAAGAAGCCGCGGTGCTTCGAGGTGCCGTGCGGTGAGGCGGGGGCGCTTTCGGACGGCGCTCTGTGAAGGTACGGCGCTGACAAGGGCGCCGGGGTCGGTGTGAGCCGGGGCGGTGCGCGGCGGGGTTGCTGAGAGGTGCCCTGCCCCTCACGTGTCGCGTTTCGTGAGACGGCGCTCTGAGGGGCGGGGCTCGGTGATGCCGGGGTCTCGGCGGGCCGGCCGTGAGGCGGGGGCCGTTGCCGTCGTCGTCCAGCTCATGGCCTCGGCGCCGTCCCGTTTGCGACCCCGGCGCCGTCCCGCACACATCCCCCGTCGCCATCCCGCCTTCGACCCCGGCGGCGCGACGCCCCGCCCCCGGCCCGAACCCCGTAACCCCTCAGCCGTACACCCCGTAATACTGACCCCCATGACCCGCCTGATCCTCGCCACCCGCAACACCGGCAAAATCACCGAACTCCACGCGATCCTCGCCGAAGCCGGCCTCCCCCACGAACTGGTCGGCGCCGACGCCTACCCCGACGTCCCCGACGTCAAGGAAACCGGCGTCACCTTCGCCGAGAACGCCCTCCTCAAGGCCCACGCCCTCGCCCGCGCCACCGGCCTGCCCGCCGTCGCCGACGACTCCGGTCTCTGCGTCGACGTCCTGGGCGGCGCCCCCGGCATCTTCTCGGCCCGCTGGTCCGGCACCCACGGCGACGACCGCGCCAACCTGAACCTCCTCCTCGCCCAGCTCTCCGACATCGCCGACGAACACCGAGGCGCCCACTTCGCCTGCGCGGCGGCCCTCGCACTGCCCGACGGCACGGAACGC
>DATCQX010000072.1:0-2018 GCA_036569285.1 Streptomyces sp.
GTTGTCGGGGAGGCCGGTGACGGGGAGCAGGCCGTCGAGCTGGCCCGGGAGCACAAGCCCGACCTCGTCATCCTCGATGTGAAGATGCCGAAGCTCGACGGCATCTCCGCCGCCGAGAAGATCGCCGAAGAACGCATCGCCCCCGTCCTGATGCTGACCGCCTTCTCCCAGCGCGACCTCGTCGAACGCGCGAGGGACGCGGGCGCGATGGCGTACCTGGTGAAGCCGTTCAGCAAGAGTGACGTCGTCCCGGCGATCGAGATGGCCGTCTCGCGGTTCACGGAGTTGAAGGAGCTGGAGAACGAGGTCGCGGACCTCACGCAGCGCCTGGAGACCCGCAAGCTGGTGGACAGGGCGAAGTCGATTCTCCAGACGGAGTACGGGCTGACGGAGCCCGCCGCGTTCCGTTGGATCCAGAAGACGTCGATGGACCGCCGGATGTCGATGCAGCAGGTGGCGGAGGCGGTCATCCAAGACGCGGACGAGAAGAAGGCCGGGAAGGGCTGACGCCCCCGCGGGTGCCCTTCCCGAGGCCCGCGCCCTTGTAGACACCGAGGCCCGCACCCCCGTACACCGGGAGTGCGGGCCTCAGCCGTGCTCAGTGCCTCAGCGGGCCTCAGTCCTCGCCGAGATAAGCCTTACGCACGGACTCGTCGTGCAGCAGATCCTGCCCCGTCCCGGACAGGACGATGTTGCCGACCTCCATGACGTGCCCCTGGTCCGCGAGGGAGAGCGCCGCCTGGGCGTTCTGTTCGACGAGGAGGATCGTCATCCCCTGGGCCTTCAGCTCGGCGATGGTGGCCATGATCTTCTGCATCATGATGGGGGAGAGCCCCATGGAGGGCTCGTCCAGCAGAAGGAGCTTGGGCTGTGACATGAGCGCGCGCCCCATGGCGAGCATCTGCTGCTCGCCCCCGGAGAGCGTCCCGGCGGCCTGCTTGCGGCGTTCCCCGAGGATGGGGAAGAGGTCGTAGGCGCGCTGGATGTCCTTCTCGATGCCGGGTTTGTCGTTGCGGAGGAATGCTCCGAGGCGGAGGTTGTCCTCGATGGTCATGCGGGGGAAGATGTGCCGCCCCTCGGGGGAGTGCGCGAGCCCGAGGGAGACGACCTGGTGGGCCGGGACCTTCTTGAGCGACTTCCCGTTGAACCGGATCTGTCCGCCGACGGGCTTGAGGAGTCCGGAGAGGGTGCGCAGGGTGGTCGTCTTGCCGGCGCCGTTGGTGCCGATGAGGGTGACGACTTCCCCGGCCTCCACCTTGAAGGAGATGCCTTTGACGGCCTCGATCTTGCCGTAGGCGACGCGGAGGTCTTCGACTTCGAGCAGCGCGGTCACTTCGCGCCTCCTTCCGTGCTGTGCGCCTCTGCGGCCTCGACTTCGGCGATCTCTTCAGCGCCGGGCGCGTTCTCGAAGGGTTCGCCGAGGTAGGCGGCGACGACGCGTTCGTCGCCCTGGACGGTGGCGCTGTCGCCCTCGATGAGCTTCTCGCCCTGGACGAGGACGGCGACGCGGTCGCAGAGGTTGAAGATGAACCGCATGTCGTGCTCGATGACGAGGACGGCGATGCCCTGGTCGCGGATCGCGAAGACGAGTTCCTCGGTGGCCCGCGTCTCCTGCGGGTTCATGCCGGCGGTGGGTTCGTCGAGGAGCAGCAGCCCCGGTTCGCTGGCCAGCGCCCGCGCGATCTCCAGCTTGCGCTGCTCGCCGTAGGGCAGGTTGCGCGCGAGGTGGTCGGCCTTGTTGTCGAGGCCGACGAACCGCAGGAGTTCCATGCCGCGTTCGCGGGAGGCGGCCTCCGCCTTGTGGAAGGAGGGCAGCCGCAGGACGGCCGACCAGAACCCTTCCTTGGTGCGGGTGTGCCGTCCGACGAGGACGTTCTCCAGGACGGTCATGTTGGCGAAGAGCCGGATGTTCTGGAAGGTGCGGGCGATGCCCGCGGCCGTGACCTTGAAGGACTTGGCGGGCAGGACGGTGTCCTTGTAGCGGACTTCGCCCTCGGTGGGGACGTAGAGGCCGGTGA
>DATCQX010000073.1:0-3041 GCA_036569285.1 Streptomyces sp.
CCCCGAGACTCCCCCCATCTCCCTCCTCATCGTCGACGACCACCCCGTCGTCCGCGACGGCCTGCGGGGCATGTTCGCCGCGGAGCCCGGGTTTCGGGTGCTCGGGGAGGCGGCGAACGGGGTGGAGGCCGTGGAGAAGGCGGCTGCGTTGGACCCGGACGTGATTCTCATGGATCTGCGGATGCCGGGTGGCGGCGGGGTCGAGGCGATCGCGCGGCTCACGAGGGAGCGGGCACGGGCCAAGGTGCTTGTGCTGACGACGTACGACACCGACTCCGACACCCTGCCCGCGATCGAGGCGGGGGCGACGGGGTACCTGCTCAAGGACGCGCCGCGCGACGAGTTGTTCACGGCGGTGAGGGCGGCGGCACAGGGGCGGACGGTGTTGTCGCCCGCGGTGGCGACGCGGCTCGTCAGCGCTGTGCGCAACCCGGTGAGCGAGCCGTTGTCGGGGCGGGAGAGGGAGGTGCTCGCGCTGGTGGCGAAGGGGACGTCGAACCGGGAGATCGCGCGGGAACTGTTCATCAGCGAGGCGACGGTGAAGACCCATCTCACCCACCTCTACACCAAGTTGGGCGTGAGCGACCGGGCGGCGGCGGTCGCGGTGGCGTACGAACGGGGCATTCTCGGGCCCTGACGACGCGAACTGGGCCCCTGAGCACGTGATTCGACCCCTGACGATGCAACAGGGCCCTTGCCTCCGCGACTTGGGCCCCTGGCGATGTGACTGAGCCCTTGCCTCCGTAACTTGGGCACCTGCCCATGCAACCGGGCCCTTGTCCTCGCCGCTTCGGCGCCTACCCTCGCAACCTGGTCCACCGACCCCGCAGCTTGATCCCCTGCCCCCACAACTGGGCCCCTGCCCAAGCGACTTCGGCCCTACCCGCTCTACCTGTCCGACACCCTCATCTCGAACCACGTCGTCTTCCCGCGCGGAAGTAAGTCGACCCCCCAACGGTCGGACAGCTTGTCCACGAGGAACAACCCCCGCCCGCTGACGTCGAGTTCATGCACCGGCATCAGACAGGGCAGCCCTCGCGAGGGATCACGCACCTCCACCCGAATCCATCCCCGGCGCCTCCGCATCCGCAGCCCGAAGACCCGTGCACCGGTGTGCCGCACGGCGTTGCCGACGAGTTCGGAGACGAGGAGGACGGCGTCCTCGGCGAGCTTGGGGGACAGCCCCCACTGCCGCAGGACGATGAAGTGGGTGAGCCGGCGTGCGGCGGCGGCGGACTCCGGCCGGGACGGGAGCGGAATCTCCGCCTCCGTGGGATCGCCGAACAACTCCACGGCCCTCAACGCCCGCTCGTCCTCGATCGCGGGCGACCAGCGCGCCGCGTCCACACGCCCGTGTCCCCGCGGCTGTTCGAAACTCTCCAGCCCCGCCATGCCCCCATCATGGCCGCCCGGAGGGCCGTCCGTAGCCGTTCCGGGGGAATACGCACCCCGCGACTTTCGACCCCCCATGGGGCCAGGGGCATATGACAAGGGCAGGCGGGATCCCGGAAAACCTCCGCTGAACTGCGGCGACGGCTCACTCGGCGGCAATCGACGGCTCCCTCGTCAGAGCGGCTCCACGGTCACCCCAAGGCTCCCACAAACCGCCCCTTCGAGGGACCCGCATCAGACATCACGTCAATTGCAAGACCGCGTAAGGGATTTGGTAAGGGAAATTACTCACGCGCGGGCCCTCTTCGCTCCCCGTCTCAGAGGAACTTCGCCTTGCCCGGCCCCTCCTCCACGAAACTCCGCATCCCCCGCTCCCGGTCCTCCGTCGCGAACAGCCCCGCGAACCAGTTGCGCTCGACGGCGAGACCGGTCTCAAGGTCGGTCTCAAGACCCGTGTCGACAGCCTCTTTCGCGGCCCGCAGGGCGATCGCGGGCCCCTGCGCGAGCTTCGCGGCCCACGCGTGCGCCTGCGTGTACACCTCGTCGGCGGGGACGACCCGGTCCACGAGCCCCATGGCCAGCGCCTCGTCCGCCTTCACCATCCGCCCCGTGAAGATGAGGTCCTTCGCCTTGGAGGGCCCGATCAGCCGGGGCAGCCGCTGCGTGCCGCCCGCGCCCGGAATCACCCCGAGGAGAATCTCCGGCTGCCCCAGCTTCGCGTTCTCCCCGGCGATCCGGTAGTCCGCGCACAGCGCCAACTCGCAGCCCCCGCCCAGCGCGTAGCCGGTGATCGCGGCGACGACCGGCTTGGGGATCCGCGCCACAGCCGTGAACGCGTCCTGGAGATCCCGGGCCCGCAGCACCATCGCCGCGTGATCCATCGCCTGCATCTCCTTGATGTCCGCCCCCGCCGCGAACACCTTCTCCCCGCCGTACACCACCACCGCACGCACGTCCTCCCGCCGCGCGGCCTCCCCGGCGAGTTCCTTCAGCCGGTCCTGCATCGCGCTGTCCAACGCGTTCATGGGCGGCCGATCGAGCCGCAGCGTACCGACACCTTCGGCGACTTCAAGATTCACGGTCATGGAAGTCAGGTTAAAGGGGACCAACGCGAAAGCCCCGGTGCCGTCAGTCACAGCACCGGGGCCCTCCACCTACCGCAGTCCTACTTCGTCCACTCCGCCCACGACATGTTCCACCCGTTGAGCCCGTTGGACGGGTTCACCACCGGGTCGGTGGAGTTCTTGACGACGACGACGTCCCCGATCATCGAGTGGTTGAAGAACCACGCGGCGGCGATGTCGCTGTCGTAGCCGCCCCGCACGTCCCGCAGGCCGATGCAGCCGTGGCTGGCGTTGTAGTTCCCGAACGCGTCCCCGCCCCAGTAGTTGCCGTGCACGAACGTGCCGGAGTCGGTGAGGCGGACGGCGTGCGGGACGTCCTTGATGTCGTACTCGCCGTTGTAGCCGACGGTGTCCCCGTTCATCCGGGTCACCTCGTACTTCTCACTCATGACCATCTGCCCGTTCCAGGTGGCGTACCCGGGCTTGCCGGTCGTCACGGGGATCGTCTTGATGGTCTTGCCGTCCTGCTGGACGAGCATCGTGTGCTTCTTGGCGTCGACGATCGACACCTGGTTGCGCCCGATG
>DATCQX010000074.1:0-25187 GCA_036569285.1 Streptomyces sp.
CCCCCGGCCCCCGGCCCCCGGCCCCCGGCCCTCTCGCCGGCCGCGTTCCCCGTCGCGGTCGGCTTCACACACGTGATCAGCGGAATGAGGGCGGCCCCCTCCGTGCGGGGGGGGGCGTGAGGTTCGCTCGGTCGGTCAGCCGTCCTCGGATCTCACGAACACCCCCGCCCGCGCCGCCGCCACCGCCGCCTCGGCGGCGTGGTCGGCGTCGGGTTCGGTGAGGGGGGTGGGGGTGGTGAGGTGGCGGTAGTAGAGGGGGGCGGAGACGGCGCGGATGACCTCGTGGGGGTCGGTGCCCGGAGGGAGTTCGCCCCGGGTGACGGCCTCGCGGACGCAGGGGGCCCACTCCTCCACGCGGACGGCGTAGAAGCGGTGCAGGGCCTCCGCGGTCTTCGGGTCGCTGGTGGCCGCGGCGATCACCGCCCGGAAGAGGGCGCCCTGCCGGGGGTCGGTGAGGGTGCGGCGGACGAGGTGGGCGTTGGCCTTGAGGTCGTCGAGGAGGGAACCGGTGTCGCTGCGGGGGAGGGACTGCTCGGCCATGTCGGTGAGGAGGTCGGCGACGAGCGCGGTGACGGTTCCCCAGCGCCGGTAGACGGTGGTCTTGCCGACCTCGGCGCGGCGGGCGACGTCGGCGAGGTCGAGGTGCGCGAAGCCCTGCTCGGCGAGGACGTCACCGGCGGCCTGGAAGACGGCGGCCCGGACACGGGCGGTACGGCCACCTGGGCGGAGGGTCCCCGGCTCGGCGCTCTGGCTCTCGACACCCTCCTTCTTCATGCCGCCGTTCTCCATAATGGGACTCCAGTTCCTTTAGTGAGAGGGTCTTGTTAAGGTGATCCCAGGTTAACGGAACTGCTGACCCGTTAGATGGAGTGGTCATGGAATACAGGCGACTGGGCGCATCCGGCCTCCAGGTCCCCGCGCTGAGCTTCGGCGCCGGCACCTTCGGCGGCCGGGGGCCGCTGTTCGGGGCGTGGGGGAACACCGACGCCCGCGAGGCCCGCAGACTCGTCGACATCTGCCTCGACGCGGGGATCACGATGTTCGACACAGCGGACGTCTACTCCGACGGTGCCTCCGAGGAAGTGCTCGGCGAGGCGGTCAAGGGGCGCCGGGACCGCGTGCTGCTGTCCACGAAGGTCGGCCTCCCGACCGGCGACGGCCCCCGCGACGCCGGCACCTCCCGCGCCCGCCTCGTCGCGGCCTGCGACAACGCCCTGCGCAGACTCGGCACCGACCACATCGACCTCTTCCAGCTCCACGCGTTCGACGCGGGGACGCCGGTGGAGGAGGTGGTGTCGACGCTGGACGACCTCGTCAGGGCGGGCAAGGTCCGCTACCTGGGCGTGTCCAACTTCTCCGGCTGGCAGACGATGAAGTCCCTCGCCGCGGCGGACGAACGGGGTCGCACCCGGTACGTGGCGCAGCAGGTCTACTACTCCCTGATCGGCCGCGACTACGAGTGGGACCTCATGCCGCTGGGCCTGGACCAGGGGCTCGGCGCGCTCGTCTGGAGCCCCCTCGGCTGGGGCCGCCTCACAGGCAAGATCCGCAGGAACAGCCCCCTCCCGCAGACCAGCCGCCTGCACCGCACGGCCGACTTCGGCCCGCCCGTGGACGACGATCACCTCTACCGTGTGGTCGACGCCCTGGACGAAACGGCGCGGGAAACCGGCAGGACGATCCCCCAGATCGCCCTGAACTGGCTTCTGCGCCGCCCCACCGTCTCCTCCGTGATCATCGGCGCCCGCGACGAACACCAACTCCGCGAAAACCTCGGCGCCCTCGGCTGGACCCTCACCCCCGACCAGCTGACCCGCCTGGACAAGGCGAGCACCACCCCGGCCCCCTACCCCCACTTCCCCTACTACAGGCAGGAAGCCTTCGCCCGCCTGAACCCACCGGCAGCGTGAGACGCGGGCCGGAGCCGGACGTGAACGTGGGTGGCATCGCCTGACACGGGCTCACCCTCCGGCCCGGTGACCGCGTCGACAGCCAGCCCGGCGGCCCCGGCGAGGTCCTCGAAGACGGCACGCGGATACCAGTGCAGCACCCAGTACCGCTCGACGACACTGACGTCCACACCGCGATGCCGCTCGTATCGCAGGAGAGCCGTCTGAGTACGCGCCCGCTCGTCACGCCGCTCCGAGACGACAGACACCCGCAATTCAGCACCGTCCGGAGCGGCGGCAGCGCGGACCCGGCCGAGCTGGTCGGCAGGGGTGGGCTCCGGGACGAACAGAGGGACGAGGACGGCGCCGTCGTCGGCGAGATGGGCGCGGATCCCGCGCAGAGCGGCCAGGGCTGTCGCGTCGTCCGGAAGCAGATTGAAGGTCGGCCCGGCGAGAAAGACCGACCGGTAGCGGCGGGGCAGGTCGAGGGCCTCCATGCGCTGGTGGAACACGGTGATGGGGGCGCCCTGCTCGTCCGCCCGGTGCCGGAGGCGGTCCAGCATGTCGGCGGAGGAGTCGACACCGTCGACGTCCAGGCCGCGCCGCCGCAGGTCGAGGAGGGGGTCGCCGTCCCCGCATCCCAGTTCCAGTGCGGGGGTGCCGGTGGCGCGGATGAAGTCCGCGTACGGTTCGGGGTTTTGGGAGTGGGACTTCAAGGGGCCGTAGATCTCCGCGACGATGCCGGTGTAGAAGTCAGCTGGGTCCACGCCGGTCACCCTAGGTGCACAGGGGGCGTGCGTTCACGCGAATATCGGAGCGGTGAGTGAACGATGTGCGCATGGCGGGAACGGTGTGCGCAGCGCAAGGTATGCTGGCACCCACTCAGCCAACCCGTGTGGAACAGGAGCGTCATGGCGGCCAAGCGGAATCCGATCCCCTCGGTGTGGGCGCGGCCCCGGCGGGAGCCGGAGGTGCCTGCGTTGAGCCGCGGGGCGATCGTGCGGGAGGCGGTCGCGATGTTGGACGCGGAGGGGGTCGAGGCGCTCAGCATGCGGAAGCTGGGGGCGCGGCTGAACGCGGGTGCCACCTCGTTGTACCGGCATGTCGCCACCAAGGAAGAGCTCATGGAGCTGGCGGCCGACGAGGTGTTCGGGGAGATCTCCGTTCCGGCGGACGGGCCGTGGCGGACGGCCGTCACCGAGGCGGCCTTCTCTTTCCGGGCGACGATCCTGCGCCACCCCTGGCTGGCCTCCGTCCTCGGTCAGGCGGGCCTCGCCTACCTCGGCCCCAACCTGATGTCCCGCACCGAGAGCCTCGCCGCCCTCTTCGTCCGCGCCGGCTTCCCCGAACCCGGCAACGCGATCTCCGCCCTCCTGTCGTACGTCACCGGCATGAGCGCCACGGAGGCCGCCTGGCTCAGCACGGTCGCCCGCTCCGGCGACACGGAGACCGAGTTCGTCGCCCGCCTGATGCCGGCGGCGGAACAGGCGGCGGCCGGCTACACGCACCTCGCCGACGGCTACCGCGCGCAGGACGGCCAAGGCCCTTCGGAGGCCCGGGAGTTGAAGTTCCGGTACGGACTCGACGTCGTCCTGGACGGTTTGGCGCTCAGGCTGCCGGACGAGGCGTGACCCTGCCCGGCAACCCCAACTCCCTGACCCTCGGCACCCGTTGGCAGCCGCCGTCTTGCTTGTCCGCGGCGTGGGTCCGGGAGAGGGTATAGTTGATCTCACGCCGAAGGGCCCAACTCGGGCCGGACGACGATGCGTTGGTGGTCCAAGGAAAGACGTCCCGCTTCCTGCGGGGAGATGCAAGTGCAAGGCTTGCCCGGCGCTCCGACGGAGAAGGCCCCGCTTCTTGAGAAGCGGGGCCTTCGGTCGTTTCCGGCCCGACGGATCATGTCAGGGTCGGCACGTCACGTCCCTGGCCGGAAGGCGCCCGCTCGCCAGATAGGCGCGCACCCCGTCGTCGGCACAGGAGTTGCCGTACACCCCGAACACCGCGTGCTGCGCCGGTCCGTCCAGTGTGATCAGCCGCGACGACGGCCAGTTGCGGCGCTGGGCGAGGGCGCCCGCGTACGTGGTGCGTGGATCGCCGGTGGCGTTGACGAGGAGTGCCGGGAAGTCGTCCCGGACCTTCGTCGGGGCCTCGCGCGGGGCGTCCCAGAAGGCGCAGGGGCCGATGTTCCGGGTGACCGGCGCGAGCAGCGGATCCACCCGCCGACCGCGCTCGACGTCCCGCCGGTACACCCCGGGATCGTGCGGCGCGGCCACGTCACCGCACAGGATCGCCGACTGCGCACTGCCGTACGACGACTCCTCGCCGGTCAGCGTGAACCTCAGCGTCTCCGCCAGCGCCGGGCTCGGCCGGACCGGCGTGCCCTGTGCGGCACGCGTCAAGTCCCTTACCGAGGAAGCCAGTTCGCCGTACGCCTGATCGTTGTCCTGGGAGAGGCCGTTCATCAGGACGAGGGGTACGACACGGTCGTCGACCTGGTAGGTGCCCACCCTGAGCGGTTTGCGTGTCGCCGCCGTCTGGATGCGGTCGACCGTCGCGAGGACGGCGGCGCGGGAGGCGCCCAGCCCGTACGTCGCGTGCCGTGCCGCCGTCCAGTTCGCCCAGTCCTCCAGCGCGGCCCGGTTCGCGGACTCGGTCTGGCGCAGGAGGCGCGGGGAGTAGGCTGCGGGGTCGATGACGCCGTCCAGGACCATGCGCTCGACACGGCCGGGGAACATCGTCGCGAGCACCTCGCCCAGGTAACTCCCGTACGAATACCCCAAGTAGGAGATCTTCCGCTCGCCCAGCGCCGCCCGGATCACGTCCATGTCGCGGGCGGTGTTGCGGGTCGTCGCGTACGGCAGGACATCCCCCGCATTGCGCCGGCACCGCTCGGCGAGGTCCCGCGCGAAGGCCGCCGCCCGCCCGAACCGGCTCCCGGCGCCCCAAATCGACGTCCCCGTAGGCCACTTGCAGTCCAACGGCGTACTGCGGCCCACGAAACGCGGATCCACCCCGACGACGTCATACCGCGCCCCAACCTCCTTCAGCGCGCCATGAATCCAGGGCGGATCCCCGATCGTCGCCCCACCGGGCCCACCGCCGTTGAGAAGCAACGGGCCCACGCGGTGCGCGGAGTCGGTCGCCCGAATACGCGAGATCGCGACACTGATCGTCCGCCCGCCGGGCTTCGCGTAGTCCAACGGCACTGTCACATCAGCACACTTGGCCCCCGCCTGCTCCAACTCCTTCCCCGCGTCGTCGTCCGGCCCCGTCACACAGCTCTTCCAGTCGAGCCGCTGCTGGTGGAATCGGGCGAGAGGGTCGGCGGCGGTCGCGGCCGTGGCGTTCAACGGCAGCGCCGCCAAAGCGAGGGCTCCGCAAAGGACAAGGCGTTTCGAGAGTGCTTTCACACCACAACACGCTAGAAAACCCGAGCCCCCCACACACTCCGACAGACCCACCGATCCCCCGGGGGGCCAACCCCCTTGCGCCCACCGCCCGCAGCCGGTAACACCCGAACGACATGGGGGAGTTGGCGGAAAGGAGCGCGCATTGGGACGCCGAAACCCGCACCGCACTACGCGCCCTGCGTGAAGGAGTCGAACTGGCCGGCCTGGTCGAGGGCACCCGGATCATCGTCCGCCGCGAGAGCCGTCACCTGGAAGCAGCGGTCACCCGTAGACCTGCACCTTGGAGCCCTGAGCTCCCACGATGTACACCAGGTTGCCGTTCGGGTCGTACTCCCAGTAGCCGGCCTGCACGACGTAGGTGCCGTTCGAGACGCCGATGGTGCCCGTGTTGAACTGGATCGACCCGTCGGACTGGTTCGAGCTGAGCCACTTGCCGAGGCAGCCGAAGTCCGCGACCTGGGTGGTGCTGCCGTCGGAGTTCACCCGGAGCAGTTGGGCGCACGGGTAGACGCTGACGTTGTTCGGGTTCCTGTAGTTGGTCTTCCCGAAGACGCCGTGACCGCCGTCCCCCCAACTGCAGGGGAGTTCGCTGATGCCGTACGTCTCACCGGCGTAGCCCTTGTCCCGGCAGCCGCCGCCACCGGTGTTGGCCGACGCGCTCTGGGCGACGGTGACCCCGGCGGCCAACAGCGTGCCGAGGAGGGCGAGGGAGGCACCGACACGCTTGACACCCTGGCGGCCCGACGCCTCAAGACTCTTCTTCATGATGTAGCTCCTTGTGAGGTGGCATTTCCCGGGCGTACCCGTACACCTGCTTCCTTTCACGGGCGCTCCGATCGATTTCGGTGAGTCCCGCTACGGTGACGCTATGGACTCGGGTCCGTCGGCCGTCCTAGATTCGTCCTACCGCAAGGTCGGCCGGGGGATCGACAGTGCTGGGGGCGGCATGAGATTTGGCGTGCTGGGGCCGTTACAGGCCCGGATCACCGGACGTGAGGTCCGATTGGACGGGCCGCGGCAGGCCAAGATGCTGGCCGCGCTTCTGGTCGACGCGAACAACGTTGTCGTCATGGAACGGCTCGTCGCCGTGATGTGGGACGAGAGAGCGCCCGCCACCGCGGTCCGTCAGGTTCAGGACGCTCTGTCCGGGCTGCGCCGCAACCTCGCCGCGTGCGGAGCACCGGGCTCGTTGATCAGCACGCGGCGTGGCGGCTACCAGATCCATCTGGCCCCCGATCAGCTGGACCTGCTGGAGTTCGACCACGAACGGCACCTCGCCGAGCGGCAGAAGGCCCCGTTCGAGACGGCTGCCGCACTGCGGCGCGCGCTGGCCTGCTGGCGCGGCGACGCCCTGGCCGACATCTCCAGCCGGGCCCTGGAGTTCGACGCGGCACGGCTGAACGAGAAGCGCGCGGCCACGCACAAACGGTGTCTGGGCATCGAACTCGACCTGGGGCGTCACCGTGAGGTCCTGGAGGAGCTGACCGTCCTGCTGCGCGAACACCCCTACGACGAGCACGTCGCCGAACACCTGATGGCCGCCCTCTACCGGTGCCAGCGCCAGGGCGAGGCGCTGCAGGTGTACGAACGGCTGCGCCGGAGACTGGCAGCCGAACTCGGCGTCGACCCCACCCCGCAGATCCAGGCGCTGCACCGGCGCATCCTGGCCGCCGATCCCGCCCTGGCGGCTCCTGTCCCGCCGGGCGGTCCCCCGGACACCCGGCCGGAACGTCCCGGCGCGGCGGCCACCGAACCGGACATGGCGCTGCCGGTGCGTCAACTGCCCCTTGACATCCCCGACTTCGTGGGACGAGTCGACGCGCTGGCCGAAGTCGCCCGATCACTCGAAGCGTCGGCGCCGAACCGGGCCCCGGTGGCCGTCGTCGTGGGCGGGCCCGGTGTCGGCAAGTCCACTCTGGTGACGCACGCCGCGCGGCTGGCGAGCGCCACCTTCCCCGACGGCCAGCTCTACCTCGACCTCGCCGGGACATCGGACGAGCCGCGGGACCCGGCGCTGATGCTGGCCGAGGCGCTGCGCGCCCTCTCGGTCGTCGGCAGCGCGATCCCGAACGGCCAGTCCGAACGGGCCGCGCTCTACCGGTCGTTGCTGGCGGGCCGCCGGATGCTGGTGGTGCTGGACGACGCCGGTCACGCCGGGCAGGTGCTGCCGTTGCTGCCCGGGGCCGACGGCTGTGCCGTGCTGATCACCAGCCGCACTCTGCTGACGCAGCTTCCCGGCGCCCGGCACATCGACCTGGACGTGCTGAGCCCGGCCGAGGCGCGGGAGCTGTTCACCGGCATCGTCGGGCGGCGGCGGGTCGAGCGGGAACCGGCGGAGGCCGACGCGATCCTCGGCTGCTGCGGCAACCTGCCCCTGGCGATCAGGATCGCCGGAGCCAAACTCACCGGCCGCCCGGCCTGGTCGCTGCGGGTGCTGCGGGAACGCATCGAGGACGAGTCCCGGCGGCTGGCCGAGCTGAGGATCGGGGATCTCGGCGTGCGGGCCAGCGTCGAACTGAGCTTGCGGCTGCTGCCGTCCGACGCGGTGCGCGCGCTGAGCCTGCTGGGTCTGCTCGGCGCCCACACCCTGCCCGGCTGGGTGGTCGGCCCGCTGCTGGACCGCCCGGACGCCGAGGAGGTGCTGGACACCCTCGTCGACGCCAGTCTCGTGCGGCTCACCGCCACCGACGCCATCGGCCAACCGCGCTACCGGCTGCACGACCTGATCAGGACGTGTGCCGTAGAGGTCGCCGCCCAACTGCCGGTGCAGGACAGGAGGGACGCGATCGTCCGGGTACTGTCCACCTGGCTCGATCTGGCCGGACGTGGCACCGATCGGCTGCCGGCCGGGCTGCTGGCCGCCGCCCCGGGTCCGGCGCCGCGCCGGCCGCTGCCCGACGCGGTCGTGGACCGGCTGCTGGCCGACCCGGTCGGCTGGTTCGACGCGGAACGCGACACCCTGCTCGGCGCGGTGAAACTGGCCGTGGACTGGGGACTGGACGAGTTGGCCTGGGAGCTGGCGGTCGGCCCGGTGACCTACTACGACCACCGGTGCCTGTATCAGGACTGGGAGCACGGGCACCGGCTCGCGTTGGGCGCGGCCGAGGCCGTCGGCAACGTGCGCGGCGCCTCGGTGCTGCTGCGCGGTCTTGGTCAACTGCACATCTATCGGGACGAGTTCGACGCGGCGACCCGTGCCCTGGAGTCCTCCGTCGGGCTGTGCCAGGACGGCGGGGACAAGCGCGGCGAGGCGTTGTCGGTGGCGATGCTGGGCACGGTCAGCCGAGTGCAGGCCCGTTACGACGAAGCCGCCGGTCGCATCGGGCAGGCGCTGGCCATGGCGGTCGGCGAGGGCGACAGGCACCTCGAAGCGCAGCTGTCCTGTTCGATGGCCGTGATGCGGCTCATGCAGGACGAACTCGACGAGGCGGAGTCCTGGTTCGACGACGCCTTGCGCCAGGCCAGGGCGCTCGACGACGGGCATCGGGTGGCGGTCGTGCTGCGGCGGTTCAGCCGTCTGCACGACCGGCGCGGTGATCCGGACGAGGCGCTGCGCTGCCTGGGGCAGGCGCTGGCCACCTTCGAGGAACTGGCCGACGAGCGGTGCACCGCGTACACGCTGCTGGAAGTCGGCCGCGTGTACGCCGGCCGGCACGACCGGGACCGGGCGAGCCCGGCGTTGAAGCGCGCGGCGGACCTGTTCCACCGGCACGGCGACCGCGAGGACGAGGCCGCGTGCTGGCAACTGATCGGCGACCTGGACGCCGCCGCCGGCGACCATGACCTGGCGCGCCGGCACCGCGGACGGGCACAGCGGCTGTGGCAGGCGATCGACGACACGCGGCAGACGAACGCTCAGGCGCGACACTCGTCGCCGTGACCCGGCCGACGCCGTGCTGGGGATGCGGATACCCCGATGATCTCCACGTGATGAGCCCGGACGCGTCGGCCCCTCGGCCACAACGCACCCGCACCCCCGTGCCGGGGACACCCGAAAGTGCCCCGGCTCCTCACACCGCCCGCCTCACTCGCCCTTCGGCGCCGCCTGCTGCACGACCTCGAACGACCACAGTTCCGAAGCGGAGGACGCCGGCTTGGGGCGTTCCCCTTCGGCCCCGCCCTGGTGGGCCTGCTTCATCGGCCCCTCCATCCACGCCTGGAAGGCGGCCTCGTCACGCCAGCGGGTGTAGACGAGGTAGGTGTCGGTGCCCTCGACGGGACGGAGGAGTTCGAACCACTCGAAGCCGTCGGAGTTCTCGACGGCGTGGGCCCGGGAGGCGAACCGCTTCTCCAGGGTCTCGCGCTGCTCGGCGGGGACGCTCAGTACGTTGATCTTGACTACGCTCATGCCCCCATCCTGCCCGTCACCACCGGAGAAGCCGGACACCGGCCCCCTGATCGCGGCGAGTCCCGGCAGAGCCGCTCGCAGGCTCAGCGCAACTGGAGCCGGCTCGCGGCCGGAGCGACCCGTACCGCCGGGGCCCCCGTCCAGCGCAGCACGGTCGTCCCCCAGGTGACCCCACCGCCGAACGCGATGATCACGACCAGGTCGCCGTCCCGCAGCCGCCCCTCGGACGCCGCTTTCGCCAGCGCGTACGGGATGTTGGCGGCACCGATGTTCCCCACCTCGTCCCCCACGACGACGAGTTGACGGTCCGTCACCTCCATCTCGTGGGCGGCGTGTCGGAGCAGGACCGGGTTCGGCTGGTGGGTGACGACGAGCGCGACGTCGTCCAGGGGAACCCGGGCCTGGGCCAGCGCGTGGCTGAGCATGCGCGGGAAGACGTCCAGGATGAAATCGCGAACTCCCTTGCCGTTCATGGTGATCCGCTGGCCGTCGGCGCCCACGGGAGCCCTGCTGCCGCCCGCCGCGATCAACGCGTGGTCCGCGAACCGGCCGTCCGAACCGAGCGTGAACGCCCCGAAGCCGTGCCCTTCGGCGACCGGACCGAGGAGGGTGGCGGCGGCGCCGTCCCCGAAGAGGGAGGCGGTGGCCCGGTCGGTGGGGTCGAGGAACTTCGAGTACGCCTCGACGCCGACGACCGCGGCGCGCCGCGCGGCCCCGTCCCCGGCCAGCCAGTCCCGCGCCACCCGCGCCCCGAACAGCCAGCCCGAACAAGCGGCCGTCACATCCAGCGCCACGGCGTGCCGCGCCCCCGTCAGCGCCTGCACCCGGCACGCGGTCGCGGGCCCCAGCTCGTCCGGCGTCGAGGTCGCCACGACGATCAGGTCCAGTTGCCCGGCCTCCCAACGGGCAGCGGCCAGCGCTGCCTTGAGCGCAGCCGCCGCCAGATCCGACGCCGCCTCCTCCGGCGCCGCCACATGCCGGGCCAGTACCCCCGTCCGGCCGGCGATCCACTCCGCCGACACCCCGGCCGCCGGCGCGACCTCGTCGTTCGTCCGCCGCCGCACCGGCAGATAGGAACCGGTGCCGACGACACCTATCGGTAAGTTCATGACGCAGCCTTCCGCGCTGAGGGGACCGGAACCGGCGGGCGTCGCGCGGCCCGCGCCGGTCGAGGAGGGACAGGGAACCGGCGTTCGACAGCCGCCCGGCGCCGCACTCTCGTTCTCGCACAGCACCACGACCACCGGCGAGGCACACGCGGAGCAGTACGGCTCACACCGCGCCCCGCGCGAGCCGGGGGCGCACCGCGCGGCACGAGGGAGGGTCGACGGCCGTCCGTGCGCGCCGCAATGCCGACCATGCGTCCTTTACAGGCGGCGGGCAGGTGGTTTGACTGAGGGAGGGCACCATCCGGTGACCAGGGCATGACACCCGGTAGTCGGGGCGCGTGTCTCTCCGGCCGTCTCCGTCCGATCCGGCGGCCCCGGCCGCCGCCCCCCGCCCCCTCAGCTTCGCTCCCGCACCGCCGTCACCGGCGTGCGCATCTTGCGTACGACTGCTGCTTTCTCACCAAGCCGACCATGAAAGGCAGTTGACGTTGAGCACCCTCACACCCGTCCCGCCCGAGGAACAGGTGGCCGACTATCTCGGCAGCCGGGTCGACACCGACGCCGGTCAGCCGGTGCGCCGGCGGGCACTCGCGGACGTGCGGGAGGCGTTCGCGAGTGCCGCGCTCCCGCCCGGCAGCCCGGTCCTCATCGCCGTCCCCGACCCGCACACCCAGCTCACCGCCTTCCTCGCCGCCCACTACGCGGGCCTCGTCCCCGTCCTGCTGCCGCGCTCCTGCCCCGAGCACCGGCGCCGCATCATCGCGGACGCGCTCGGTGCCGCCGCCCTCGCGACCGCCGCCCCCGACCTCGTCGTCCGCCGTATCGCCACCGCCCACCCCCGCACCTACGAACCCGGGCAGGCGATCGTCATGACCTCCGCGACCTCCGGGACCGCCGGGGGCTGTCTGCACCGGGTCGCCGCCCTGTTCGACAACGCGCGGCGGCACGCGGAGGCGATCGGGCTGCGCGGCGCGGACACCGTATGGCTCAACCTGCCGCTGCACTACTCCTTCGCGCTCGTCGCCCAGGCCCTCGCCGGGGTCGTCACCGGCGCCCGACTCGTCCTCAGCGGGCCCCCGTTCGTGCCCGGCACCTACCGGGAGGGGCTGAGCAGGCACGGCGTGACGGTCTCCTCCCTCTCCCCGTCCCTCGTCCGCTCGTTCCTCGACGACACCCACCAACTCCCGTCCTGCCTGCGGGTGCTGACGGTCGGCGGGGACTCCCTGGAGGCCACCCACGTCAAGGAACTCCTCGCCCGGCACCGGGGCGGCGAGCTCTACCTCACCTACGGGCTCACCGAGGCCGGTCCCCGCGTCTCCACCCTCGCCGCCCACCGCGCACCCCCCGAGCGCTACACCTCCGTCGGCCTTCCCCTGCCCGGCGTCGAGGTCGCCGTGCGCGGCGAACGCCTCAAGGGTGAACTCCTCGTGACGACGCCCGACGCGATGGTCCGGCGCGTCGGGTACGGCGCGGCCGGGCGGCGCGGACTCGTCGCGGCCGACACCGTCGCCACCGGGGACGTGTTCCGCGTCGACGACAGCGGGCACCTCTTCTTCTGCGGCCGGATCGCCGACTTCGTCGTCATCAACGGCGACCGGGTCTCCCTGCGTTGGGTGCGGGAGCTGGTGGGCGCGCTGCCCGGCGTGCTGCACGTGCGGACCGAGATCGTGCGCTCCACCGCCGGGCGCGGCGGGACAGGGCGGCAGCGGTACCGGCTGCACGTCACCGCCCGGGAGGCCAGCCAGACCGTCCGGGACCAGGTGACACGGCGGCTCAAAGAGGTGCTGCTGCGGGTCGAGTTCCCCTGTGACGTGGTCGTACGGGAGCCTCAGGCGGGCGAGTTCGCCAAGTGATCCCACAGGGCCTGGGCGTAGTGCGGGGCGTCGAGCGGGGGAGCGGCGTCCTGGTGCCTGTCGAACGGGGCTGTCAGCTCCGGTAGTCGGGGGGCGAGTTCGGTGCAGAGAGCGTCGATCGCCTTCGGGAGGGCACGTACCGCGTCGGGGGTGAGGACGCCGGTCGCGACGAGGCGGCCGGCGGTGCGGTCGGCTTGGAGGAGGCCGAAGAGGGTGGCGAGGGGGTGCTCGGTGAGGGCGCCGGCCAAGAGGCCCGCCGCCATCGCCTCCCCGAGTTCCCTGAGGCGGGGCAGGTCGTCGGGGGAGGTGTCGGCCGCGAGCCTCGCCGCGTGCGCGCGGGCCACACTCGGCCACCAGCGCGGGTCGTCCAACTCGCCGGGTATGGAGGGCACTTCGCGGACGGCGCCGAGCGCGGCCCGCCCCGTGTCCAGGAAGATCAGCGCGTTGTCCCCGCCCGCCACGGTGAACGCCTGCGCCGCGCCGAGATACCCCTCCAGCAGATTGACGTCCAGGAACCCCGCGAGCCCGCAATGCCGCCGGCACACCTCGACGACCCGCACGGCCTCCTCCGTCGACACGGCCTTCAGCAGCGCCAGCGACGCGTCCACGGCCACCCACGGAGACACCGCCCCCTCCGGAGCGGGCGCGTCCGACGCCTTCGTCCGCCACGCCGCGAGCGCCGCGTCCGCCGCACACGAGAGCGCGTACGCGCCGGACAACGCCCCCAACAGGGCCCGCTGATGCGTGGGCTGCGCCAGCAGCGGCTCCCCCGACGGCGTCGGACGACGCTCCGCGAACCGGAGCGCGGAGACGGCCGCCCGCCCGGCCGTCGCCGCCATCGCGGACGGCACCGTCGCCCACAGGGCCTGCCCGACCGACATCGTCCGCCGCAGCCGGGCGCCGGGTGAGCCCGACGGATCGGTGAACCGCCCGTCCGCGTCGACCCACGCCCCGTCCGACAGCCAACGCCCGTACGGCACCCGGCAGTTGCGGAACCGGATCAACCCGTACTCCAGCGGCAGCGCGCTCGCCGAGAGCGGCCCCGAGATCTCCACGCCCGGCGCCGCCCGCTCCCCGTCGGTGAGGTCCACGAGGAACGCGAACGTCCCCCGGTCCACGCCCTCGACGACCGCCCGCGCGATGACCGCCCCGAACGTGGGCACGCCGTCGGGCCGCACACTGGAGAACTTCACGGCGTCCGCGTCGGGCGTGTCGATCACGAACTCCCGTGTGGCCGCGTCGAATGCGGCGGTCGTCCGGGCTCCGAGGTGACTGCCCGCCCGACCGGCCTCCGTCACCAGGAACACCCCCTTGGCCGCCCCCCGCTCCAGCGCCTCCCGGGCCGGCCCGAGACACGGGTCGTCCTTCGCCCCGAAGGACACGACCGCGTTGAGACACAGGACGTAGTGGTTGACCAGCGCCATGTACAGCGCGGGCCGCCGCACCGCGGCCTCAGCCTGGACGTCCGCCAACCGGTCGATGTCCGCGAGGAGTTGCCCAGCGTCACCGAGAACGGCCGCGCAGCGCAACAGAGCTGACGCCACGTCACCCTCTTCGAGGGAAGGCAGCCGGTCACTGCCCATACGACGACACCCCCGCCACCCACGCGAACCCGCCCACCGTCAACGGCGCCACCGCCGTCACGTCCCGCCCCGCGAACAACTCCCGCGCGCTGCGCGTCAACGCGCTCCCCGTCCCCGCCTCCAGCAGCACCGCCGGACCACCGCTCACCGCTTGCCGCAGCACCCCCGGCAGCCGCGCCGGCCGGGTCAGCCCGTACGACAGGACCTCCCGCACATCGTCGTCCGGCCGGTACGCCCGCCCCAACAGCGAGGAGTACACGGGCAGTCGGGCGACGCCGACCCGCACGTCCCGGATGCTCTCGACGAACCGCCGCGCCTCGTCCTCCAGTTCAGGGTGATGGCACAGGAACGGCAGCCGGAGCCGGACGGCCGGGAGGGCGAGCCCGAGAAGGAGCTGCTCGGCGAGGTCGACGGCGTCGGAGGGGCCGGTGAGGATGACCCGGCGGTCGTCGTTCACGCAGGCCAGCGTGAGGCCCGGCAGGTGCAGGGCGGCCAGGAGCCGGTACGCCTCGGCCTCCGGGCCGTCGTCCGCAGCCGGAGGCTCCACCAGGAGCATCCCGCCGGGGTGGTCGCTCAGCGCGCGGGCCACCAGGCAGGCGATCCGGGTGCCGTCCGCGACGTCCAGCACCCCCGCCGCCACGCAGGCCGCGATGTCGCCGAAGCTCATCCCGACCACCCGGTCCGGGGCGAACCCCGAACGGCACAGCGCCCGGTGCACCGCCACCGAACACGCGAACAGCGCGTACTGCGGCGTCCCCACCGGCCCGTCCGCCAGCTCCCGAGAGCTTCTCAACTCCCCGCTCAGCAGCCGCGACACGACCGGCGCCACCCCGAACTCCCGCGCCACCGGGTCGCCTTCGGCGGCGACCTCCTCCAGCGCCTCCTCCACGACGTCCTGCGCGTCCAGCACCCCCACCAGCGGCGCCAGCGAGAAATCCCCCTGCCCGGCGAAGGCATGGACCACCAACCGATCGTTCCCCACGGCTACTCCCGAACTCGGCCGACCCGGCTGTCCTCACACGCCCCCACGCAAGCACACGCCGTCCGCGCGACGGCAGAGCGCGCGGCGGCACAGGGGAGCGACGCGGGCGCGCACGCCGGGAGCGGAAGGGGCTGCCGGGCGGGAACTCCCCCCGGGGAAAACGCCGTTCACGGCGTGCGGCGGGGCGGGCGGGGCGCGGGCCGGCGCGCTGTCGCGGGGGAGTGGCTCGGCGGCCGTCCGGCGGCGGTGGCACGCAGACGGTCCCGGCCGCCGTCCGGCGCGTGCGCCCCGCTCACACCGCCCCGAGAAACCGGATGTGCGGACGCCCGCCGGGCTCACCCACGGTGACGGTGGCGCGCACGCCGTACACGTCCGCCACCAGCGACTCCGTCAGCACCTCGCGGGGCGTGCCCGCCGCGACGACCCGGCCCTGCTTGAGGACGGCGAGCCGGTCGCAGTACATCGCCGCGAGGTTGAGGTCGTGCAGGGCGACGACCGTCGTGACCCGCAGCTCCGAGACGAGGGACATCAGGGCCAACTGGTGCTGGATGTCGAGGTGGTTGGTCGGCTCGTCGAGGAGCAGCTCGCGAGGTTCCTGCGCGAGGGCGCGCGCGATGTGCACCCGCTGCCGCTCACCCCCCGACAGGGAGTGCCACGGCCGGTCCGCCTTGTCCGCGAGCCCGGTCCGCTCCAGCGCCGTCCGCACGGCCTCCTCGTCGCCCGGCGCGGCCGGCGCCCACGCCCGCCGGTGCGGGATCCGGCCCAGCCGGACGACGTCGACGACCGTCAACGCGACCTGAGTGTCCGCCTGTTGCTCGACGACGGCGACCCGGCGCGCGACCGCCCGCCGCCCGACGTCCGGCAGGGGACGGCCGTCCAGCGTGACGACACCGGACTCCGGCGCGAGAACACCCGCCAGGAGCCGCAGGAGCGTCGACTTGCCGGAGCCGTTCGGGCCGAGCAGGCCCGTGACCTCGCCGGGGCGCGGCGTGAGCGTCACGCCGTCGAGGACGAGCGTGCCGCCCGCCGTGCGCCGGACCCGGTCCGCGTTCAGGCCGTTCACCGCGCCCCCTTCGTCCGGTACAGCACCGCCACGAACGCCGGCACCCCGATCAGGGACGTCACGACCCCCACCGGAACCTCCTGCGGGGCGAGGAGCGTGCGGGCCAGGGTGTCGACCCAGACGAGGAACACCGCGCCCGCCAGCGCCGTCGCCGGAAGGAGCCGGGTGTGCCCGGGGCCGGTCAGGGCGCGCGTCGCGTGCGGGAGGACCAGGCCGACGAAGCCGATCGCACCCGCCGAGCTGACCAGCGCCGCCGTCAGCAGCGCCGTCGCGCACAGCAGGACCAGCCGGGTGCGGACGACGGACACGCCGAGCGACGCCGCCGCGTCCTGGCCGAACGCGAACGCGTCCAGGGTGCGGGCCTGACCGGCGCAGATCAGCAGCGCCGCCGCGAGGATCGCCGCGCCGACGCCGACGTCCGTCCAGTCCGCGCCGCTCAGCGAACCCAGCAGCCAGAACAGGACGCCCCTCGTGGTCTCCGCGTCCGCCGCCGTCATCACGATGAACGACGTGAGCGCCGAGAACAGCTGCATCGCCGCGACCCCCGCGAGGACCACCCGGTCCGTCGTCCCGCCCAGCGTGTGGCTGAGCAGCAGCACCAGACCGAACGACAGCACCGCCCCGATGAACGCCCCGCCCGACACCGACACCAGGCCGCCGCCCGCGCCGAGGACGACGATGACGACCGCGCCCGTCGAGGCGCCCGAGGAGACGCCGAGGACGAACGGGTCCGCGAGGGGGTTGCGCAGCAGCGACTGCATGACCGCGCCGCACACCGCGAGCCCGGCACCGCACACCGCCGCGAGGAGCGTGCGCGGGAGCCGGAGGTTCCACACGATGCCGTCCCGCAGCGGACTCAACTCCGTGTGGCCCCAGCCGAGATGGGACGCGACCGACGCCCACACGTCCGCGACGGCGATGTCCGCCGGGCCGATCGTGATCGCCAGCGCGACCGACAGGGCCAGCAGGGCGAGGCCGCCCGCGCCGAGCAGGAGCCCCCGCGTCATCCCGTGAGGCCGTCCGCGCGCAGCGCCGCCGCGACCTTCTCGATGCCCTCGACCGTGCGGATCGTCGGGTTCATCGCCTGGCCCGACAGCAGGACGTACCGCTTCTCCTTCACGGCCGTCATGTTCTTCGTGACCGGGTTCGACTCCAGGAACTCGATCTTCTTCGCGGCGGTCTCGGCGGTCTGCTGCTTGCGGGTGAGGTCACCGATCACCAGGACGTCCGGGTTCCGGTCGGCGACCGTCTCCCAACTCACCTGCGGCCACTCGTCCTTCGTGTCGTCGAAGACGTTCTTCGCGCCGAGCGTGCGGGTGATGACGCCGGGGGCACCGCAGCAGCCCGCGAGGTAGGGGGACTGGGAGTTGGCGAACCAGTAGAGCAGAGTGGCGCGTTGGGCCTTGAGGCCCGAAGTGGCCGTCGCCACACGCTTCTTGAGGTCGGCCACCAGTTTCTCGCCGCGTCCCTCGACGCCGAAGATCCGTGCCAGGTCCAGGACTTCGCCGTAGATCGTGTCGATCGTGAGCGGCTGGGTGCGGGCGCCGTCGCCGTCCCCGCCGTTGTCCTTGCCGACACAGTCGGAGGGGGAGAGGTACGTCGGGACGCCGAGCTTCTCGAACTGGCCGCGCGGGGCGACGCCGCCCTTGCCGAGCGTGGAGGCGAACGAGGCGGCCACGAAGTCCGGTTCGGCGTCGAGGACCGTCTCCAGGGAGGGGGCGTTGTCCGCGAGGCGCCTGACCTTCGCGTTCTCCTTCGCCAGGTGCGGTGAGACGGGGTCGGTCCAGGTCGCCGTGCCGGCCATGCGGTCCGCGAGGCCGAGGGAGAGCATGATCTCCGTCGTCCCCTGGTTGAGGGAGACCGCGCGCTTCGGCGGGGCGGACACGGTGACCTTCTGCCCGCAGTTGGTGAGCGTGACCGCCTCGGCGCCGCTCTTCTTCTGGGAGGACCCGCCACAGCCGGTCAACAGGACGGCGGAGACGAGGAACAGGGCAGCGAGCCGCACAGGGCATCCTTCGGCGTCGAGGGCTCGTACGCGAAGCCCGGTCGTACGGTCCACCCCCGGCCGTCTTCCCGGCCGGAGGCCGCCAGCAGGTCTTCGGACTCGGGGTCACCCGCGCGGAGCGCCTTCCCGGACGAACTCACCCCGTCCAGTGGCCTGTTGCCCCGCCCGTCACCCTCACCGCTGCGCGTCAGCTCCGGATTCCCACCGGATTCCCTGACCCGTGCGCCCCGTTGAGCGCACAGAGGTTCGACTGGCCCTGGGAAGCTATCACACGGCCCGTTCCCGCCACTCGGCCGCGAGCAGCGCGTACACGTACTCGCTGCCCCAATCGCCGTCGCCGTCCACGTCGTTCTCCACGAGGTGCGCCTCCCTGCGCATCCCGAGCCGCTCGCACACCCGCACCGAGCCGGTGTTGCGGGTGTCGAGGCGGGCGAAGAGGCGGTGGACGCCGAGGGCGGTGAAGGCGAGACCGGCCGCCGCGCGTGCCGCCTCCGTCGCGTACCCCTTCCCGCCGTGCGCCGGGTGGAAGACCCACCCGATCTCCGCCTGCCGGGCCCCCGCGCTGGCCAGCTTCAACACGATCTCCCCGACGACTCCCGCCTCACCCTCCGGGCACACCGCCAGCACCAGATCGTCCCCGTCCTGCGCCCAACCGGAGCCCTGCGCACGCCTGCTGATCGCCTGCGCGCACTGGCCCCGGCTGAGCGGCGGGCGGTAGAGGTAGCGGGCCACCTCGGGCAGGCCCTGGTAGGCGTACAGGTCGTGGAGGTCGTCCGGGGTGAAGAGGCGCAGGTGGAGGTGGGCGGTGGAGAGGGGGAGTGTGAGCATCGGCTCACGGTAGCGGTGGGGGTGGAGCGGGGGCCTTCGGGTTTTCCGGGTGACGTCGGGCATGGGCCGGGTGCGGTTGGCCATGGGCGGGGTGGCATCGCTCATAGGCCGGGTGCCGTCTGTCGTGGCGCGAGGTTCCGGCGCCACCGCACCTCGCCGTCCTGCCACTCGTCGGTCGCGGTGAGCCCCGCGCGGGCCGCGACGGCGGCGGACGCCCGGTGGTCGGGGTGGACATGGGCGACGACGGTGTCCACCCATTGTTCCCCCAGCCACTCGACCATCCCCCGAGCCGCCTCCCCGGCGATCCCCCGCCCCTGCCACGCCGTCCCCACCACCCAGGCGACCTCGGCTTCGGAAGCGGTCACCGTCGCCTGAACCGTGCCGGTGAGACAGCCCCCCTCCCGCAACCGGATCACCCAGTTCAACCACTCCACCCCGGGTTCGGGCGAGCCGCCGGTCATCCGCCGGTACCGGTCACGCAGGCCCGCCGGCGTGTCCGGGGCACCACCGATGAAGGCGTGCAGCGCCGGGTCCGACAACACGGACGCCATCTCCTCGGCGTGCTCGACGCGGAGCGGCAGGAGCTCCAGCCGCCGGGTGCTGATTACTTGTGTCACAGGCGCGTTCACCTTTCAGATGCGGCTCGGCGGGGCGCTGTTGGAGGCTGGGTGCGGGTGCGTCGTGGCTGGTCGCGCAGTTCCCCGCGCCCCTGAAAAGACGGCGCGAGCGCCAGTCTTTTCAGCACACGGCTCAGCCTTTCAGCACACGGCTCAGCCTTTCAGCACACGGCTCCGCGCCCCTGAAGGATCGGCGGCGCAGCCGCCATCCTTCAGGGGCGCGGGGAACTGCGCGCCCAGCCACATCCCACCCGCACCCGGCAACACACCACCCTCCCCCCTACCCCTCCCGAGGCCACGGCTTCCCCCCAATCGCCTCGATCCCATTGTTGAACCGCCGCAAATACCCCGCGAACGCGGCGATGTCCTCATCGGACCAGTCCCCCATCACCCGCCCCAACACCTCGACGATCCCGGCCCGTTCCTGCTCCAGCAGCCGGGCCCCCTCCTCCGTGAGGCGGAACTTGCGGGCCATCCCGCCGGCGGGATCGGGGATCCGTTCCAGCAGCCCCGCACGGGTCGCCGCTGCCGTCTGCCGGTTGAGGGTGGACGTGTCGAGCCGGAACGCCTCGCTCAACTCACCGATGGACATGGGCCCTTGCATGAGAATCCGGCTCAGCATGATGTACGCGCTGCGGTCCATGACCCCGTCGGCCCGCCGCCCACCCCGCTTGCTCATGAACGTGTGGCGGCTGAGCAGCATCTGCTCGTATTCGACCTGGTGAGTCGGCGTCTCCATGAACCAATCCTGGCACAGGCGCGACGACACGAAGCATGCTTGATACATGGCAAATGTATGATGCACACCGCTCCCAAGGGGCGCCCCGTCCGGCGCCGCCCCAGCCCCTGAGAGAAAGTCGGTCCGCCATGGACGCCCCCCAGCCCACGGCCCGCGCGGGCGCCGTGGTCGCCACCCTCGCCTTCGCCGGGACCACCGCGGCGATCATGCAGACGCTGGTCACACCGCTGATCGCGGAGCTGCCGAGGATCCTGGACACGACGTCGTCGAACGCGGCATGGGTCATCACGGTCACCCTGCTGGTCTCGGCGGGGTGTGTCCCGGTGGTCGGCCGCCTCGGAGACCTCGTCGGCAAACGCCCGATGCTGCTGGCCTGTTCGATCCCCCTGGTCGTCGGCTCGGTCGTGTGCGCGCTGGCCTCGGACGTCGTCACGATGATCATCGGCCGGGGCCTGCAGGGCATGGGCATGGGCGTGGTCCCCCTCGGTATCGCGCTGCTGCGGGACGTCGTCCCGAGGGAGAGGCTGAGCGGCTCGATAGCCCTGGTCAGCGCGTCGATGGGGATCGGCGGCGCCATCGGCCTGCCGATCGCCGCGGCCGTCGCCGAGTACGCGAGCTGGCGGGTCCTGTTCTGGGGCTCCGCGACGCTGGCCGCCGCCGTCGCCGCCCTCATCTGGTTCCTCGTCCCGGACGTCCCGGCCGGCGCGAAGGGGCAGCGGTTCGACGCGCCCGGCGCGATCGGGCTCGGCGCGGGGCTGGTCGCGCTGCTGCTGGCGGTCTCCAAGGGCGGTGACTGGGGCTGGAGTTCGGGCGCGATCCTCGGCCTGTTCGCCGCGGCGGTCGTCGCGCTGGGCGCCTGGGGTTTCTGGGAGACGCGGACGGCGGACCCGCTGGTCGACCTCAGGACGACCGCCCGCCCCCGCGTCCTGCTGACCAACGCCGCCTCGGTCTTCATCGGCTTCGGCATGTACGCGTCCATGCTGGTCCTGCCGCAACTCCTCCAGTTCCCGAAGGAGACGGGGTACGGCCTCGGGCAGTCGATGCTGGCGGCCGGTCTGTGGATGGCGCCCGGCGGAGTGATGATGATGCTGGTCTCGCCGCTCGGCGGAAAGCTCACCAACGCCCGTGGCCCCAAGTTCACCTTGGTCTGCGGCGCGCTCGTCCTCGCCGCCGGGTACGGCGTCGCGCTCCCGCTGATGGGTTCCGCCGCCGGTCTGATGGTCGTCACGATCGTCACCAGCAGCGGCGTCGGCCTCGCCTACGGCGCGATGCCCGCGCTGATCATGAGCAGTGTCCCGGCGTCGGAGACGGCCGCTGCGAACGGCTTCAACACCCTGATGCGCGCCCTCGGCACCTCGGTCGGCTCGGCCGTCATCGGCGTGATCCTCTCCCAGATGACGACGACGATGGGCGGCCACACCTTCGCCTCCGAGGACGGCTTCCGCACAGCCCTCACGGTCGGCGGCGCCCTCGCCCTCGTCTCGGCCGCCATCGCGGCGGCCATCCCGGCACCGAAACCGCTCGCGGACGACACGCAGGCCCCCGACCAGACACCGGAGCCGGAACAGACCCGCGTCTGAACCCCGGCGGACGGCGGGGCGCGCGCACCCCAAACGCGCGCCCCGAAACGCGCATCCCAAAAATCCCGCGCTCACCCCAAACCCTGGCACCTACGACAGGTCGAGCACGCCCCGCCGCACCGCCTCCGACACCGCCGCCGCCCGGTTGTCGACCCCCAGCTTCCGGTAGATCCGCACCAGATGCGTCTTCACGGTCGCCTCGCTCAGGAACAGCGCCTCCGCGATCCCCCGGTTCCCCCGCCCCTCGGCCATCAGCCGGACGACGCCGACCTCACGCGCCGTCAACTCCCGCTCTCTGTCGGGCTCTTCCCCGACCAGCGCACCCACCAGCTCCGGCGCGAGCCCGAGCGCCCCGGCCGCCGCCCCACGCACCGCCCGGAACAGATCCTCGGGCGCCCCCGCCTTCGGCACGTACCCCCGCGCCCCGGCCTCCAGCGCCCGCACGACGTCCACCCGCCCCGAGTAACTCGTCAGCATCACCGCGGCCACCCCCGGCGCCGCCTCCCGCAGCCGCCGCACCGCCTCCACCCCGTCGATCCCGCCCCCACCCACGAACCGCAGGTCCATGAGGACGACGTCGGGCAGCAACTCCACGGCCAGCCGCACCGCCTCCTCCCCGCTGACCGCCTCCCCGGCCACGACGAGATCCGGCTCCCCCTCCAACAGGGCCCGCAGCCCCGCCCGCACGACCGTGTGGTCGTCGGCGAGCACCAGGCGCAGCCCGCTCACCGCACACCGGCCCGCTCGACCGGCACCGACGCGCGCACCCGTGTCCCGTGCCCCGGCGCGCTGTACACGTCGAGGTCGCCCCCGCACTCCCGCAGCCGGGCGCGGGCGGCGGGCAGCCCGTAACCCCGGGACGGGGAAGGGCCGTCCTGGGAGAGGTCGAACCCCCGCCCGTCGTCCCGGATCTCCAACTCGGCGCCGTCCGCCCGCTGATGGAGCGTGACCTGGACGTTCACCGCACTGGCGTGCTCGCGGATGTTCGCCAGCGAACCCTGCGCGATCCGGAACAGCGTCGCGGCGGCCTGACCGTCAAGTGCCGGACGGGCAGACCCTGTTGTCCGGAAACTGATCCGGGCCGCCGTGCCCTCGGTCTCGGCCCGTTCGCACAACAGCCGCAGCGCGCCCGCGAGTCCGGCCTCGGCGACCGCCGACGGCGTGAGGTCGCTGATGATGCGGCGGGTCTCCGCGAGGTTGGCGTGCAGACCGTCCGCCGCCGCCCGCACCCGCGTCCGCGCGACGTCCGGACGCGCCTCCCAGTCCCGCTCCGCGGCCTGCAACAGCATGACGCCGCCCGCGAGTTCCTGCGCGAGGGTGTCGTGCAGATCCCGCGCGATGCGCGCCCGCTCCGACAGCATCCCCGCCTCCCGCTGCTGCCGGGCCAGTTCCTCCCGCGTCCCCCGCAACTCCTCGACCAGCAGCTGCCGTTGAGCGGCGTCCCGCTGCTGCGCCCGGTACAGCGCGAGCGTGCCCCATACGGCAGCCACCGGAATCAGCGTCTCCGGCGTGAAGGCACCGTATCCGCGCACGAGTTGACCGACGAGGTCGACGGTGACGGCGCCCACGGCGAGCGCCGCCCAGCGGCGGTCCAGCGCCCGCAGCGCCGCACAGGCCAGCGGGATCGCCGCCCACACGTACGCGTCGGACAGCATCGCGGGGGCCCGCAGTGTGAGCGCCGTCCACGACACGATCAGCGCCGCCGCCCACAGCCGTCGCTCCACGGGGCGCCACCGGCCGCCGACGGCGAGCCCGACCGTGTACAGGGCCGCCAGCAGCGCGCTCAGCGCCACGATGTCCCGGCACAGCGGGCCCCCGAGCGAGGCGGCCCTGATCAGCCCCGCGACGACGACCAGGGCGAACGCGCCGTGCACGAGGTGGTCCAGGGCACGCCTGGGGCCGAAGAAGCGACCCGGAACGCGGTCCGACACGGCAGATCCCCCAGAACGATGATCCGTTGGAGCAAGGGGCGCCGAGTCTAACCACCGGCCACTAAGGGTGCCGTGAGATTCAGACGCCCGGGCGCAGACCCAGCCGGCCCGGGGTCGGCTCGCCGCGGACCTCGCCGAAGTACAGGGCGAACGTCTGCTTCCAGCGTTCGACCTCCGCGCGGTCCTCCATGAAGCGGGGGAAGCCGTCCAGGTGGGCGTTCGGGTACTCCCACACCGGCTTCAGACCGGCCGGCGGGGTGGTGTCCGTGCGGACCGACCAGCCGTTGAACGACTGCTGCTGGCGTTCCGCCGACACGCACCAGTTCAGGTACAGCTTCGCGGCGGCCGGGTGCGCGGCCTTCCGCAGGATCGCCGCGCGCTGGCCCCACGCCATGAACGGCGCCGAGCCGGGCAGCACCCACCGCACCGGGCCCGTGCCGAGCGGCGCGCCCGACCCGCCGACGCCGATCGCCTTCCCGCCCGAACGGACCGCGTCACCGGGGGAGTTGCTGCCGCGCGCGAAGCTGACGTCCTGCGCGGCGAACCTCGCCGCCCACTCCCAGCCGTACTTGCGGACGTACAGCGAGTACAGGTACAGGACCGCGTCGTCGTCGTGCGGGTACGAGGACGCGATCCGCCCCTTCCAGCGCGGGTCGAGGAGGTCCAGCGGGGTGCTGGGGGCGTTCGCCGCGTCCGCGGCGTGCATGAAGCCGAACGAGATCACGTTGACGGCCGTCCACGCGCCCTGCGGGTCGCGGAACGCGTCGTACAGCTTCGAGAAGCCCGCCGGACGGTAGGAGAGCAGGTTGCCCTGGGCCTTCCAGCGGGTGAAGTCCTGGACGGTCTGCAACTGGACGACGTCCGGGACGAGGGTGCCCGTCGCGAGCTGGTTGTCCACGCGGACGTCGTGGTACTTGCTGTAGTCCACGACGATCGTCAGGTCGATGTCCGGGAACGCCTGCTTGAACGCGGCCTTCGTGCCGTCCTGCTGCGTCGGGGTGTCGCCGCCCGCGTAGATCACGAGCTTGCCGCCCTCCGCCTTCGCGGCCCGGTACAGCTCGTCGAGGCTCCGGGTCTCCTCGCCCGCGAGGGGGGTGGCGGCACCGGCGGCCTTGCTCATCGCGCCGACCGCGAGCGCGGCGCCCGCGCTCGTCGCGAGGACACGTCGGCGGGTGGGGAATGTGGGCATGCTGGAGAGGCCTCTCTGCACGTCGGAAGGGGGTGCGTCGAGTCTCCCGGGAGGGGCGGGG
>DATCQX010000075.1:0-8003 GCA_036569285.1 Streptomyces sp.
CCCACCGACACCGCACCACGCGTCACACACCACACCGGCGCCACGATCCCGCACTCACCCAACGCCCGCACCAACCCCACCGTCCCCGCCAGCCCCACCGGTGTTGCCTCAAACCCAGCACACGCCTCCTCATCCAGACCCAGCAGCGACACCACACCCGTCAACTCAGGCAGACCCTCCAACGCCGCACGATCGACATCCCCGTCCACCTCCAGCCGCACCACCCCAGCACCCAACGCCCCCACCACCGAAGCAACCCACGCGTCCTCTTCAAACCCGGCAGGCACCACGACCAGCCAACTCCCCGCCAGCGCAACCCCCTTCATGCCGGGCAGCAACTTCCAGCTCTCCTCGTACCGCCACCCCTCCACCGCCGACCGAGCCCGACGACGCTCACGCCACGCCGTCAATGCCGGCACCACCTCAGCCACAGCCCGCTCGTCGACCCCCAACTCGGCCGACAACGACCCCGCATCCGCCCCCCGCACCACCGACCACAACTCGTCGTCCACGAGCGAGGACCCCGACACCGCCTCAGGCCAATACCGCTCACGCTGAAACGCATACGTCGGCAGATCCACCACCGAACCCCGGCCCACCACCGCAGACCAGTCCACCCGAACACCCCGGGTGTGCAACGTGGACAACGCGGTCAGCAGTTGTTCGGCTTCGTTCTCGCCCCGGCGCAGAGTCCCGGTGACAACCGATGCCGGGTGGGACTCGAACAGGGTCTCTTCCAGAGCGGGAGTCAACACCGGGTGAGGGCTGACTTCGACGAACGTCCCGTGACCGGTCGTCGCCAACGCCCTTGTGATGTCGGCCAGTTGCACCGTCTCCCGTAGGTTCCGGTACCAGTACTGCGCGTCCAGTTCGCGGGTGTCGGTCAGCTCACCCGTCACGGTGGAGTAGAACGCGACCGTGCTCTCCGCCGGGGTGATCCCGGCCAGAGCCTCGACCAACTCCGCCTCGATCAACTCCACATGCACGGAGTGCGATGCGTAGTCCACCTCGACCCGCCGCGCCCGGAAGTCCTCCACCTGCCCCGCCGCGACCAGTTCAGCCACAGCCTCGGCATCACCGGACACCACCACCGACGACGGCCCGTTCACCGCCGCGACCGACAACCGCCCCTCCCACCGAGCGATCAACGACTCCACCCCAGCCAGCGGGAGCCCCACCGACACCATCCCGCCCCGCCCGGCCAACGACCCCGCGATCATCCGGCTACGGACGGCACTGATCCTCGCAGCGTCGTCCAGCGACAGTCCGCCCGCCACACACGCCGCCGCGATCTCCCCCTGCGAGTGGCCCAGTACAGCGGACGGTGTCACCCCGAGGGACTGCCACAGATGCGCCAACGACACCATCACCGCCCACAGCGCCGGCTGCACCACATCAACCCGTTCCAGCGCCTCCTGGTCCCCCAGCACCTCCAGCAGATCCCACTCCACGAACGGGGCGAGCGCCTCGGCGCACTCCCCCATCCGCGCCGCGAACACGGGTGAGGTGGCCAGCAGTTGCTGCGCCATCCCCACCCACTGCGCCCCCTGACCGGGAAACACGAACACCACACCGCGCCCCCCAGCCGCACCCCGATCGGCCACCCCGGACACCACACCCGCACCCGGCTCTCCGGCAGCCAGCCCGGCCAACCCGGCGATCAACTCGCCCCGGTCAGCACCCAGCACCACCGCCCGATGCTCCAAGCTCGCCCGGGTGGAGACCAGTGCCGCACCCACCTCCACCGGGTCCAACCCCGCATCCCCCTCCACATACGTCGCAAGCCGCCCCGCCTGCTCCCGCAACGCCGACTCCGACCGCCCCGACACCACCCACGGCACCACCGACGACGACACCACCGGCGCAACAACATCCGCATCAGACACCGGCGTTGATTCGGGAGCCTGTTCCAGGATCACGTGGGCGTTGGTGCCACTGACCCCGAACGAGGAGACCCCCGCACGCCACGGCCGACCCACCACCGGCCATGGCCGCTGCTCGGTCAACAACTCCACCGCGCCCGCCGACCAGTCCACCTGAGGTGTCGGCTCGTCCACATGCAACGTCCGAGGCAGCACACCTTGCTGCATCGCCAACACCATCTTGATCACACCGCCCACGCCTGCCGCACCTTGGGTGTGACCGATGTTGGACTTGAGCGACCCCAACCACAGCGGGCGATCCGCCGGACGGTCCTGCCCGTAGGTCGCCAGCAGCGCCTGGGCCTCGATCGGATCCCCCAACCGAGTCCCCGTGCCATGCGCCTCCACCGCGTCCACATCGGCCGCCGTCAGCCCAGCGCTGTCCAACGCCTGCAAGATCACCCGCTGTTGAGACGGGCCGTTCGGCGCGGTCAACCCGTTCGACGCGCCGTCCTGGTTCACAGCCGATCCCCGCACCACAGCGAGCACTTGGTGGCCGTTGCGCTGAGCGTCCGACAATCGCTCCACCACCACCAGCCCGGAGCCCTCGGCCCATCCGGTGCCGTCGGCCGACGCCGCGAAGGACTTACAGCGGCCGTCCCCCGCCAACCCGCTCTGTTCGGCGAAGGCTCCCGGCGTGGCCATCACGGTCACACCGCCGGCCAGTGCCAGATCGCACTCCCCGGACCGAAGTGCCTGGGCGGCCAGATGCAGGGCCACCAGGGACGACGAACACGCCGTGTCCACCGTCACCGCGGGCCCTTCCAGCCCCAACGCGTAGGCGATCCGCCCCGACAGGACGCTTCCTGCGGTGCCGATCCCGAGAATTCCTCCTATCTCGTCTGCCGCTGTCTTCAACGGCTCGCTGTAGTCGTGGTACATGAGCCCGGCGTACACGCCGGTCTTGCTGCCCTTCAACGAGTGCGGGTCGATTCTGGCCCGTTCGAGCGCCTCCCAGGCCGTCTCCAGCAGCAGGCGCTGCTGCGGGTCCATCGCCAAGGCCTCACGCGGCGAGATACCGAAGAAGCCCGCGTCGAACTCCGCCGCCTCGTGGAGGAAGCCGCCCCTGCGGAAATCACCGCCCGTCTGCTCCCAGCCCCGGTCCACCGGGAACCCGGAAGTGGCGTCCACCCCGCCGGCCAGCACATCCCACAGTTCTGACGGCGAGGACACCCCGCCCGGGTACCGGCATCCGATCCCCACGATCGCCACCGGCTCGACCCTGGCCGAGGCGAGCTGCTCGTTCTGCTTGCGCAGCCGTTCGATCTCCTTCAGCGACGACCGCAGCGCTTCAACGTACTTCTCGATGGAGTCACTCATCGGATTGCCTTTCGATCGTCGCTAGTTCGTGGTGTTCTCGGCCGCGAGGCGCAGCAGGCTCTCGCCGTCCAGCTCGTCGATCGAGACCTCGTCGCCGGACGTGGTGCTCTGCGCGGCCTCGCCGTCCTCACCGGCGAGCTGTAGCAACAGGTCCAGTAGCCCCGCCTTGCGCAGGCGGCTGACGGGGATGGCCGCCAGGGTCTCTCCGAGACGGACGTCCGCGTCCGCGGACGGCTCGGCCACCAGGGTGTCGGGGCGCAGCTGCGACCGAAGGTGGTCGGCCACCGCGTCCGGTGTGGGGTAGTCGAACACCAGCGTGGCCGGCAGGCGCAGGCCGGTGACCGTGTTGAGCCGGTTGCGCAGGTCGACGGCGGTCATCGAGTCGAAGCCCAGTTCCTGGAACGCGGAGGCGGCTTGTATCGACTCCGGGGTGGCGTGCCCCAGAACGGTCGCTGTGTGAGTGGTGACCACCTGGGCCAGCACGGCTTGGGCTTCGACGGCCGACAGCCCGGCCAGGCGCTGCCGCAACGCCGTGCCCGCCGCCTCGCCGTCCCGCACAGTGGCGAGACTCCTACGACGGGCCGGGCCCCGCACCAGCCCGCGCAACAGCCCCGGCACCGGCTGGCCAGCGCGCACACCGGCCGGATCCCAGCGCAGCCCCGCCATGAGCGACCGCCCCGACCGTACGGCACGGTCCAGTAGCGCCGTTCCCTCCTCCGCCGTCAGCGGCACCACGCCCGTCGCACCGATCCGGCGACGGTCGGTCTGTGACAGTTGCCCGGTCATCGCGCTGGCCGGCGCCCACATGCCCCACGCCACCGAGACGGCCAACTCGCCGTCGGCGGCACGCTGTTGGGCTATCGCGTCCAGCACGGAGTTCGCCGCCGCGTACGCCGCCTGTCCGGCCGCGCCCAGCACGCCCGACAGGGACGAGAACAGCACGAACGCGGCCAGGTCCAGCCCGGCGGTCGCTTCGTGGAGGTACCACGCCGCGTCCGCCTTCGGACGCATCACGGCGTCGACCCGCTCCGGCGTCAGGGACGTCAGCATCCCGTCGTCCACCACACCCGCCGTGTGGATCACCGCGGTGAGGGGGTGTTCCTGTGACACTCCGGCGATCAGGGCGGTGACGGCGTCGCGGTGTGATACATCACATGCCACCACCCGCACCTGAGCGCCCAGGCTGGTCAACTCGTCGACCAACTCTTGCGCTCCCGATGCGGACGGCCCCTGCCGCGAGGCCAGGAGCAGATGCCGCACCCCGTACCGCTCCACCCAATCCCGCGCCACCAACCCGCCCAGCGTCCCGGTGCCACCCGTGATCAGCACCGTCCCCTCGGGGTCCACCGGTCGGGCCTCCGGCGACGTCTCACCCACGCTCGCCGGAGTCAACCGGGGGCTGTAGGCCTGTCCGGCGCGTACGGCGAGTTCGAAATCGCCCTCGTCACCAGTCAGGACGGCGGGCAGGCACTGCCAGGACTCAGCGGTACCGTCCACGTCCACCAGCCCGAACCGGCCCGGGTGCTCCGAGCGTGCCGAGCGCACCAACCCCTGTACTCCGGCTCCGGCGATGTCCTCGACCCGGTCGGCCGTTCCCGTGGACACCGCGTTGCGGGTCACCACCACCAAGCGTGTGTCACCGCGCTCCTCGTCGGCCAGCCACTCCTGCACCGACTCCAGGACCCGGGACACTTCCGAGCGGGCCGACGCGGCCACATCACCGTCGTCCGCACCGACAACCGGCAGGAGAACCACGTCCGCTTCCGGGCACTCGGACAGCTCCAAGTGCCAGGGCACACCCAGCACCTTCGCCAGGTCGTGACCACCGACGCCCACCACCACACAACGCGGCACATCGCCGGTCCCCGCCGGGACGACAACCCAGTCGACGTTGAACAGCGACCGCTGTTCAATTCCGGACTCCAACAGTTCCGTCCGCACCGATCGCAGTGTCAAGGCGTCCACCGACACCACCGGGGTGCCGATGTCGTCAACCGCGTTCAGGCGGAGCGTGCCGTCGCCGACCACTGACAGGCGTACCCGCAACGACCGTGCGCCCGAGGCGTGCAGTGATGCTCCGTTCCAGGCGAAGGGGAGTCCGCCTTCGACGTCGCCGGGCAGGAAGGTGGCGGCGTGCAGGGCGGCGTCGAACAGCGCCGGGTGGATGCCGAACTCGCCTGCCTGCTCGGCCGATTCATTCGGCAGCCGCACCTCGGCGAAGACCTCATCGCCTCGCCGCCACACCGCACGCAGGCCCTGGAAGGTCGGCCCGTATCCGTAGCCCGTCTCGGCCAGGCCGTCGTAAAGGTCGTCCACCGGTACCGGTTCAGCTCCCGGCGGTGGCCATGCTGTTTCCTGCCATACCGGTATGGGGGTCCCTGACGCGGTCAGCGTTCCGCTGGCGTGCCGTGTCCAGTCGGTCTCCTCTTCCCGGCGGGAGTACACACTCACCGCGCGACGGCCCGGTTCCTCCGGCGCCTCTACCACCACCTGGACCTGGACGGCCCCGCGCTCCGGCAGCACCAACGGCCTCTCCAGCGTCAGCTCTTCCAGAACACCACACCCCACCTCGTCACCGGCCCGCACCAGCAGTTCGACGAACGCCGTGCCGGCCAGCAACACCACACCCTGCACTGCGTGGTCGGCCAGCCAGCCGTGGGTGGCCAGGGAGAGACGGCTGGTGAACACCACGCCCTCGCCACCGGCCCATTCCACTGCGGCTCCCAGCAGGGGGTGGCCCAGGGACGTCAGTCCGGCGCCTCGTACGTCTCCGGCCACCGCGCGGGGGCGCGGCCAGTAGCGCTCACGCTGGAAGGGGTATGTCGGCAGGTCGACCGTCGTGTTCCGGCCCACGATCGCGGACCAGTCCACCGGGACACCGTGGGTGTGCAACGTGCACAGGGCGGTCATGGCCGTGTGGACCTCAGGCCGGTCCCGCCGCTGGGTGGCGACGAACACGCCATCCCCCTCACCCAACCCCGTCAACACACCGTCGGGACCTAGCTCCACGAAACGTGTCACGCCCTGCGCACTCAACCCCGCCAGCATGTCGGCGAACCGCACCGGCTCACGCACCTGCCGCACCCAATACCTCACACCACACACCTCGGCCGACATCCCCAACGACGGCGACCCGAACTCCACCCCCTCCAACACCCCCGCGAAGTCGTCCAACATCGGATCCATCAACGGCGAATGGAACGCGTGACTCACCTTCAGCCGACTGACCTTGTGACCACAGCCGGACAGCACGCGCTCCAGAGCGGAGACGGCGTCCTCGGTGCCGGACAGGACGACGGACCGGGAGCCGTTCACCGTCGCGATCCCCACCTCCGACTCGCGCCCGGCCAGGAGCGGCAGCACCTCGTCCTCGGCGGTCTGGACGGCGAGCATCGCACCGCCCTCTGGAAGCGCCTGCATCAGCCGCGCCCGGGCCGCCACCACCCGGCACGCGTCCGGCAACGAGAACACCCCCGCGACATGCGCGGCGGTCAGCTCACCGATCGAGTGACCGGCGACGTAGTCCGGTGTCACACCCCAGGAGGCGAGCAGCCGGAACAACGCCACCTCGAACGCGAACAACGCGGGCTGCGTCCACTCGGTACGGTCCAGGCCCTCGCCCCCGAACACCACGTCCTTCAACGGCCCCGGCAACAGCCCGTCGAAACTGGCGCACACCTCCTCGAAGGCGTCGGCGAACACCGGGAAAGCTGCGGCGAGTTCACGGCCCATACCGGACCGCTGGGCACCCTGGCCGGTGAACAGGAACGCCGTCCGGCCGCCTTGAGTCGCTGTTCCGGTCACCACACCAGCGCCCGGTTCACCAGCCGCCAACTCGGCCAGCCTGGCGCGCAGTTCGTCACGGTCGGCGCCCAGGACGGCCGCTCGGTGTCCGAACGTCGCCCGGGTGGAGACGAGTGCTGCACCCACCTCCACCGGGTCCGCCGTCTCCACGTGTGCCAGAAGCCGTCGCGCCTGCTCCCGCAACGCCGTCTCCGACCTGGCCGACAGCACCCACGGCACCACCGGCGGGACAGCAACGTCCGCTTCAGGCAGAGGAGTTGATTCGGGGGCCTGTTCGAGGATGACGTGGGCATTGGTGCCACTGATCCCGAACGAGGACACGCCCGCCCGCCACGGCCTGTCCACCACAGGCCACGGCCGTCGCTCGGTCAGCAGCTCCACCGCACCTGCTGACCAGTCCACCTCAGGCGTCGGCTCGTCCACGTGCAAGGTGGGCGGCAGTTGACCGTGCCGCATCGCCAGCACCATCTTCATCACACCCGCGACACCGGCAGCCGCCTGCGTGTGACCGATGTTGGACTTGAGGGACCCCAGCCACAGTGGGCGATCCGAAGGCCGGTCCTGTCCGTAGGTGGCCAGGAGGGCCTGGGCCTCGATCGGGTCGCCCAATCGGGTACCCGTACCGTGCGCCTCCACCACATCGACCTCGGCCGCAGTCACGCCTGCGCTGGCCAACGCCTGTCGGATCACCCGCTGCTGGGAGGGGCCGTTCGGCGCGGTCAGCCCGTTCGAGGCGCCGTCCTGGTTCATCGCGGTACCACGTACCACCGCCAGCACCTGGTGGCCGTTGCGCCGGGCGTCCGACAGCCGCTCCACCGCGAGCAGCCCGGCGCCTTCCGCGAGGCCGACCCCATCTGCCGTCCCGGAGAACGCCTTGCAGCGGCCATCGCTCGCCAGCCCGCCCTGAATGGCGAACCCGGCGAAGACCCCCGGGGTGGCCATCACCGTCACACCGCC
>DATCQX010000076.1:0-5437 GCA_036569285.1 Streptomyces sp.
CACCGTCGGGTGGAACTGGACGAACTCCATGTCGCTGACCTCGGCGCCCGCGCGCAGGGCGAGCGCGACGCCGTCGCCGGTCGACACGGACGGGTTGGTGGTCGCGGAGAACACCTGGCCCATGCCGCCGGTCGCGAGGACGACGGCGGGCGCGTGGACGGCGCCCACGCCGTCGTGCTGGCCCTCGCCCATCACGTGCAGGGTGACACCGGCCGTGCGGCCCTCGGCGTCCGTCAGGAGGTCCAGGACGAGCGCGTTCTCGACGGTGCGCACGCCCCGCGCGCGAACGGCCTCGACCAGCGCGCGGGAGATCTCCGCGCCGGTCGCGTCGCCGCCCGCGTGCGCGATGCGGCGCCGGTGATGGCCGCCCTCGCGCGTGAGTTCCAGGTCGCCCTCGGCGGACTCGTCGAAGTGCGCGCCGGTCGCGATGAGCCGGCGCACCGCGTCGGGGCCCTCGGTGACGAGGATGCGGACGGCCTCCTCGTCGCACAGGCCCGCGCCGGCGACGAGGGTGTCGTCCAGGTGCTGTTCGGGGGTGTCGCCCTCGCCGAGGGCCGCCGCCACGCCGCCCTGGGCCCAGCGGGTGGAGCCGTCGTCGAGGCGGGCCTTCGTGACGACGACGGTGTCGAGGCCGGCGGCCTCGCAGCGCAGGGCGGCGGTCAGGCCGGCCACGCCGGAGCCGACGACGATGACGTCGGCAGTGATGGCCCAGCCGGGGGCGGGGGCGTGCAACCGTATGCCTGTGGTGCTCACGAGGCGGCTCCGAAGGTCAGCGGGAGGTTGTCGATCAGCCGGGTCGTCCCGACCCGGGCGGCGACGGCGAGGACGGCCTCGCCGGTGAAGTCGTCCCCGATGTCCGTGAAGTCGGCGGGGTCGACGAGCGCGAGGTAGTCCAAGGCGATCGGCGGGTCCGCGCGGAGGGCCTGGTCGAGGACCGCGCGGGCCGCCGCGCGGATGCCGGCCGCGCCCGCGGAGGCCTGGGCGACGGCGTGCGTGTCGGCCGCCGCGCGGGACTCGCCGATCGCGCTGAGCGCCTGCGCGCGCGCCTGTGTGGCGGGCACCTCCCGCGCGCGTGCGCGCAGCGCCTCCTGCGCGGCGTGCCGGTCGCGGCCCGCGAACAGCGCGCGGGAGAGCGCGAGCGCGGTGGTGCGCTCCTGGGGCGAGAGGTAGCGGTTGCGGCTGGAGAGCGCCAGGCCGTCGTCCTCACGGACCGTCGGGACGGCGACGATCTCCACGCCGAAGTTCAGGTCGCGGACCATCCGGCGGATCAGCGCGAGCTGCTGCGCGTCCTTCTGGCCGTACAGCGCGACGTCGGGGCGCGTGAGGTGCAGCAGCTTGGCGACGACCGTCAGCATGCCGTCGAAGTGCCCGGGGCGGGCGGCGCCCTCCAGGCGTTCGCCCATGGGGCCCGCGCTGATGCGGACCTGGGGTTCGCCGCCCGGGTAGACCTCGTCGGCGGAGGGCGCGAACACGGCGTCCGCGCCGGCCTCCTCGGCGATCTTCAGGTCGGCGTCGAGGGTGCGCGGGTAGCGGTCGAGGTCCTCGCCCTTGCCGAACTGGAGAGGGTTGACGAAGACCGTGACGACGACTTCGCCGCCGGGGCCCGCGATCTCGCGGGCGGCTCGGATCAGGGTGGCGTGGCCGTCGTGGAGGGCGCCCATGGTCATGACGACCGCTCGGCGGCCCGCACGCGCGCGTGCGTCCAGTTCGGCGGCCGTGCGCAGCAGGACGAGGCTCATCGGGCGTCTCCTTCGGTGCCGTGCGAACCGGTGTCGTGCGCGCCGGAGCCGCCGCCCGCGAGCACCCCGAGGAGGTCCTGTGCGAGTTCCGGCTTGAGCAGGCCGTGCGCGAGGGCGCGGTCGGCGGTAGCGCGGGCCATCGCGAGGTACCCGGCGACGGTCTGGGGCGCGTGCTTGCGCAGCTCCCCGACGTGCGCGGCGACCGTCCCCGCGTCCCCGCGCGCGACGGGCCCGGTGAGGGCGGCGTCTCCGGAGCGCAGCGCGTTGTCGAGGGCGGCGCCGAGCAGCGGGCCGAGCATCCGGTCGGGCGCCTCGACGCCCGCCTCGCGCAGCAGTTCCATGGACTGGGCGACCAGCGTGACGAGGTGGTTGGCGCCCAGCGCGAGGGCCGCGTGGTACAGCGGACGGCTCTCCTCGGCGACCCACTCCGGTTCGCCGCCCATCTCGATGACGAGGGCCTCGGCGGCGAGCCGCAGCTCGTCGGGGGCGGTGACGCCGAAGGAGCAGCCGGCGAGGCGTTGGACGTCCACCGGGGTGCCGGTGAACGTCATCGCCGGGTGCAGCGCGAGCGGCAGCGCGCCCGCGCGCAGGGCGGGGTCCAGGACGCGTGCGCCGTAGCGGCCGGAGGTGTGGACGAGGAGCTGGCCGGGGCGGATGGCACCGGTGTCGGCGAGGCCCTGCACGAGGGCGGGCAGCGCGTCGTCGGGGACGGTCAGCAGGACCAGTTCCGCGCGCGCCAGGACGTCCTCCGGGGTCGTCAGGGGAACGTCGGGCAGCATCAGGGCCGCGCGCCTGCGGGAGGCGTCGGAGACGCCGGAGACGGCCACCGGGCGGTGTCCGGCGAGTTGGAGGGACGCGGCGAGGGCGGGGCCCACCCGGCCGGCGCCGACGACGCCGACGGTGAGCCGCGCGGGGCGGTCCCTGGGGTCTGGCTGGTGGACTGTACTCACGCGACGGCGGCCTTCCCGTTCCAGTCCGCATCTGGGTACCGGACGATTTCTCGTCATGTTAACGCTATCTGTTCCGAGGGTGTCGAGTTGTCCACAGGCTGTGGGTATCGCGGATGCCCTCACCCCGGTCCGCACGGCATGATCGCGGCATGACGAACACCCCCGCCGAGCTGCTGCGCGAACGGCACCTCAAGGCCCAGCTCGAAGCCGTCCGCCTCCTCGCCCGCCCCCTGGCCCGGGCCACCCTGCGCGAGCGCCTCGCGCACCTCCAGGAGACCGCCGGCACGTACGACCTCGACGAGCGCGCCGACGTGTACGGCAACGGCGTCATGACGGCGCTGGAGGAGCGGGTCGCGGGGCTGCTCGGCATGGAGTCCGCCGCGTTCTTCCCGACCGGCACGATGGCCCAGCAGGTCGCCCTGCGGTGCTGGGCGGGGCGTACCGGCGACCGCGCGGTGGCCGTGCATCCGCTGTCCCACCTGGAGGTGCACGAGCGGGACGCGCTCAGCCAGCTCACCGGGCTGCGTCCGGTGCACCTCACGGACGAGCCCCGGATGCCGACGGCTCAGGAGGTCCGGGAGGCGGCGGAGCCGTTCGGGACGCTCACCGTGGAGCTGCCTCTGAGGGACGCCGGTTTCGTCCTGCCGACCTGGGAGGAGCTGACGGAGACGGTGGCCGCCGCGCGCGAGCGGGACGCGGTCGTGCACTTCGACGGCGCGCGCCTGTGGGAGTCGACCCCCCATTTCGGCCGCTCCCTTGACGAGATCGCCGCCCTCGCGGACAGCGTCTACGTCTCCCTGTACAAGTCCCTCGACGGCCTCAGCGGAGCCGTCCTGGCGGGCCCCGAGACCCTGATCTCCGAGGCCAGGGCGTGGCGCCACCGCTACGGCGGGCAGCTCTTCCACCAGTTCCCGGCCGCCCTCACCGCGCTGGCGGGACTGGACCGCGAGCTGCCCCGGCTGCCGGAGTACGTCACCCACGCGCGCGTGGTGGCCGCCGCCCTGCGGGAGGGGTTCGCGCAGGCGGGCGTCCCCTGGGTCCGCGTGCACCCCGAGGTGCCGCACACCCACGAGTTCCAGCTCTGGCTGCCGTACGCCCCGGAGACGCTCGCGGAGGCCGCCGTGCGCCAGAGCGAGGAGACCGGCACCCTCCTGTTCGCCTCGCCCTGGGCCGGACGCGGCCCCGGGATCTCGTACACGGAGGTCTCGGTGCGGGCGGCGGGGCTGGAGTGGAGCGCGCAGGACGTGAAGGAGGCGGTCGCCGCCTTCGTGGCGCGGCTGGCCGAGCAGTCCGCCGATTGACGGAGGCCGTCAATCGGCGGGGCGTTGTCAGTGGTGGAGTGCACCATGGGCGCATGAGCGTGAGCATCGACATCGCCGGGGTCCGGCCCGAGCAGGTGGCCTTCGTCCCGTCACCGCTGGCCGAGCTCGGCATGGCGCTGCACGCGCTGTCGGAGCCGGGGCACCACCCGGCGATCCAGGGGTGGACGAGCAGCGTCCTGGCGGGCCTCGATCCGCATCTGGCGGACCGGCTGTGCGAGGCGGACTTCCTGTGGCGGACGGTCTTCTCGGACCTGTTCCTGGCGTGCGCGGGCGTGCCGGGCGCCCTCCCCGGCCAGACGCTGGCCGAGGACCTTGCACTGCTGGACAAGCTGCCGGACGACCAGTTCGTGGACGCGGCACTGGAGTTCGCGTGCTCCTCGTGCGACTGCTCGCCCCCGGCGATCCTCGGGGACCCGGTGCTGCGTGCCCGGGTGCTGGAGCTGGCCGCCTCGCGGGGCCCGCGCCAACTGGCGTTCACACGCCGGCTGATCGACGACCCGCCGGGCGTGCGCGCGTGGCTGCGGCGTTTCCTGGAGGACTGCGACGAGGCGTTCTTCGCGGACACCTGGTCCCGGCTGAGCCACCAGCTCGCGGCGGACGCCCGGCACAAGACGCAGCTCCTGCACCGGCGCGGTCCCGCCGAGGCGTTCGCGGCGGTGTCCCCGGCGGTGCGGGTCGACGAGGAGAACGGCAGGCTCGTCGTCGACAAGCTCGTCGAGACGCGCACGTCCGCGCGGGACGCCGGTCTCCTGCTGATCCCGACCAGCCTGGGCCGCCCGCACCTGAACGTCCTGCACCGCGCGGGCTGGCGCCCTCTGGTGCAGTACCCGATGCACTCCCCGGTGCCCGTGTCGACGCCGTCGGTCGAGCAGCTCACCCTGCGGATGAACGCCCTGTCCCACCCGGTCCGCATGCAGCTGTGCCGCAATCTGGCGCGCAGCGCCTACACGACGACCGAGCTGGCCCGCATCCACGGCATGTCCGCCCCGGAGATCTCCCGGCACCTGGCGGCCCTCAAGAAGGCGGGCCTCATCACGACCCGCAGGCGCGGGCGCTACGTCCTGCACCAGCTGGACGTCGCTCTGGTGGCCCGCCTGGGCAGCGACTTCCTGGAGGGCATCCTGAGATGAGACCCGGAAGGCCCTCTCAGCCGTGCCCGCCGCCCGCGCGGACGAGCCCCGTCTCGTACGCCAGGACGACGACCTGCACGCGGTCCCGCAGCCCCAGCTTGGTCAGGATGCGCCCGACATGGGTCTTCACGGTTGCCTCGGAGAGCACCAGCCGCGCCGCGATCTCCCCGTTGGACAGCCCCTGGGCGACGAGGACCATCACCTCGCGCTCCCGCTCGGTGAGCCGCTCCAGCTCCTTGTGCTCCGGCGCCCGGCCGCTGCTCGGGAGCATCGGGGCGAACCGGTCGAGCAGCCGG
>DATCQX010000077.1:0-2200 GCA_036569285.1 Streptomyces sp.
AGCTGGAGCTTCCTCGTCTCCCCCAACCGGTTCTCGACGCCGATCATGAAGCGGGCGTTCCAGTTCGACGGGGAGATCCTGGAGTCGGGCTACCCGCGCAACGACCTCCTGCTCGCCAAGGGCACCGAGGAGAAGGCCGCCGAGGTCCGCGAGCGGATCGGGCTGCCGGCGGGCAAGAAGGTCGTGCTGTACGCGCCGACCTGGCGTGACGACCAGTTCTACCGGGCCGGGAACTACAAGTTCGACCTGCGGCTCGATGTGAAGAAGGCCCGCCGGACGCTGGGCGACGACCATGTCCTGCTGGTGCGCAAGCACTCCAACATCGTCGACGCGGTGCCCGGCGCCGGGGACGGCTTCGTCTTCGACGTCTCCAGCTACCCGGACATCGCCGAGCTGTACCTCATCACCGACATCCTGGTCACGGACTACTCCTCGCTGATGTTCGACTTCGCGAACACGGGCCGTCCGATGCTGTTCTTCACGTACGACCTCGAGTACTACCGCGACCAACTGCGGGGCTTCTACTTCGACTTCGAGCGGCAGGCCCCCGGGCCGCTGCTTCAGACGTCCGACGACCTCATCGACGCGCTCGGCGACATCGAGCGCATCCACGCCTCCTACGCGGACGCGTACACCGAGTTCAAGAAGATGTTCTGCGACCTCGACGACGGTCACGCCGCCGAGCGGGTCATCAGCCGGATGCTGGAGCTCGCGCACCCCGACCGACCTGCCACGGAGCGTTGAGAGTGTCCACTGTCTCGTCGATTGTCTCGTCGATGCGGACCAGCCTGAGAGAGGGCTGGGAGCGCATCCCCCCGAAACGCCGCATGCCGCTGACGGTGTACGCCGTCACGCAGTTCGTCTTCCTGCTGTGGTGGGCGGCGTTCTATCCGGGAGGGATGAGCTACGACTCGATCTCCTACGTCTGGCACGTCACGACGAACCACTGGATGTCCAACCACTCCGTCGCGTACGACGGGCTGGTCTGGATCTCCATCAACCTCACCGGTGACCTGGCGCTGCTGACGTTCGCGCAGTCCGTGGGGATGGCGGTGGCGCTCGCCTATGTCGCGGTGACGCTGCGGCACTTCGGGGTGCCGGGGAAGTTCAGCGCGGCGGCGGCGATCGTCTGTGCGGTGCTGCCGTCGATCGGTACGTTCACGATCTTCGTGTGGAAGGACGTCCCGTTCGTCATCGGCGCGCTCCTCGCGTTCGGGGCGGCGGGGCGGCTCACCGTGCGGCGGATCCGGGAGCGGCAGGCCGTCCGTGACAAGGCGTTCCGCGACCAGGTGATCGTGCTGTTCACCGGGTTCCTGATGATGGGGCTGTTCCGCAACAACGGGCTCCTCGTCGCCGTCATCGCCTGCCCGGTGCTGCTGCTGGTGCTGCCGAAGATGCGGCGCGCGATACTCGTCGCGACCGTCGTCCCCACCGTCATCTCCGCGGCCCTCCAGCTCGTCATCTACCCCGCGCTCGGCGTCAAGACGCCGACCAAGGACCAGGTGTACGCCTTCAACTACGCGGACATCGCCGCCGTGTACGGCAAGGCGCCATGGACGTTCACCACCGCCGACAAGAAGCTGATGGCCGAGGTCGCGCCGCTCTCCCACTGGGGCGGGCGGGCCGCGAACTGCTGGAACGCGGACTGGGCGATGCAGAAGCCCATGAACCGCAAGAAGGCCGCCGAACTCAACGACCAGCTGATCGAGCTGTGGGGCAGGGTCGCCAAGCGGACGCCGGACCAGCTGATCGGGGCGCGCCTGTGCCGGTCCCAGATCGCCTGGGGCATCTTCCCCGGGCCCGCCTCGATGGACGGCGAGACGCTGATCTCCGTCCCGTCCGTCCCGAAGAACCTCTACGGCTGGGCCGACTGGAACCCGGAGATGCGCGACAGCCCCTACCGGGACGAGCTGCGCATCCGCCCCCTCAGCGACACCCTCCACGACGCCGCGTTCATGGTGTGGAAGGCCAGCAAGACCCCCCAGCTCCAGTGGCTCCTCTTCCGCGGCGCCTTCTGGTGCTACGCCGCGTACGCGGTCTTCTACGTCTTCTCCCGCCGCAACCGCACCTGGGCCCCGGTGGGCATGCTGGCCATCCCCCTGGCCCTCCAGCTGACGGTCGTCGCCGCCAACCCGGCACCGCTGGCGCGGTACATGTTCGCGCCGATGTTCCTGGGGATCATGACGATCCCGCTGCTGGC
>DATCQX010000078.1:0-26994 GCA_036569285.1 Streptomyces sp.
ACGACCGGCCGCCAGCGAGAACCCCACATCAGCCACCCCCAACGCCTCATCACCCTCAACACACGCAAGCAACCGCGCCGCCTGCCCCCGCAACGCCCCCTCACTACGCGCCGACACCGGCCACACCACCAGCCCCGAACCAGAACCAGAACCCGAGCCGGAACCCAACTCCCCAGCCTCAACGCCCTCTTCGCGCTCACCCCCCGGAGCCTGCTCCAGAATCACATGCGCGTTCGTCCCACTGACCCCGAAAGCAGACACACCCACCCGACGCGGACGGCCCTCCTCCGGCCACTCCCGCGCCTCCGTCAGCAGCCGAACCGCCCCAGCCGACCAGTCGACCTGCTCCGTCGGTTTGTCCACGTGCAGAGTCGCGGGCAGCACACCGCGCCGCATCGCCTCCACCATCTTGATCACACCGGCCATACCCGCGGCGGCCTGCGTGTGTCCGATGTTCGACTTCACCGACCCCAGCCACAGCGGCCGGTCCTGCGAACGCCCCTGCCCGTACGTCGCCAGCAACGCCTGCGCCTCGATGGGATCCCCGAGCGGGGTACCGGTGCCGTGCGCCTCGACGGCGTCCACCTCAGCCGGAGACAGCCCGGCGACGGCCAGGGCCTGGCGGATCACCCGGCGCTGCGCCGGGCCGCTCGGCGCCGTCAGCCCATTGCTCGCGCCGTCCTGGTTGACCGCGCTGCCCCGCACCACCGCCAGCACCTCGTGCCCGCGGCGCCGCGCGTCCGAGAGGCGTTCCAGGACGAGTACGCCCACGCCCTCGGCCAGGCCGAAGCCGTCGGCGGAGGCGGCGAACGCCTTGTCCCGGCCGTCGGCGGAGAGCGCGCCGAGCTGGCTGAACTCCTTGAACACGCCCAGGTCGGACAGGACGGTCGCGCCGGCCGACAGGGCCATGTCGCAGTCGCCGTTGCGCAGCGCGTGGCAGGCCGTGTGGAGGGCGGTCAGAGAGGAGGAGCAGGCGGTGTCCAGGGTGAAGGCGGGGCCTTCGAGACCGAGGGTGTAGGCGATCCGGCCGGACGCGACGCTGCCGGTGGTGCCGGTGACGAGGTAGCCGCCGGTGCCGTCCGGAGGGCTCTGCATGTGTTCGCCGGAGTGCAGGGCGATCATGCCGACGTAGACGCCGGTCCGGCTGCCCTTGAGGGTCGTGGGGTCGATGCCGGTGCGTTCCAGGGCCTCCCAGGAGGTTTCCAGGAGCAGGCGCTGCTGCGGGTCCATGGCGAGCGCCTCACGCGGCGAGATGCCGAAGAAGCCCGCGTCGAATGCGTCGGCGTCGTGGAGGAAGCCGCCTTCGCGCTGGTAGTAGGTGCCCGGCGTGCCGGCGTCGGGGTGGTAGTCGCCGTCGAGGTCCCAGCCTCGGTTGACGGGGAGCGGCGAGAGGGCGTCGCGTTCCTCCGCGACCAGGCGCCACAGGTCTTCGGGGGAGGCGACTTCGCCGGGGAACCGGCAGGCCATGCCGACGATGGCGATGGGGTCGTCCGGCGCGCCGGCCGCCGGGGCCGGATCGCCGTCCCGGAGCTGGTGCGGGTCGGTGTCGTCGAGTTCGTCGGGTGACCGGCCGAGCAGGGTGTCCCGTACGACCAGGGCGAGCGCCTCGGGGGTGGGGGACTCGAACGCGACGGTGACGGGGAGGGCGGTTCCGCACAGGTCGTTCAGGCGGTTGCGCAGGGCCACCGCGGCCACGGAGTCGACGCCGATGCCGGCCCATGTCTGGTCGGCGCGGACGGCTTCGGGTCCGCTGAGGTCGAGCAGGGTCGCGGCCTCTTCCCGGATGAGGGTCAGCAGTGTGTGCAGGATCTCCGGGTCGGAGAGGCCGTCGAGACGGGCGCGCCACAGGGCGGCGGCAGGCGGTGCGGACGTTTCCCGGCCGCCGTCCTCGTCGTCGTCTTCCGCGGTGGGGGGTTCGGGCAGCTCGATGCGTTCCGCGCCGGTTCCGTCGAAGGGGACGGTCCAGTCCGGGGTGGCGCCCTGTACGTAGAGCTGGGCGAGGGAGAGCAGGAAGCGGTCCATGCCGCCGTCGTCGCGGCGGATGGTGTCCACGACCGTCGCTTGGGCGCCGGTGTTCTCCAGGATGGCCTGGACCTGCATCGTCAGTTGGGGCTGCGGGCCGACCTCCAGGAAGGTGTGGTGGCCGTCGGCCACCAGTTCGCCGACCGCCTGCTCGAAGCGGACGGTCTCACGGATGTTCAGGAACCAGTAGTCCGCGCCGACTCCGGCGGTGTCCTTGTGTCCGCCGGCGACACTTGAGTAGAAGGGGATCCGCGAGGGCCAGGGGGTGATGCCGTCGAGGCGGCTGAGCATGTCTTCGCGCAGCTCGTCCAGGTGCGGGGAGTGAGCCGCCAGGTCCACGGAGATCCGCTTGGCGGAGACGCCTTCCGCCCGCAGTTCGGCGACGAGTTCGACGACGGCGTCCGTCTCGCCCGAGACGACGACCGATTTCGGGCCGTTGATCACCGCGATGTACAGGCCGCTCTGGCTCGCGAGGCGGCGTTCGATCTCCTCTGCGGAGAGGGCCACGGCGGCCATGGCGCCACGGCCGCTGATCTTCGCGCACTCCGTGCCCCAGATCACGCTGACGCGGGCGGCGTCCTGCCGGGTCAGACCGCCCACGACGGCCGCTGCGGCTATCTCGCCGACGCTGTGGCCGACCACGGCGTCGGGCTCTATGCCGTGCTCGCGCCACAGTTCGGTGAGGGCCACCATCACGGCGAAGAGGGCGGCCACCGCCACGTCCGTGCGGTCGACGTGTTCGACGGTGCCGGGAACCTCGTCGAGGATGTCGAGCAACGCCCAGTCCACGTGGGGCGCCACGGCTTGCGCGCACTCTTCGAGCGTCCGCCGGAACGTCGGCGATTCGGCGGACAGTGCCTTGGCCATCGCGCCCCACTGGCCGCCCTGTCCGGGGTAGACGAACACGGTGCCGCCGGGTCGGCGGCCTGCGACGACCCGGCCCTGGACGACGTTTTTCGCGGTGCCGCCCTCGGCGACCGCTGTCAGGCCCGCGAGCAGCTCCTGCGCCGTACGGCCCACGATCACCGCCCGGTGGTCCCCGGCCGGCTCCCTCGTGGCGAGGGAGAAGCCCAGGTCAGCCGGGTCCGGGCTGGTGGCCACGACGAAGTCACGCAGGTGGCGTGCCCGTCGCCGCAGTGCCGCCCGGCTCGGAGCGGACAGCGTCCAGGGCAGCGCGGGGGTCTGCGCGTTCGTCTGCATCGGGGATACCTCTTCCACAGGGAGGCGGCGCGGCATGCGGGCGGGCACCGCGGAGCGAGGGGGCGGTCGGCATGGCCGGGCGGGACAGCGCCGCGGCGCCGCGAGTGGGGGGAGCGGGGCTGTGTGGGACGGCCCGGTGGTGGGGGGAGGACCGGTCGGGTCAGTGGCGCGAGGGGAGGATCCGGTCCAGTACGACGGCGTTGATGTCCTCTTGGTGGTCGGTGAGGAAGAAGTGGCCGCCGTGGTAGGTGCGCAGGGTGAATTCCCCGGTGGTGTGCTGTTCCCAGGCGCTTGCCTCGTCCGCGGAGACCCGTGGGTCCGCGTCGCCGGTGAACACGGTGATCGGGCAGTTCAGCTTCGGTGCCGGTCTCCAGCGGTACGTCTCCACGGCCCGGTAGTCGTTGCGTACCGACGGCAGGATGAGCTGGAGCAGGTCCGCGTCGCCGAACATCGCGGAGTCCGTGCCGTTCAGTTTCTTGAGGTCGGCTGTCAGTCCGTGGTCGTCCAGGGTGTGCACCCGCTCGTCGCGGTGCGTGGAGGGGGCGCGGCGTCCGGAGGCGAACAGAGCGGCGGGTACCGTTTTCGCGAGGCTTTCCAGGCGTTGGGCGACTTCGAACGCGACAACGGCACCCATGCTGTGGCCGAACAGCGCAACAGGTTTTTCGGACAGAGGTCTGAGAATCTCGAAGAGCGTGTCGGCGAGCCGGCTGATGTCATCGACAAGGGGTTCCGCGCGCCGGTCCTGCCGTCCCGGGTACTGGACGGCGAGGATTTCCACGGAGGAGGGGAAGGCTTTGGCCATCGGGAAATAGAAGGGGGCGGACCCTCCGGCGTGCGGAAAGCACACCAGTCGGACTTCGCTGTTCGGTGCCGGGTTGTAGGACCTGAGCCACAAGTCGCTCTCGGCGGTATTCACGGTCACACTCACTGTCTTCTGGTAGGTCACCGCACGCAGTCGGGCAGGACTCGGGGCGGCCAGCTTCCGACGCACAGAATCCCGGAGGCGTACGCCCGGGAAACGAGGGCCGATCTGTTGGGTGCCTGAAATTTCCGCAGCATTCCACCGATGTGGTATTCGATGCCCTGTCGGCTCAGGTAAAGACGGACGGCGAGCTGAGCGGAGGGAACACCGGCGGCGACGCCTTCGAGGATTCGCGCGTCGATTTCGGTGATCGCCTGTCTGCGGTTCGCTATCGGCCTGCCACCATAGTCGGCTCCCTCGGGCTTGACCAGCACTCCTACGGATTTGGTGCCGTCGTTTGCGCCATTGCGCACGACTCCGGTCAGCAGGCCGGGAAAGACGGATCCGTCGCGCCGGGCGGCGACGATCGGCGCGTCGAATCTGCTTTTCCTGCCGTCGATCAGCCGGTTCAGCTGTTCCTGGACGGTTTTTCCCATGCCGGGGTGAACCAGCTCCACGAAACGGGATCCGTGGAGTTCTCCCGCGTCCTGGCCGAAGTGCTTCCGGAAGTTATCGTCTGTCTTCCTGACACGCAACTGCGTGTCCAGCATGGCCACACATATCCCAGATACCTCCGAAAGGAGACCGGGCAGCGTCGACCGGTCCTCTGGTACTTCCCGGACGGCTTCCTCCAGCACTCCGGAAGGCGCGATTCCGCTCATCTTCGCCTCTCTCCGACACCCCCGCCGAAAATTCCTTGGGCCACCCGTTCTTCATGGCGGGGAGGATCCCGCCGGCTCGGGCGGCCCCGTCTCGAAACGTAAGGAGCGCTTCCAGTGATCGTCAAGGAAGAGCCGACGTGGGGGGCTAATGCCGTGGTGCGGAGCGATCCTCGGGGGATACGGGGTTCGGGGGTTCGGGGGTGAGGTTCGGTGGGGGGTTCGGTGGGGGGCGGAAAGCGAGGCAGGACTGGGCTAATGACTAAATCTTGTCTGCCTAGCATGGCGGCCACGGCCAAGCGGGAGAGCCGCACGACGCGGCGGACAACCGCATGGTGCGGGTGACGAACCGCGCGACGCAGAAGGACGGACCGATGCCGACGGAATCCAGGGACGCCGTGTTCACACGGCCCGTGACCCCCAGCGAGCGAATCCAGTTCCTCGCCTCGCCCCCCGAGGTTCCCGCGGTGATGCAGGTCCTCGTCGAGGGGCACGGCCGCATCGACGTCGAGGAGCTGCGGCGCGCGGTCGCTGTCACCGCCGAGGCGTGCCCCGGTACCCGGCTGGCTCTGGACGGCGCGAACTGGACGGACACGGGCCGGGCACCCGAGGTGCGGGTCCTGGACCGCGGGTGTCTCGACCGGGACGAACTGGCGGACGAGCCCGCCCTGCACGCCCCGCTCAGCGGCGAGGGCGAGCCCACCTGTGAGGTGCTGCTCGTCGACGGCCCCGACAGTACGGTCGTCTTCCGCGCCAACCACGGTGTCATGGACGGCGGCGGGATACGTCACTGGATCGTCTCCGTCTTCGCGGCGCTTCGCGGCGAACAGCCGGTCGAGGCCAGATCGGCTGTCACGGACCTGGAGTTCGTCAACCAGCTGCACGCCGCGAGCCTGTCCACGGCGTCCGCCGGCGAAGGCGCCTCGGCCGAATCCGGCGTCCCTGCGGAGGACCGGCCCACGCTCACGGATGTCGAGTTGTTCTTCCAGCTCCTCGCGGGCTCCTCGGGCGACGACCCGCAGGCCGCCCCCGTCACCTGGCCGCCGGTGCTCGCCCATCCCCGGGAGCGAGGCGGCCGGAGGCTGTTCTGGCGGCGGCGCACCGTCGACGGGAACCATCTCGGGCTGGTGGCGAAGCTGGCCACCGCGATCACCAAGGCCAGTGGGCTGGAGCGGGCGCGCTTCGGCATCCCCGTCGACATGCGCCGCCATGACCCCGAGGTACGCACCACCGGCAATCTGACCATGGGCATATCCGTCGACGTCGAGGCGGGCGACGACTGGCGGGCGGCCCACCAGCGCGTGCTGTCCGCGCTGGCCGACCGGCGGGAAGTGCCGCCGGGGCCGGTTCCCACCCAGGTCGTGCCGGTGCCGCTGGAGGACATCCGGCAGATCAGCGCCGCCCTGGACGCCCAGGTCACGCTCACGGGCCAGCACTTCGGCTCCGCGGTCCTGTCCAGCCTGGGCCGGGTCGCGCTCGCCGAGGTCAGTACGGACGCCTTCGAGGCGGCCTCGGTCTACTCGCTCCCGATGCTTCTGGCCATGAGCCCGCCGATGTTCACCATCATGGAGTGCGACGGCCGGGCCGAGATCGTCCTCGGCTGGCACGACGGGCCGGACGCCGTCGCCCGGGGCGAACAGCTCCTGGACGACGTCGTCGAGGAGCTGATGCCCGTCGCGCACCGCGGCCCCCATGCGCGCGGCCTCGGCCACGAGGAGGCGGGGACGACGACTCACACCCCTGCCACCTTGACCGCGCTCTTCCGCGAGCAGGTGGACGCGACCCCGGATGCCGTCGCGCTGGACGGCCCGGAGGGTCCGGTCACGTACGGCGAACTGGGCCGCCGGGCGGACGCGGTCGCCCGCGCGCTGCGCGGACGCGGCATCGGCAAGGGGGACGTGGTCGGCCTGCTCGCGGACCGGGGTGTCGCCCTGCTCACCGGGATGTGGGGGGTGCTCAAGGCGGGCGCCGCGTTCCTGCCGCTGGAGCCGGGGCACCCGGACGGCCGTCTCCTCGATCTGCTGGCGGACGCCGGTTCCCCGCTGTGCCTGGTCCAGGACAGTCACCGTGCGCGGCTCGGTGACCGGCCCTCCTTCGACGTGCTCGTGCTGGAGCGGGCCGGCGCGTCGGCGGACGGGCCGGCCGGCGACGCGGTGCCGGACCTGGTCGAGGCCGAGGACCTGGCTTACGTCATCTACACATCCGGTTCCACGGGCCGCCCCAAGGGTGTCGAGGTCACGCATCGGAGCGTGGTCAACTACGTCCGCTGGGCGGTCCGGATCTACGGGACGGACGCCACCACCCGGATTCCGCTGTTCGCCTCGGTCGCGTTCGACTGGACGTACAACTCGGTGTTCCCGCCGCTGCTTTCGGGCGGTACGGTGCTGCTGGTGCCCGAGGAGCCCAACCATCTGGTGCTGCGGGAACTGCTGGAGGAGTCGGGGGCCAACACCCTCTCCCTCACCCCGACCCATCTCGATCTGATCGGCCGGCTCGGGCTCTCGCCGAAGGGATTCAGGGTGGTCGCGGCGGCCGGGGAGCCGCTCACCGGGCTGCTCGCCGAGCGCACTCAGCGGATCTTCGGCCCGGACTGCCGGATCGTCAACGCGTACGGCCCCACCGAGGCGACCATCGCGTGCACGGCCGGAGTGTTCGACTCCGAGCGGCATTCCGGGTCCCCCACCGTTCCCATCGGGCTGCCCGCGGACCGCTCCGCCGTCCATCTGATCTCCGCGGACCGGCAGTTCACCGAGCCGGGGGAGATCGGCGAGATCTGTGTCTCGGGCGCGGCCCTCGCACGCGGTTACCGGCGGCGGCCCGATCTGACCCGCGACCGGTTCGTCCGCCTCGGCGACGGCACCCGGGTGTACCGGACCGGTGACCTGGGGCGGCTGCTGCCCGACGGCTCCCTGGAATGCCTCGGCCGGATCGACCATCAGGTCAAGGTGAACGGGGTGCGGGTGGAGCCCGCCGAGATCGCCCGCTGTCTGGAGGAACACCCGGCGGTGGAACGGGCGGTCGTGACAGCACAGGTGCGGCCCGGCGACGGCCGGAAGGTACTGTGCGCCCACCTGCTCCTCAACACCCCGGTGGAGAACGACCTGTTGGCCGTGCACGCGGCGGCGCGGCTTCCCCGCGCCATGGTGCCGACGGTGCTGCTGCGGGTGGCGGAACTGCCTCGCACCAGCAGTGACAAGATCGACGTCCGGGCGCTGCCCGACCCGTTCGCCCAGGAGCCGGGCGCCCCTGCCCCCGTCGCGCGGAGCGTCGTACGCGACGAGGTCGAGGACGCCGTCGCCCGGGTCTGGGGGCGGGTTCTGGCCGTCGAACCCGAACGGCTGGGCGCCGACGCCGACTTCCATCTGCTGGGCGGGGATTCGGTTTCGCTGATCGCCATGCTCGGCGGTGTGTCCGCGGAGGTGGTGGGGGCCGAGTCGGAGAAACGGTTCCTGGACCACCTGCCGCGGATCCTCACCGAGCCGACCCTGGAGCAGGTCTGTTCGGCGGTCCGGGAAGCCAGGGCGGCGGAGTCGGCGCACACGGAAGGATTTGTGCGGACGGACCCCCTCCGATCGGCTTCTTCTTGATCGGATCCCTTTCGGCAGGAGCTTGACCTGCGCACACAACCTCCTTGAAACTTACAACGTTTAACTCTCACCCACATCACTCGGGCGCCCGCACACCCTGCGCAGCCACGCCTGAGTGACCGGGTACGGACGAAGGCGATGTCAGGAGGAAGGCCCGTTGACGGAGGTCGTGCCACGAACCGGTCGCCGCTCGCCGGGCGGGTGCCCGACCGGCCGTACGACCGAGTCGGCACGCCTGGAGAAGGAGGCCGGCCTGGCCCGGGCGGGCCGGGGCAGGCTGGTCGTCGTGCGCGGTCCGTCCGGCATCGGCAAGAGCGCCCTGCTGGACGGGATGCCGGGTGACGGGTTCACCGTCCTGCGCGTCACCTGCCGGGAGACGGACTCCGGCACGCCGTACGCGGCGGCCCGGGAACTCCTGCGGACCGCCGTGGACGTCCCGTCCGGGGTCCGGGAGCAGGTGGCGGCGGCGCTGTCCGCCGCCACGCCCCTGCCCGGGGCGTACGCGGCGCCGCGGCGGCTGGAGCGGTGCGTGGCCCTGCTCGCGGCCCACCGGCCGCTGGCTCTGGTGCTCGACGACGCGCACTGGTGCGACGTGTCCTCGCTGCGCTGGCTGCGTTTCCTGCTGACCAGGTCGCGGCACCGCCCGCTGCTGGTGCTGGTGGCGTCGAGGGACCGGGCGGCACCTGCGGACGGCGGCGAACTGGCGCAGCTCACGGCCTGGCACGCGTCGGCCGTGCTCGGCCTCGGCCCACTGGACCCGGCGGCCGTCGCCGACGTCGTGACGCGGCGGCTCGGCGCCCCGGATCCGCGCTTCGCGCAGGAGTGCGCCAGGTTGTCGGGCGGCCATCCCCGGCTGCTGCACCAGGTGCTCGACGCGTTGTCCGACGCGGGCGTACAGCCTCGGGACGGTGAGACGGAGCGGGTCGTGGCATGCGGCCGGGCCGCGGTGCGGGCTTCGCTGCGGACGCGGTCGGCGCTGCTGCCCGAGCCGGTGCGCGACGTCCTGGCGGCCCTGGCCGTGGCGGACGACACCGGCCCGGCGCTGACCGGCGCGATGGCCCGGGTGTCCGCCGGGCGGGCCCAGGCGGCACTGGCCGTGCTGCGTGAGGAGGGCATCGTCGCGCCGGACGGCTCCGGTTTCGTCCACGAGGCGTTCCGGCAGGCGGTGCTCGGCACGCTCCAGCCGAGTGAGCGGACACGGTTGCGTGAGCGGGCCGCCACACTGCTGAACGACACCGCCCAGCCGGTCCGGCAGGCGGCGGAACAACTGGCGCGGCTGCCCCGGCTGGAGTCCGCCTGGATGACTGAGGCCCTGTCCGCCGCCGCGGACGAGGCCGTGCACCAGGGCGAGCCGCTGGACGGCGTGCGCTACCTGCGCCGGCTGCTGGCCGAACAGTACGAGCCGGCGCGGCTGGAGCGGACCCGGATCCGGCTGGCGGAGGCCGTGACGCGGCTGGATCCGCAGGCCTCGCTCTCCGCACTGTCCTCGGCCGTGCGGCGGGCGGCCACCCCGCTCGACGCGGCCCGTCTCGCCGTGCGGTACGGCGACGCGGCGATCGCCGCGCAGACCGTGCTCGCGGCCCAGCCGGTCCTCGTCGCGGCGCTGGACGCGCTGCGCGGGGAGACGGGCGTGCGGCCCGGCACGGAGGAGGCGGACCTGGAGGTCCAACTGCGGTCCGCTCTGGTGGTCATGGGCCTCACCCAGCCACCGGCCTCCCCCAGCGGCCGGGCCCGGGTACGGGAGTCGGCGGCCACGCTGCGGACCGCGAAGCAGCCCGCGGGTGACACTCCCGGGGAGCAGCGGGCGCTCGCCGCGCAGGCACTGCTCCACGCCGTCGAAGGCCGGTCGGCGCCCGCCGCCGTGGCGCTCGCCCGGCGGGCGCTCACCGGCGGAGCCGGGGACGACCGGACAGCGCGCCAGGTCGGCTGGGCCCTGGTCCTGGCCGACGAGGTCGAACTGGCGTCGGAGGTCTTCGGGCAGGCGCTGGACGTGTCGCGTGCCCGGGGCGACGACTGGGCCCACCACCTCAACCTCGCCCAGCGGGGGCTGAACCTGCTCTTCCAGGGGTCCGTCAGCGAAGGCCTGACGGCGGCGCGGCACGCACTGGACATCGACGAAAGGGCACGCTGGCAGCGGTCCTCGGCACTGCCCCCGTCGGTCATGGCGGTCCTGCTGGTCCTGTCGGGCCGCCCGGAGGCGGCCGACGAACTGCTGACACGGCGGCGCATCACCGAACCGGCGGACGCGTCGGCCGCCGGTGAACTCGGCTGGGCGAAGCACGTGCTGACGCTGTACTGGGGCATATCGCGGTGGCGGCGGGGCGACCCGGCCGGCGCACTGCGCAGGTTCCTGCGCACGGGAGAGGAGTTGAGGGCACACGGTGTCGTCAACCCGGTGACCTCGCCCTGGTGGGTGTACGCGGTGCATGTTCTCGTCGAGGAGGGACGCGTGTCCGAGGCGCGTGAGCTGGTCGAGCAGGCCGCCGGCCCGGCGGCCGACTGGGGCACTCCCCGTGCCCTGGGGCAGGTGCTGCTGGCCCGGGCCGCGGTGGCGGCGGACCAGCGGGCGTCGATCGACCTGTGCCTGGAGGCGGCCGACGTGCTCGCCGCGTCACCGGACACGTCCTCCCGTGTCCGGGCCGGCTTCCAGCTGGGGCGCGCGCTGCTGCGGGCTGGTGACCTGGCCGCGGCCCGCAAGCACCTGCGGCAGGCCGTCGACCTCGCCACGCGGACCGGCGCCCACGCCACGGCGGGTGTCGCCGCCGAACTCCTGGTCAGGGCGGGCGGCCGGCTGCGGAAGGCGACCGGCGGCCCGGCAGGTCTCCTGTTGACCAAGTCCGAACTCCAGATCGCGGAGCTGGCCGTGCGGGGCGTGAGCAACCAGCGGATCGCCGACGAGCTGTTCATCACCGTGCGCACCGTCGAGACCCATCTGACGGCCACCTACCGCAAACTCGGTGTCGGCAACCGGCGGGAGCTGTCGCGGGCCCTGCCCCGCTGGCGGCACGGCCAGGACATACGGCGGGCCGAGGGCGGAGCCGGTGAACCGGCCGGTTCCCTGGCGCGCGGTCCGGCGGGGAGCCGGTGATGGCCGAAGCGCCCTCTTCGCGGGCCGGGCGGCCAGGGCTGGAGGAACCGTGGCCCCACCCGCCGCACGACGGGCTCCTGGTGGAGCGCGAGGAGGCGTGCGAGCGGCTGCGGGCCGCACTGGGCGGGCTGGCCGCGGGCCGGTCGGCGGCCGTCAGGGTGCTCGGGGTGCCGGGCTCGGGCCGCAGCGCGTTGCTGCGGTGGACCGCGGACCTCGCCGAGCGGTCGGGGGTACGGGTGATGTCCGGGCGTGGCTCGGCCCAGGAGTCCGGGCTGAGGTACGGCGTCGTCCAGCAGCTGCTCGGCCCCGCGTACCCCCGCGAGCGTCCCGTGCCGGACGACCTGCGGGCGCCGGACGGCCGGGCGCTGACCGCCGATCTGTGCCGGACCTTTCTGCGGACGGCGCGGGAGCGTTCCCTCCTCGTCGTGGTCGACGGCCTGGAGTGGGCGGACCCCTGGTCCCGGAACCTGCTCGACGCGCTGTCGCGGCGGCTGCGGCAGGCTCCGGTGGTCCTGGTCACCTCGGCCGGGCCCGGCTCGCCCCGGCAGGCGGCAGGCGGCCCTTCGGACCTCGGGGAAGTGACCGTCGAACTGCGGCCGCTGAGCGTGTCCGGCGTCCGTACAGTCATGGAGCGGGCGCACGGCGGCCCGGCCGACGAGACGTTCGTCCAGGCCGCGGCCCGCGCCACCCGGGGCAGTCCCAAGGTGCTGTGCGCGGAGGTCGTCCCCCTCCTCCGGGGCCCGCAGAGCTGGTCGCCCGGCGCGCTGGCGGAGCTGACCTCGCGGGCCGGGGACGCGGCCGGCAAGCAGGTGTCCGAGCTGCTGGACACCCTCCCGGACGACCTGGTGCTGCTCCTGCGCGCGATCGTGGTGTGCGGCCGGGAACTGCCCCCCGCGCTGGTGTGCCGGCTGGCCGGGCCGCGCACGCTGCCGGTGCCTCGGGCGATCGCGCTGCTGCGGGCGGCCGGACTGCTCGCGCCGGGCGAGCCGTGGACCGTGTCCGACGAGGCGACGGCCGCGTGCGTGCTGGCGGGGATGGCGCCCGAGGCGCGGGAGGAGCTGTACGCCGCCGCGGCCGGGCTCGGTCACCGGTGGGCGATCGGGGACGAGGAACTGGCCCGGCTGCTGCTGGGCACCCGCAGGACGGGCCACGGCTGGGCGGTGGGGGCCCTGCACCGGGCGGCCGTCGCGAGCCGGGGCCGGGGCGACAACGTGACGACGGCGCGCTGTCTGCAACGGGCCCTGGAGGAGGACATGGGCGAGGAGCAGCGGGCTCAGCTGCTCCTGGAACTCGGTGCCGCCGAGATGGCGGAGTCCCCGCACGCGGGCGACGCGCCTCTCGTCCAGGTCTTCATGGACACCGCGGACGGGGTGCTCGCGCCGCTGCGGCTGGGGGCGATCGACCTGCTGTACTCGAAGGGGGTCGAGGGCGTCGCGACCCGGCTCGCGGCCCAGGACACCCCGGCCGGCGAGCCGCTGTCGTCCGAGGCCTCCTGGCCCCTGGAGCTGACCTCCACTCAGGACCGGTCCCACGACGCGTTGCTGAGACGTCTGCTGGACTCCTCGCCGGCCGCCGACCTCGCGGGCCATCCGGTGCGCGCGGCGCTCACCGCCTGGCGGCTGATGCTGGAGGGCCGGTCCGCCGAGCGCAGTCAGGAGCTGGCCCGCCTCGCCCTGGGCCGGTCCCGGGGCGACAGTTCCCTGTTCGCGGCCCGGATCATGGCCTGCCGGGTGCTGGTGGTGCACGGCCGGTACGAGGAGGCGCTGGCCGGCCTGGACGCCGTGCTGGCGGAGACCTCGCAGCAGTACATGGAGACCGTCCACGCCCGGGCCCTGGAGGCCCGTGCCTGGAGTCTGCTGCGCTGCGTCCGGCTCAAGGAGGCGGAGCTGGATCTGAACCTGGTGCGGGAGCGGCTGCCGGCCCACCGCTGGCACCCCTCGGTCTGGGCGCGGTTCACCACGCTGGAGATGGTGCTGAACGTGTACAGGTCGCGGTTCGACGCGGCCCTGCTCCTGGCCGAGGAGGCCGTTCAGGGGGCCGAGTGGGATGCCACGAGCTGGCCCGGGCTGCTGTGGGCGCGCGGCTGCGCGCGGCTGGGCGGCGGTGACGCCGTCGGCGCCGCCACCGATCTGGAGGAGTGCGGGCGGCGGTTGCTGCACAAGCGGATCGTGCATGCGAACTTCATCTCGTGGCGCTACTTCGCGGCGGTCGCCCGGCATGTGTGCGGGGACGTCGAGGCGGCGGCCCGGCTGGCCGAGGAGCACCAGCGGCTGTCCTCGGCCTGGCGCAAGCCCGGTGCCGTGGGGACGGTCGCGGTGGGCATCGCCCTGGCCTCGGACCGGGAGCTGGGTGAGGATGCTCTCGTCCGGGCGGCCGAGGGGGTGAGCGGTTCGGACGTGCTGCCGGGCGCGCCGGAGCTGGCCGCGTGGACGGCGGCACTGCTGGCGGCGGGGCCGCCCGCCGTCCCGGTCACCGGGCCGGTGTCCGGGGCCGGTCCCGGGTGAGAGGCCCGTTTCCTGGCGGAACCCATGCGGCCATGGCGTCGCGAGCGACAGTGACAAGGGGTCTGTTACGTGTTGGAAGACCGGAGGTTCGAGCTGCGGACCCTGGACGGCGTCCTCGGTGCCGCGAGCAGGGGTTCGGGGGCTTCGGCGGTCGTCTGCGGGCCGGTCGGCATCGGCAGGTCCGCTCTCCTGGACGCGCTGGCGGACGGCGGGTCCGCGGAGGTGTTCCGGGTGCTGCGCGCCGTCGGCTCCCCCGTGGAGGAGGACCACGCGTTCGGTGTCGTACGGCAGCTGTTCGATCTCGCGCTGGACGAGGCCTCCCCCGCCACGCTGGGCGGGTGGTGGGCGGGGGTGAGAGAGGACGTCGAGCCGCTGTTCGCCGACGGGGCGGAGCCGCCCGACATGTCCTCGCTGTCGGCGGACCGTCCGGAGGCCGTCCTGCGCGGGCTGGCCACGATGGCGTTCCGGATGGGGGCCGACCGGCCGACGCTGCTGCTCGTGGACGATCTGCACTGGGCCGACGAGGCCTCGCTCGCCTGGCTGAACTACCTGGCCAAGCGGGTTTCCGGCTCCCGGGTCGTGGTCGTGGCGAGCGTGCGGGAGGGCAGCGCCCGCGCCGAGCGGCAGCCGGTGCGGGAGTTCGTCGGTGGCGCGGACCACAGCCTGCGGCCGGGCGCGCTGTCGGCGGCCGGGGTCGCGGCCCTGGTGGCCGAGAGGTTCGGGGAGCCGGGGGACGACGCGTTCGTCCTGGCCTGCCACGAGGTGACCGGGGGCAATCCGCTGTTCGTCACAGAGGTGCTGGCCGAGCTGGCGGCGTCCGGACAGCGGCCGGTGGCCGAGCGGGCACCGGCCGTCCGGCGTTGTCTCCCGGCGGCGCTGCGCGAACGGCTGCCGAGCTGTCTGGCGTGCCTGGAGCCGGAGCAGTTGCGGCTCGTGAGGGCCGTGGCGCTCCTGCCCGACCCGGTCGACGCCGGGCTGGCCCGGTCCGTCGCGGGGCTGGACGCCTCGGTGGGCGACGAGTCGGAGCGGGGGCTGCGGCGGCTCGGGCTGCTGACCTACGACCCGTCGTACCGCTTCACCCACCCCTCGGTGCGGGAGGCGGTCGCGGAGTCGATGACGGCGGCCGAGGAGGACGAACTGCGGGTGCGGGCCGCCCGGTTGCTGCACGCGGACAGCCTGCGGGTGGAGGCCGCCGCCGAGCAGTTGACGCTGGTCGGCGCGGACCAGGGCCGCTGGGCCGTCGGCGTGCTGCGGCAGGCCGCCCGGACCGCCCTGGCGGCGGGCCGGCCGAAGGCGGCTGCCGCGTATCTGCGCCGGGCGCTGCTCGACACCCCCGCGGACGGCGGGGAGCGGGGGGCGCTGCTCGCCGCTCTCGGTGTCGCCGAGCGGGATGTCGACCCGTCGGCGTCCGTGCGGCATCTCGTTCAGGCCGTGCCGCTCCAGTCGTCCCCGGGTGAGCGGGCGGCCGTCGCCGCGCGGCTCTCGCCGATGGCCGTCGGCCACGGTCTGCCTCATGTGCGTGAGCGTGTCCGGCTGACGGCGGCGGAGCTGGGGCCGGCCGACCGGCTGCCGGGGCCGCTGCGGGAGGTGGCGCTCAGCCTGGAGGCCCGCTGCCTCTATCCGGACCTGCCGGAGCGTCCGCTGCTGGAGGCGGGCGCCGAGCGGTTCAAGGCGCTGGGCCCGGACGTGCCGCTGGACACCGTGGCCGAGCGCGAGCTGGCCGCCGTGCTGCTGTACGCGGCCGTGCTGGCGGGCCGGACGACCGCGCGGGAGGCGGCGCGGCTGAGCGAGCGCATCCTGGAGCGCGAGCCCGCCACCCGGGACCATGTGCACTCCACCCTTCCCCTCGTGGTGTTCACGCTGGCCGCGGCGGACGCGCCGGGCCGGGTGACGCCGTGGCTGGAGCGGGCCGGCGGGAGCGGCCGGGGGCCGTCGGCGCATCCGGCGGCGCTCGTCGAGGAGGCGTGGCTGCTGAAGGTGTCCGGGAAGCCGCTGCCCGCGCTGGCCCGTGCCCTGGAGGCGGTCGAGGGTGGCGGGGTCGGCCTGGAGCACTGCGGTCCCACCGCGCTGATCGCGATGGGTGAGCTGGCGCTGGAGACCGACGGCGCCGGGCTCGCCGCACGGCTGCGCGAGGGTGTCGGTCTGCCCGGCCACCAGTTGTCCGTCACCACACCCGTCGAGCGGTTCCTGTCGGGTGTGGAGGCGGCCGTCGGCGGTGACCCGGGCGACGGCGTCCAGCAGATCGTGAGTTCCGGCCGGCTGCTGGAGCGGCTGGGGTGGAACAACCCCGCGCTGATCCCCTGGCGTGCCGTCGCGGCCGAGCTGTACTGGCGGTCGGGGGAACAGGTTCAGGCCCTGCCGCTGATCGAGGAGGCGTACGCGTCCGCGCTGGCCTGGGGGGCACCGGCCACTCTCGGCCGGGTGCTGCGGATCCGGGGCGAGGTGCGGGGAGGCGAGGAGGGGCTGGCGTTCCTGCGGGAGTCGGCACGGGTGCTGGAGGACTCCGCGGACCGGTGGGAGCGCTCCAAGGCGCATCACGTGCTGGGCAGGCAGCTCCAGGCCCTCGCCGACCCGAAGGCGAAGGAGCATCTGCGGTACGCGCGTGAACTCGCCGACGAGTGCGGCATGAGCCGGTCCGCCCGGCGTGTTCGCACCCCGGCCGGCTCCGAGCCGCGGACGCCCGTCCCGGCGACGGGGACGGCCGTGCTGACCGCCACCGAACTGCGGGTCGCGAGTCTCGCGGCGCGGGGCCGGACGAACCCGGAGATCGCCCGGAACGCCGGAGTGACGTCACGGGCGGTGGAGAAGGCGCTGACGAAGGTGTACCGCAAGCTGGGCATCCCGGGCAGGGCCGGGCTGGCCGAGGCGTTGCGTTCGTCGGCGCACAGCTCTGGCTGAGCCGACCCTCTGTCAGATGCCGTGCTCCGTGAAGAACTTGGCTATCAGTTCGTTCCAGGGTTCGGTGTGCGCGAGGTTGAGGAGATGTCCGGCCGGGAGCTCCGTGTACTGCGCCCCCGGAATGTTGTCGGCGAGGAAGCGCGAGCCGGCCGGGGAGACGAAGGTGTCCTCGGTCGTCGCGATGACCAGTGTGGGGACGTCGACGCGGGCCAGGTCCTGCGTGACGTCCACGGTCCGCAGGAACCTGTAGTGCTCCTCGGCTCCGGGCCAGACCAGCTCCGCCAGCTCTCCCAGGGCGCGGTACACCTCGCCGAGCGGCAGCAGGTTGACGAGGCTCGCGTCGACGCAGCTCAGGGTCATGAGGCGGGAGTAGCCGCGGAAGTCTCGGCGGGCGAGGCAGTCCAGGAGCATGGCGATGGTGATCCGCATGCGCTGGTCGGGAACGGCGAAGCCCGCCGTCAGGACCAGCCCCTTGACCCGCTCGGGGTGGCGGACCGCGGCGCGTACCGCCACCGCGGCGCCGAGCGAGTGGCCGACGACGGTGAAGGACTCCTGACCGGCGGCGACGGCAGCGGCCACGTACGCGTCGGCGAGGTTGTCGAGGGTCAGCGCACGGCCGTCGAACGGCTCGCCGGCGGCACCCGGGTACTCCGGTGCGACGACCGTACGGCTCTCGGCCAGCAGCGTGGGCAGCGGATCGAAACTGTCCTCGATGGTGCCGGCCGACGCGGGCACGAGCAGGACGGCCGGGCCGCTGCCGGAGACCGCCGTGGTCAGGGGACGGAACGCAAGCGATTCATCTGACATGCCGACGACTCTAGGGACTGAGATCGAGAAGAACGTCTAATGTGCTCAAGGGATTTGAGGGCCGTTCCCTCCCTACAGTGATCGCCATGACGTCTCTTTCACCTGCGCTTTCCACCGCTGTCACAGGATCCGGTCCCGCTCTTCTGCTCGCGCACGACGTGGGCACGCGAGCGGAGAACGACTTCGGCACGGTCGTCCCCACGCTGGCCGCCGGGCACACCGTCGTCGCGCCGGACTACCCGGGCTCCGCCGGCACCCCGCGCGCCGAGGGGCCGCTCACACTCGACGGGCTGGCCGACGCGATCGTGGCGGCGGCCGACACGGCCGGCCAGGACACCTTCACCGTGCTCGGTCACTCGCTCGGTGCCGCGGTGGCGGTACGGGCCGCGGTCCGCCACCCCGAGCGGGTGAAGGGGCTGGTCCTGACGGCGGGCTTCGCCGTCCCCGACCAGCGCATGCGGATCGCCGTCGCCGCGTTCCTGGACTGCCTGGCGCGGCGGGACTTCACGGGATACGCGCGGCTCGCCGTCCTGACGGCGTTCGGCGACACCATGCTGTCGGCGTTCACACCGGACCAGGTCGAGTACGCGGTGCGGAAGATCGCGGAATCCGTCGAGCCGGGTGCCGAGGAGCAGTTCACGCTGGCCCGGACGGTGGACGTGAGCGCCGACCTCGAACGGATCACGGTGCCGACGCTGGTCGTCGCGCCCGTGGAGGACCTCTTCGTCTCCCCGGCGGGCTCGCGCGCGCTCGCCGACGGCATCGCGGGCGCCGAGTACGCGGAGATCCCGTCGGGCCATCTGATCGTCGAGGCGGCGCCCGCGCTGCTGGCGCCCGTGGAGAAGTTCCTGGCCGCTCACGGCCTGTGACGTCAGCGCCGTGCGTGCGCCTGCGGCGTGCGCACGGTCGCCGTTGTCGCCCGCGTGGTGATCGCGTCGATCAGGGCGGCCTGCTGGAGCGAGAGGTCGGCGTAGGTGTCGCGTCCCGTTCCGTGCCGCACGGCGGCGGCGAACGCCCGTACGGTGTTGGCGAACTGGTGGTCCGGTTCCAGGTGGAGCTCCTGGATTCCGTCCGGCCGTTCGATCCGCACCACGGGACGGTGGTCGGCGGGCGGGGTGAAAGCCCGGTCCAGGGTCAGCCGTCCGGTGGCGCCGTGCAGCTCGTACGCGCAGGTGTAGGCGTGTTCCATGCCGAAGGCGATCCGGGCCGCCACCCCCTCGCGGGTGTGCAGCAGCGCGTGGCCGGACAGCACGGCACCACCGCGGGCGTCCCGGCGCAGTACGGCGCCCGCCACCTCCAGATCGGGGCCGAGGAAGGAGAGGGCCGCGCGCACGGGGTGGACTCCGACGTCCAGGAGCGCGCCCCCGCCGGTCGCCGGGTCGTAGCGCATGTCGTGGGCGGGCCGGGGCGGGATGGTGAACGTGGCGGAGAAGGCGCGGAGTTCACCGATCTCGCCGCTCTCCAGCAGTGCCCTGACCCGCGCGTGCTGGGAGTGGTGCGTGAACATGAAGTTCTCGAAGAGCACCAGTTTCCGCGCGCGGGCCCGGGCGACGAGCGCGGCCGTCCGCGCGTGGCTCGCGGTCAGTGGCTTCTCCACCAGCACGTGCCGCCCCGACGCGAGCGCCCGGTCCACCCACTCGGCGTGCAGCATCGCGGGCAGCGGGATGTACACGGCGTCGATGTCGGTCCGGGCGAGGAGCCGTTCGTAGCCGTGGACGGGTGCGCAGCCGAAAGTCTCGGCGAAGCTCGCCGCCTTGGCGGCGGTCCTGCTCGCCACGGCCACCACCGTGATGTCCTCGTCGGCCACGAGAGCCGGCAGCATGTGCCGCCGGGCGATGTCGGCACAGCCCAGTACGCCGAGGCGCAGGGGGCGTTGATTCCTCATGGGTGTCGTCACTCCGGAAGGCTCACAGGGTGTGCAGGGAGGCGATGAGGCTGCGCAGTTCCACGTTGAGGTAGTTGCTGTGCCGCAGCAGGTCGGCGAGCTGTGCCAGCGTCACCCACATGAAGTCCTGCGGCGGGTCGGGCAGTTCGCCGTCGATCGCCTCGACGACACGGTAGCGGTTGACGGCGTGATGGAACCGGCCGCCCTCCTCCGAGTGCACGGCGTCGAACCGGGTCAGGGCCTTGCCGGGGACGAGTTGCTCCAGCTCGGGCGGACGGCCCGCCTCGGGCAGGTCGGCGTAGTTCGCCCGCAGGTGCTGCACGCTCGGGCCGAGTTCGGCCACGTTGAGCGTGCCAGCCTCCACCCGGCAGCGCACCAGGGCGTGCAGCACGTCACCGATGCGCCGTACCACGAGGGTGACCGTGCCCTGTCCCGTCGGGGCGAGCAAGGGCTGCGCCCAGCTGGCGACTTCGCGTCTGCCGGCTCCCCGCACCTCGACCCCGACGATCCTGAAGTACTTGCCGTCGGGGCGGGCGATCTCGTCCTCGGACACCTGCCAGCCGTCGTCACGGACCCGGTCGAGCGGCACCCGCCGCCGTAGGACCCGGTGGCGCATACGCGCGTCGGTGAGCCGGCTGAGCACCTCGCCCGACGCGTGCACCGGCCGCCCCTGCCCGGCGAACGACGCGCGCACCGCGGCGCTGAAGTCGTCGTCCGCGGACGGTGTGCCCTCGCGGACACGGGCGACGAGGGCGGGCGGCAGACAGGACAGGACCGTCCGTGAGTCCATGTTGACGAGGTTGTCCCAGTGCAGCAGCTCGCCGATCTCGTCCAGGGTGAACCAGCGGAAGTCGTCCCCCAGCGGGACCTCGTCGAAGACCTGGACGATGATGTTGCGGTTGCGCTTGCCGAGGAACCAGCTCCCCTGTTCCGACTGCAAGGAGTCCGCCACGACCCGCCCGTGCCGCCTGTCCGTGAAGTACTCGACGTACCGCACCGCCCGGCCACCGTGCACACCGGTGAGGTTGCTCCTGGTGGCCTGGACCGTCGGCGACAGTTGCAGGCCGCCCATGTTGCCCGGCTCGACCTTCGCCTGCATCAGACAGTGCAGGGTGCCGCCCTCCTCCTTCACCAGCAGGCCGAGCACACCCGTCTCGGGCTGCACGATGACGGGCTGGATCCACTGCGGGTGCCACTCCCCGTCGGTCTGCACCTGGAGGCCCTCGACGGAGTAGAACCTGCCGCTCGTGTGGCAGAGGTTGCCCGTGCCGGGCTCGATCAGCCACCCGGTCGTCGCGTGCAGCGGGACGCGGGTGATGTCCATGCGGTTGACATGGGCGCGTTCGTCGAACCACCGCCGGAACGCGGCCAGCCGGTCCTGACCGGCGGGCGGCGCCGTACCGGTCCTCACCGTCGTGCTGGGCCGTACCGTCGCATCGGGCCGCTCCCGGACGAGCGGGGGCCGTTCGCTGCTGGGCATGTAGGGCATCTCCCCGGATCTGGTCGGTTCGCTGGCGAACGTAACCGGTCTCCGGGGCCCGTGACGGCCGGGCCGCCCGGTCTTAGATCTTCTTCTAATCGCGGCGTGCGCGGGCGTCCGCCACTGGCCTGCGCACGCGTGCGAGCTGTTCACTCGGCACCGTCACACGTGCCGTCGCGGTTCCGGGAAGGAAGGCTGATGGACATCATCGGACGGGGATTCCTGGCCGGTTCTCTCACAGCGCTGGCGGCCTCGCACCCCCGAGTCACCGTGCTGGCCGCGGGGGTGTCGACCACCGTCGTGGACGCCGAGGCGGAATTCCGGCGCGAACGGGATCTGGTCATGGCCACCGCCGCGTCGTGCCGCCGCTCGGGGCGCCTGCTCGTCTTCCTGTCCACCGCCTCGCACGCGCTGTACGGCACGACGACGACGCCGGCGGACGAGTCCGCCCCGCTCGCCCCGGAGACCGCGTACGGCCGGCACAAGCTGTCGCTGGAGGAGTCGGTGCGAGCGTCCGGCGCCCCGTGGCTGGTCCTGCGGCTGAGTCACGTGGTCGGCCGGGGCCAGCGTCCGCACCAGCTGCTGCCGACCCTGGTCCGGCAGGTCGCCGCGGGCGCGGTGACCGTGTACCGGGGCGCGCACCGCGACCTGGTGGACGTCCGTGACGTGGTCAGGGCGGTGGACGGGCTTCTCTCGCGGGGTGTGCGGGACGAGACGGTGAACGTCGCGTCGGGCACGCCGTACGCGGTCGAGGACATCGTCACGGGCGTGGAGCGAAGGCTGCGGACGCGCGCCGTGCGGCGGGTGGTCGACAGCGGCGCGGCGCGGACGCTGGTGTCCGTCGAGCGCCTGCGGCTGCTGGTACCGCAGGCGTGTCCGCCGGGCGGCCCGCCCTATCTCGACGGGCTCCTCGACCGCTATGTCGACGCCGGGGACGCGTGACAGGAGGAAGAGGGACCGGAGGAATACATGGAATGCCGAATGCTGGGCCCTGTGGAGTTTCTCTCGCGAGGGCGCGATGTCATGCCGACGGCACCCAAGGCACGGCAGGTCGTCGCACTTCTCATGCTGCGGCACGGCACCGTCGTACAGGCGTCCGAGCTGATCGACGAACTGTGGCAGGAAACGCCTCCGCCGAGCGCCGTCACCACCGTGCAGACGTACATCTACAAGCTCCGGAAAATCCTCGCCGGGCAGGGCGAGGACGCGCTGGTGCGCACCCTGCCGGGCGGCTACAGCCTGCTCGTGCCACCGGACCACGTCGACGTCCACCGCTTCGAACGTGAGGCCGCCGACGGCAAGGAACTTCTCCGCCGGGGCGACACGACGGCGGCCGCCCGGACACTGGGCTTCGCCCTCTCCCGGTGGCGGGGCCCGGCACTCGCGGGCGTCACGGCCGGCGGGCGTCTGCGCTCGTACGTCACCCGGCTCGAAGAGCTGCGCTTCCACATCCTCGAACTGCGGATCGAGGCGGACCTGGAACTGGGCCGGCACCGGGAAGTCGTCAGCGAACTCAAGTCCCTCGTCCTGGCCCACCCTCACCACGAGCATCTGCACGCCCTGCTGATGCTCGCCCTGCACCGGTCGGGCAGACGCCACGAGGCACTTGAGCTGTACCGGAGCCTGCGGCGCACCATGCTCGACGACCTCGGCCTCGAACCGGGCCGGGACCTGGCGCTCCTGCACCAGACCCTGCTGACCGACCCCGGCCAGGGCGCACCCGCTCCCACTCGCCCCCTGGGCCGGGTGACCGTCTCGTCCGGCGGGGCGGCGCAGGACACCCCTCAGACCCTCGCCGCGCCGGCACCTGTGCCGGTGCCCGCGCGGGTTCCCGCCGGCGCGACCGTCGTCACGCTCGCCGCTCCCCCGGGGCCCTCGGCCCTGTCCGTGGTCGCGGACACGGACGGCGCCCTCGCGATGTCGCCGCGCGGGCCGGTACCGGCGCGGACGGGACCCTCTCTCCGGTCCGCGCCTCCGCTCAGGTCCACGGACGCCGAGGGCCCGGGTCCGGCCGACCCGTTCACCGCCTGGGCCCATCCGCCGCACGACCTCGTGGACTTCGTCGGACGCGAGGCCGAGCTCGACGAGCTGACGGACGCGCTGTCGGGGCTCCGGCGGGGCCCGGCGGCCACGGAGCCCGCCGTCGGCGTGGTGACGGGGCCGCCCGGCATCGGCAAGACCGTCCTGGCCGTCCACGCGGCGCACACGCTGCGCACCCGCTTCCCGGACCGGCTGCTGTACGCGGACCTGCGCGGCTCCTCGGACCACCCTCGTGCCCCGCTCGGGGTGCTGGACGAGTTCCTGCGCGCCCTGGGGGTACCCGCCGTCCGCATACCGCCGGGCATCGCGGAACGGCAGGCCCTGTTCCGTGACCTCACCGCCGGGTGCGGCGTTCTGGTCGTCCTCGACGACGCCGCCTCGGCGGAGCAGGTACGTCCTCTGCTGCCCGGAGGCCGGCGCTGCGCCGTGCTGGCCACCAGCCGCCGCCGGATGCCCCGGCCGACGGCGACCGCGCGCGTCGTCGAACTCGGCCCGCTCGGCACGTCCGAGGGCGGGCAGTTGCTGGCCCGCGCGGCCGGCGGGCAGCGCACGGCCCGGGAACCCGAGGCCGCGGACACGATCGTGACGCTCCTGGGGCGGCATCCGCTGGCCCTGCGCGCTGTGGGCGGGCGCCTCGCGGCCCTGCCCGGCCGCTCGCTGCGTGACCTGGCCGACGTGCTGGCCACCACCCCGCGCATCCTGGACGAGGCCCGGTGCGGGGACCTCGACGTGCGGCCCCGGTTCGACGTGAGCTACCGGAACCTGAGCCGCGCCGAGCAGGCCGCGTTCCGGCTGCTCGGCATGTGCGGGGACGCCCCGTTCACCGCCGCGCGGGCGGCCGGGGTGCTGGGCCGGCGGGTCTCCGGCACGGAACGCGTCCTGGAGACCCTGGTCGACCACCACTTGCTGGACGCGGACCGCGCGCCGGACGGCACGGCCCGTTACCGCTACGCCCCGCTCGCCCTCGCCTACGCGGCGGAACTCCTGGAGTCGACCCTCTCCGACCGCCCCGCGCTCACGCGCCGCCGGTCACGGGGAAGCGCAGCACACCACGGGTGAGGGGCGACCTGAGGCGGCGCAGTACCTCGCCCGTACGGCTGATCCGTGGGACGGCGGTCACGACGGCACGCAGTCCCGCCTCCGCCTGGAGCCGGACCAGCGGGCCGACGAGGCCGGTCCAGACGCCCTCGGCGTGCACGAAGTGGCGGGCGCGGGTCGCCCTCCGGAGGTCGAAGCGGTCGGGAGCCTCGTGGACCGAGGGATCACGCTGGGCCGCCTCGATCAGCACCACCACTTCCTCGCCCTCGGCGATCGTGTTGCCGGCCAGCTCGAACTCCTCCCGCGCGTACAGCCGGTGAAGCCGGACCGGCGGCGCGTACCGGAGCGTCTCGTCGATCGCCGCGGGCACGAGGCCGGGGTCCGCGCGGAGCAGTTCCCACTGGCCGGGATGGTCCAGCAGCGCGTCGACCGCGTTGCACAGCAGATCGGCGGCCAGCTCGGTGCCGCCCGTCGCGAGCAGCGCGCTCACCGTGCGGACATCCGCGTCGAGGGGTGACCCGTCAGCTGACGCGGCGCCCAGCAGCCGGGCGACGACACTGTCGTCCCCTGTCGCCGCGCCGATCACCTCGGTGAGCAGCCCGGACAGCTCCGGCATCGTGGCCGTCAGCCGCCCTGCCGTGGCCGGGGCGGGCGGGCACAGCGTCGCGTCGAGCGCGCCCGCGGCCCGCTCGCCGAGGAGCGCGAACCGGGCACCGTGCCGCGAGTCCGGCTCCATGCCGAGCAGCAGCCCGGTGAACGCCACCACGGCCGGCCGGACGAGATCGGCCATCAGGTCGAACCGCTCCCCCAGGCCGTCGATACGGTCGAGGAAGATCCGGTCGGCGGCCTCCTGCCATCGCCGCGAGGCCGCGGTGTCCGCGATCGTGGAGGCCGCCAGGTCCCGCAGCCGCTCGTACTCGTGCCGGTCCAGTTCGGTCGGCAGCCCCGCGAGGGGCAGCACGTCCCGCAGCCCGGGTACCACCCACGGGGCGGGCCGTTCCTCGTCGAGCGGCACCCGGCCCGCACGTGGGCTCGGGGTCAGCCGGGGATCGTCCAAGGCCGCCGCGACCTGCTCGTGGCCGGCCGTCACCCAGGCCTCGGCACTGCTCCAGAAGAGGGCACCCCGCTCGCGGGCCGCGCGCCCGACGGCGTGCGGGTCGTCGTCGGCCGCCCGCAGCACGAGCCCGTACGGGTCGCCTTTGGTGCCCATGATCCATTGGCCGGCCCGCAGAGTCAGCAGGACGTACCCCAGTTCGTTCTCACTCAGAGTCGCCACCATGCCCCGGACGCTAGGCGAGGCCGCTCTCGGACTCCTCGACGCTGTCTGTCCGCACCCCGGCACCGCGCCCAGCGCCGTCGAGCGGAACGCGAGTGATCCTCCAGCGGCGTTCCAGCGGGCGACGGCGGTGTGCCGCTACGCCGGTCGCCGGTGCGCGGCGGTCAGTCGCTCCAGTTCCGGGACGATGTCGGCCGGCGTGGGTGTCGCACGGATCTCCGCGGCCAGCGCCGCCGCCTTGTCCGCGTACGACGCGTCGTCCAGCACCAGCGCGACGGCGTCCCGGATCTCCTCGGGAGCGGCGTCCACCGGCAGGGCGAGGCCCGCTCCGGCCTTGTCGATCAGCTCCGCCCTGGGCACGCCGTCCCACACGTCACTGGCCACGGCCACCTGCGGTACGCCGTGGACCAGGGCGTTCTGCCAGGTGCCGTAGCCGCTGTGGTGGACGATGGCCGAGCAGCTCGGCAGCAGTTCGTTCAGCGGCACGAAGTCGACGGCCCGCACGTTGTCGGGCAGTGTTCCGGCGGCCTCCCGTTGCTGGGGCGACAGCGTCGCCACGACTTCGGCGTCCAGTTCGGCGAGCGCTTCGAGCAGCGTCGAGGCCGAGGCCTGGCCGCCGCCCTGCACATCGCGGAAGGAGACGCCGAGGGTCAGGCAGACCCGCCGCCGCTTCGGCGGTTCGCGCAGCCAGTCGGGCACGACGGCCCGTCCGTTGTGCGGGATGTGCCGGACCGGGACGTACGGGTGGTCGACGGCCAGGCGCATCGAGGAGGGTGTGGGGTCGATGGTCCACTGCCCGACCACCAGTTCCTCGGAGAACCGGCCCCCGTAGCCGGCGCTCGCACGGGTGAGCCACTCTTCGAGCGGGTCCTCCCGCAGCGCGGGGTCGCGGCGGCCGGCCTCGGCCAGGTAGCTCTCCCTCATCCGGCCCACGAGGTCCAGGCCGTACAGCAGCCGGGCGTGTGCCGCGCCGCAGGCCTCGGCGGCGACGGCCGCGCCCATCATGGTCATGTCCCAGATGACCAGGTCGGGCCGCCAGTGCCGGCCCAGGTCCACCAGGTCGTCGATCGTCCGCTGGGCGGAGAAGTTCTGGAACACGCCCGCGGTCATCACCGTGAACACGCCGTGGGTGAAGTCGTAGGTGAGTTTCTCGGGGCGCAGTTCCTGGATTCTCATCAGGTCCTGCGGGTTGGGCGGGTCGGCGAGCCGTGCGGCGACCGCCTCCTGCTGGCGGCGGGAGACCTCCATTCCCGCCTCCGCCGCGAGCGGCGGCCCCACCGGCACAGCGGTGAGGCCGGTCGCGGTGATGTCGTCCATGAGCTCCGGCTGGCTGGCGACGTAGACCTCGTGCCCAGCAGCACGCAGGGCCCACGCCAAGGGGGCCTGAACGAAGAAGTGTGTCTTGACGGCCAGTGTCACGAAGAGTACGCGCATGGCCGGAACGCTAGAGGCGCGGTCTCAATGCCTTCTCGACGATCATTGGTCGTCCGGCGGTCATGGGGCGTCCGTCGTCGGACGAACGCGAGGGACACGGGGGCGGGGGGTGCGG